>OMOE01000100.1:25598-45639 GCA_900290365.1 Syntrophobacter sp. SbD1 | reverse complement strand
CGGACCAGTTGATAGTGCAGGTCTGGCGGCGCATATATGCTTTCCAGGAATCCGAACCCGATTCCCGGCCGCCTCCGGAATCCTTCTCACCCCCGAAAGCGCCGCCGATTTCGGCCCCGGAGGTGCTGATATTTACGTTGGCAATTCCGCAATCGCTCCCCCGGCTGCTAAGAAAGAGTTCAGACTCGCGCAGGTCGTTTGTAAAAATGGACGAAGTAAGTCCCTGAGGAACGTCGTTGTGGAATTCAATGGCCTGTTCGAGGCCATCGTAGCGAATCATGTACAAAATGGGGGCGAAAGTTTCTTTTTTCACGATGGGATAGCTGTTTTCCACTTCGCAGATGCAGGGAGAAACATATGTGCCGGCATCATATATGCCGCCGGAGAGCACTTCACCTCCGTAGAGCACCTTTGCGCCATCTTTTTTGATTTCTTCGAGCGCCTTTTTCATCGCTTCGACTGCTTGAGTATCGATTAGAGGCCCCATCAGCATGCCTTTGTCCAGGGGGTTGCCGATCTTGACCTGTTTGTAGGCGGATATGAGTTCTTCTTTCATGGCGTCGAAGATAGAGTTGTGCACTATGAGCCGCCTGATGGTGGTGCACCTCTGCCCGGCGGTGCCCACTGCGCCGAACAATACGGCTTGCACGGCGAGCTTGAGGTCAGCGCTTGCAGTAACGATAACGGCGTTGTTACCTCCAAGTTCGAGCAGGGGCCTTCCTAGCCTGGACAAAACGACCTCACCGACCCTCTTTCCCATCGGCACGCTGCCGGTCGCGGAGATAAGGGGCAGCCGCCTGTCCGCGGCCAATCGCTCTCCGATTTGTTCCCCCGTACCGATGACGACGCTCAAAAGAGCATCGGAATAGCCGCAATCCTTTATGATGCGGGCGGCTATCGAGTTTGCTGCAATGGCGCAAAGCGGGACCTTGCTCGAAGGCTTCCAGACAACCGAATCTCCTGCGATCAGCGCCAGCATGGCGTTCCAGGACCATACCGCAACCGGGAAGTTAAACGCCGTAATAACCCCAACGGGGCCGAGCGGATGATATTGTTCGAGCATGCGATGCCCGGGCCTTTCGCTGTGCATGGATAATCCGTAGAGCATCCTTGACTGGCCGACAGCAAAATCGCACATATCGATCAACTCCTGCACCTCGCCTTCCCCCTCGGCGCGTATTTTCCCCATCTCCATCGAGATCAGCCCGCCGAGTTCTGTTTTTCGCTCCCGGAAGGCGTCGCCGATACGTCGCACCACTTCACCGCGCTTTGGGGCCGGAACGTCCCGCCACTGTTCGAAGGCTGTTTTGGCTTTTTGCACCACTATTTCATAAGCGGTCGAGTCGGCCTGCCGGATTTTGGCGAGGGTTTTCCCGTCTATCGGCGATACGGATTCAAGGATTTCACCCCGGCAGTCCACGCAGTCCAGTCCGCTGAGAGCGCCCTGGTTGAGTTCGCCTATATCGAGCCTTTGGAGAAGATCTTTCATGGATGTCCTTTAAGCTTCGAGACACGGATGGGCACGGATAGACACGGATGGAATTTTATCCGGCGACTTTTCTTAGTGTTTCCTCAAAAATAGAAAGCCCCGTGTTTATTTCCCCGGCGCTGATGGTAAGAGCCGGGCAAAACCGGATTGTGCTTTCACCGCACCCGAGCAGGAGCAGACCACTGTGAAAGGCGCTTTGAACGATGAGACTGCGCAAATCGGGGGCGCTCTCTTTGGTTATGCGGTCTTTGACAAGTTCCACGCCGACCATCAGACCTTTGCCACGCACGTCTCCCATGCATTCGAAGCTTTTCTGGATCTCCTGCAACCCGGTGATTAGCTGCCGCCCCCTGATTTCCGCATTCTCGATCAGACCTGCTTGCAGCAGATCGATAGTCGCCAGGGCTGCCCGGCAGGAAACGGGATTGCCGCCGAAAGTCGAAGCGTGCGCCCCGGCGTGCCAGTCCATAATTTGCGCGTTGGCGATCATTGCTCCAAGCGGCATTCCCGAGGCGATCCCCTTGGCAATGGCCATTATGTCCGGTTCGACGCCGAAGTGTTCCATGGCGAACATCTTTCCGGTTCTTCCCATTCCGGTTTGGATCTCGTCGGCAACGAGAAGGATGCCGTACTTTTTTGCCAGTTTGCTCAATTCCAGGTGGAATTGTGGTGGCGGAACGATATAGCCGCCCTCTCCCTGAATGGGTTCCACGAAAATGGCCGCCACTTCCTCGGGGGGGATACAGGTGCGGAACAGGGGATCTTCTATCCACTGCACGCACGCGGAACCGCAGTCCGGGTAACAGGCGCCGTGAGGGCAGTGGTAACAGTTAGGGTAAGGAACGTGGGTAATCCCCGGCACGAAGGGATGGTAATACTTTTTCTGGTATGCTTTGCTTGCGGTAAGAGAAAGCGCGCCCATAGTCCTGCCGTGAAAAGCGCCGAAAAAAGAGATCATCTGTTCGCGTCTGCTATGATAGCGAGAGAGTTTAAGTGCGGCTTCCACGGCCTCCGCGCCGGAGTTCCCGTAAAAAACCCTGGCCCCGCCGGTCATATTTGCTATCTCAGCCAGCTTTTGAGCGAGAACAATCTGGGGTGAATAATAGAAATCGGTCCCTGACATGTGTATCAATTTTCCGGCCTGGTCCCTTATCGCTTCGACCACCTCAGGATGACAATGGCCGGTTGCGTTTACGGCTATACCCGCCGTGAAATCCAAAAACTGATTTCCGTCGACGTCTAGCACCCAGGATCCCTGCGCGCTTTCGACCACCAGCGGATAAATTCTTGTATAGGATGGAGAGACGAACTGTGCGTCGACACGGATAAGTTCGGCTGCTTTGGGCCCCGGCAGAGGAGTCTTGATCAATGGAGCTTTCATATGTCTTAGCTTCCTGGATTCGGATAGTAATCAGAATAGTCACTAAAATAGTTACTCGGGTGTCAAATTCCAGATCAAAGTGGATCTATTTTCATGAACTCCAGTTAATGCCCTCTGGCAGAAAAAAAAGCCTGTACTTATATTGGTTGCTCAATGGCAAATGATTTTGTGTAAGTTTCTATTTTTTCCGTTCATTTTTGTACCCACCTTTTACAGAGAATCTCGAGGTGAGAAAGAGAATAGTAATGCCGACCGAAGAAATCGACCTCCCATACCACATTAAATATCTTTCGGTCCTCGACCAGGAGGGACAGGTTGACAAATCCCTCGAACCGCAACTCTCCGGCGAACTGCTTGTGAAACTCTATCGGGCCATGATGCTTGGGCGAAGGTTCGACGAAAGGATGTTGATCCTGCAGAGGCAAGGCAAGATAGGGACTTTTGCTCCCCTGAAGGGGCAGGAGGCGCAGGTTGGCGCGGCAGCGGCCCTGAAGCCCGAGGACTGGATTGTGCCCTCTTTTCGAGAAAACGCTGTCGAAATCTGGCGCGGCAAGCCCATGGAGCGCGTACTTCTCTATTATAGCGGCTACAACGAAGGCGGGATGATGCCGGTTGGGTTGAACATGCTTCCGGTATCGGTTCCCGTCGGCTCTCAAATGTCTCATGCGGTGGGAATAGGCTACGGGTTAAAGTATCGAGGTCAAGAGTCGGTAGTTGCGACTTTTTTTGGCGATGGAGCTACCTCACAGGGGGATTTTCACGAGGCTATGAATTTCGCCTCGGTCTACCAGACGCCGGTCATTTTCATATGCCAGAACAACCACTGGGCGATATCCCTGCCCAGAAGCCGGCAAACCCATTCAAAGACCCTGGCGCAAAAAGCGATTGCCTACGACATGCCCGGCTTGCAGGTGGATGGAAACGACATTCTCGCCGTATACAGCGCGGTCAAAGATGCGGCGGACCGCGCCAGAAACAGCGAGGGACCCACTTTCATAGAGATGTTGACTTACCGGCTCGCCATGCATACTACCGCCGATGACCCTAAGAAATACCGTACCGAAGAAGAGGTCAAGCAATGGGAGATGCGCGACCCGATCATCCGGTTCGAAAAGTACCTTAGAGCCAAAAACATTGTCGACGATCAGTTGGTCCAGTCGATAGTCGAGGAAGTCAAAACGGAAATCAACGCAGCGGAGCGACGCTGGCAGGAAGTTGTAGAAAACGGCATCGACCCTCTGACCATGTTTGAGAATGCCTATGCGGAACTGCCCGAAAATCTTCGGGACCAGAGAGAAATGCTCAAAAAAGAATTGGAAGAAAAACGCGGCTTGGTCGAAAAGGCTGCGGTAAGCAGGGATTGAGTCTCATTTGTGGAGATATCATCGCGATGCCCAAAATGAACATGGTTCAGGCCATAAATATGGCGCTCCGTCAGGAGATGGAGAAAGACGACAGTGTTATCCTCCTTGGGGAAGATATAGGGGTAAACGGCGGCGTGTTCCGCGTAACAGACGGATTGCTCGATAAATTCGGGTCGCAGCGGGTCTTGGATACTCCGCTGGCCGAGTCCGCAATTGCCGGATTTTCGATCGGTATGGCGATCTTGGGGCTTCGACCGGTATGTGAGATGCAGTTTTCAGGATTCAGCTACTTCGCCTTTCACCAGATGGAAGCACACGCGTCCAGGATGAGTGCCAGATCGCAAGGCCTGTACAGTGTCCCCATGGTGCTGAGGGCCCCCTATGGCGGGGGGGTAAGGGCGCTCGAGCACCATTCCGAGAGCCGTGAAATCTACTGGGCGCATACGCCGGGGCTCAAAATGGTAATCCCGTCTACTCCGCGCACGGCCCGCGCTCTTCTTGTAAGCGCCATCAGGGACCCGGACCCGGTTATCTTTTATGAGCCAAAAGCCGTGTATCGCGCATTCAGGGAAGAAGTGCCAGAGGAGGAGGAAACGTTTCCTATCGGCAAGTCCCGGATAGCCCAGGAGGGAACAGACATCACCCTCATAACTTACGGCGCAAGCCTTAGGACCGTTCTTGAGGCCGCAACCGAGTTGAATGAACAGGATGGGGTGAGTTGTGAGGTCATAGATCTTCTTTCATTATCACCGCTGGACGACCAACTCTTCATTGAATCGGTAAAAAAGACAGGCCGGGCCGTTGTAGTGCACGAGGCCCACAGCACCTACGGAGCAGGCGCCGAGGTCATTGCAAGAATAGTGGAAAAGGCGTTGCTCTATCTCGAAGCCCCTGTGCGCCGGGCAACCGGTTTCGATATTGTCATACCATTATATCAGCGCGAGCAGGATTATTTGCCCGGTGTGCTCAGGATCAAAAGGGCGGTTCGCGAAACCCTGGCATTTTGAAGCAGTAAAGGGGATCTTATGCCGGTCGAGTTCAAGCTTCCAGACCTGGGAGAAGGAATTCACGAAGGTGAAATAATCGAAGTCCTCGTTCAAGAAGGGGATAAAGTTGAAGACGGTCAATCAGTTCTGATCGTTGAAACCGATAAAGCGACCGCTGAGGTCCCATCGCCGGTCACCGGGAGCGTGAAGGAAATAAAGGTGAAAGCCGGGCAAACTGTGCGTGTGGGTGAAGTGCTCATGGTTTTTCTCAAACAGGGGGAGGGCGAGGAGGAAAAAGCGCCGCCGCCGAAAACGCCCGAAGAAAAACGCGAAACGCGGCCGCCTGAAGAGAAGGAAAAAAAGGCAGAAGCCCCCGCCGGGAAAGCGGAGGAAGTGACAAGGGGAACCGAGGCCGAAAAACGGCCCATCGAGGGCCCGGTCCCTGCCGCGCCTTCCACCCGGCGCCTGGCGCGAGAGCTTGGTATAGACATCAACCGGGTAAAGCCAACCGGTACAGGTGGGCGGGTCACCCCGGATGACGTACGCGCCTTCGCGGAAAGGGCCGGAGGGCCGGAGACCGAAATCCCCTCCCGTCCCCCTCTAAGGAAGGAGACAGAAGAGAAGATCCCTCGGGAAAAGCCGCCCGAAGGCCCCGAAGCTCCGCCTCTGCCCCAATTCGAGCGGGTTGGGCAGGTAGAGCGGATTCCGCTTCGTTCCGTGCGCCGAACCACGGCAAAGCATGTTGCGATTGCATGGTCTCAGATTCCCCATGTCACGCATATGGACGTGGCGGACCTTACCGAACTCGAGGCGTTCCGGCGAAAATATAAAGAGCAGGTCGTTGCGCAGGGCGGCAATCTGAGCATGACCGTTCTTGCCATCAAAGCGGTTGCGGCTGCGCTGAAAAAATTCCCCCTCTTTAATTCCAGTATCGATATGGAATCTGAAGAAATCATCATTAAACATTACCATAACATTGGGTTCGCGGTTGACACCGACCGGGGTTTGCTCGTTCCGGTGATACGGGACGTAGACTGTAAGAGCATTTTTGATCTTGCGGTCGAATTAAAAGAGCTTACCGAAAGAGTCCGCCAGGGCAAGGCCAGCAACGAGGACCTGTCCGGGGGGACTTTTACGATTACCAACGTGGGTCCGATGGGTGGAACGGGATTATCTCCGATCATCAATTACCCGGAAGTGGCCATTCTGGGAATGGCCCAGGCGAGATTGCAACCTGTGGTGGCCGGAGACGAAAAAAATTATGAAATCGTCGCGCGCCTGATGCTGCCGCTCAGCATCACTTTCGATCATAGAGTTTTAGACGGTGCTGAAGCGGCCAGATTTCTAAACATGATCATAGAATTTCTGGAAGACCCGGAGAAGCTTTTTATTATGAGTTGAGGAGCTTTCATTAAATGGTAATGGGCGAATTTACCCAGGAAACCGATGTGCTTGTCATCGGGGGTGGTCCGGGAGGTTATGCAGCGGCTTTTCGGGCGGCTGATCTGGGCATGGACGTAACAATGGTCGAAGCGGACGCCGGCCCTGGAGGAGTATGCCTGTTCAGAGGCTGTATACCCTCTAAGACCCTTCTCTACGTGACTGAACTTATGCATGATGCCCAGCGAGCGAGCGAGATGGGCATTAGTTTTGCCGATCTGAAGATAGATCTGGACCGCCTTCGGGAATGGAAAGACAAGGTGGTCGGCCGGCTTGCAAAGGGCCTCGTCGAGCTTACGAAAAGGCGGGGAATTTTGTACCTCCAGGGCAAGGCAACATTGGAGGATGAAAACCACGCGCGAGTCCAGAACTCGGGTTCGAGCCACGTCAGATTCAAACATGCGATCATTGCAACCGGTTCTTCCACCCGAACCATGGCTGGAGCGCAGTTCGAACCCGGCGGGCGAATCATGGATTCAACGGGGGCGCTTGAGCTGGCGGATATCCCGGAACGGCTTCTCGTGGTCGGGGGGGGATTTGTGGGACTTGAAATCGGATCTGTCTATGCATCGCTTGGGAGCAAAGTGACCCTCGTGGAAAATAACGGGCAGCTCATGCCCGGCATAGACCGGGACCTGTCCAAACCTCTTGCCAGCCGGCTCGATGCGCTTTTTAAATCAATCCACTACAACACGAACGTCACCTCGATAGAGGAAGACGACAGCGGTGTCAATGTCATTTTTGACGGGGCAATCGAAAAAAAGACGCAGCGATTCGACCGTGTGCTCGCAGCTATCGGGAGGGTGCCAAATTCGCAGGGAATAGGCCTCGAGAACACAAAGGTCACGGTAAACGAGCGAGGGTTCATAGTAGTCGATCAACAGAGGCGTACAACGGATGAAAAGATCTTCGCGGTAGGGGATGTGACAGGCGGGGCAATGCTGGCCCACAAGGCCATGCATGAAGGAAAGGTGGCAGCCGAGGTGATCTCCGGAATGCCCTCGGCCTTCGATTTCCAGGCCGTGCCGGCAGTCCTTTACACCGATCCGCAGATCGCTGTTTGCGGATTAAGCGAAGAGGCGGCAAAAAAACGAGGCCGCAACGTGAAGGTAACCCGCTTCCCCTGGTCTGCATCCGGTCGCGCCGTATCCATGGGAGTCCCTCAGGGGATGACGAAGATGATTATCGATCCCGAAACGCAACGGGTGCTGGGGGTCGGCATCGTCGGGCGGGAAGCGGGTGAAATGATATCCGAGGGTGTACTTGCAATCGAGATGGGCGCACTCGCAGAGGACGTGGGCCTGTCGATTCATCCTCATCCGACCCTTTCGGAATCGGAGGAGGAGGCGGCTGAAGCCTTCCTCGGCAGCTCAACTCATATTCTTCCGCAGAAAAGATGAAACTTTTCTTAGCGAAAAATCAACCAAACCAAGAAGGAGCACAGAATGAAGGGCAACGAAAAAATTATTGCGAAGCTAAACGACCTGCTGTCAGACGAACTGACGGCTATCAACCAATACTTCGTTCACGCGGAGATGAACGAGAACTGGGGATATGAGCGGCTTCACGAAAAGATCAGGAAGAGATCGATCGACGAGATGAAACACGCAGAAAAGCTGATTGCCCGTATTTTGTTCCTCGAAGGCCGTCCGATAGTAAGTAAATTGAAAGATATCAAAATAGGCGCGGAAGTCCCCGCCCAGCATCAGAATGACTGGAACGCCGAAGACGGCGCCATCAAGAGCTACAATGACGGCATCCGGCTCGCTGTGGAACTTGCCGACAACGGTTCCCGGGAACTCCTCGAATCAATACTCAAGGATGAAGAGGATCACATCGACTGGATCGAAGCCCAACAGGACCAGATCAAGCACATGGGCGTAGCCAATTACCTGGTGGAACAGATCGATTAGGGGATCAGGGGATTAGGCTGAAGGGTATTAGGCAGCACCTAAACCCATCCAGCCTCCATTAGGCTGAAGGATATTAGGATGAAGGCTGTTAGGCAGTACCCAAGCCCCTTCAGCCTAAGCCCCTTCAGCCTCTTTTTGCAATGCGCGACCAGTAGCGGCCATTTTCATGGCCGGCTTCAATCGGGATTTCGAAAGTCGCCGATAAGAGATCGCGCCTGAGTATGCTATCTTTTGGGCCTTTTGCTGCACAACGCCCCGACTTCATTAAAAAGACATGGGTGAAGGCGGGCATGATCTCTTCGAGGTAATGGGTGACCATAATCATCGCAGGGCCGCCGGGAATGCGGCCCATGCCATCGAGGGTGGCCAGGAGCTGCTCTCGGGAAACGAGGTCCAACCCGCCGCAGGGTTCATCGAGGATCAAGAGACGAGGTTTGTGAATGAGTGCCCTGGCGATCAGGAGGCGCTGCTTCTCTCCATGGGAGAGCACCGCGTAGGGAAGATCAAGTATCCGGTCGACCTCGAGCGTTGCGGCGAGCTTGGCGGCTTCTTCGAAATCGGCGGCCTCCGGCTTGTCGAAAATCCCAAGCGAGGCATACTTTCCGCTCACTATGAATTCGAGGGGTTTTTGGGAAGGCGGCACCTGGGCCTGAAGAAATGATCCCACCCAGCCTATTTTCCTTCGCAGAGCGCGAAGATCCACTTCACCGAAGCGCTCTCCCAATACGGTTACAGCGCCCGATGTCGGCCAGAGATAGCCGGCAAGGATCTGAAGCAGCGTCGTCTTGCCGGACCCGTTTGCGCCAAGCACGATCCAGTTCTCACTCGGGGCTACCTTCCATGAGATCTCGTCAAGGATTAATCTTCGATTCCTTACGAACCGGACATTTTCGATGCTGATAGAGGAATCTTCCATGTTTTTCTAAAGCTGTTCCCATGTAAGCACGATTTTTCCGAAATGCGCTCCTTCGCGAAGGTACCGGTGAGCATCTTCAACTTTGGATATCGGAAAGATTCGATCGATTATTGGCTTCACTCGGCCTGATCTTAACAGGGGGACCACGGTTTCAATGAATCCGCCTGTGATTTCGGTCTTCTCTTCTTTTGACTGGCTGCGCAAAACGGAGCCGATGATTTTTATCCTTTTGGTGAGGAGCGGGACAAGATTTATTTCTCCCGCGCTTCCGCCCATCAAGCCGATGATAACGAGCCTTCCTTTTGTCTTCAGGACTTCCATGTGCCCGTGTAAGTAGGGCGCCCCGATTGAGTCGAGGACGATGTCCACACCCTCTCCCCGGGTTATGGCAAGGACACGCCCGGCAAAATCCTCCTGCTTGTAGTTAATCCCGGCGGACGCCCCCAAATCGAGGGCACGTTTTATCTTGTCCTCGGAGCCGGCGGTGATGATAACAGCCGCCCCGGTTGATGAACAAAGTTGTATGGCGGCGGTCCCAACCCCGCTGCCCCCCCCGTGAAGAAGAACCGTGTCTGCGGCTTTGATTCCGGCCTGGACGAATAGATTGTAATAAGCCGTGAAGAAAACTTCCGCGGTTGCGGCAGCTTCTGTGAAACTGAGGTTTTCAGGAATGGGAACCAGGTGTTGCGCCCGGGCGGCCAGGTATCGTCCATATCCTCCTCCGGCGACTATCCCGAACACCCTGTCGCTTTCTTTTACAGCCGAAGCAGGCGGCGCCTTGACCACAAAGCCGGCAAAATCGAGTCCCAGGACCCGTGAGGCCCCGGGAGGAGGCGGATACAGGCCCCGCCTCTGGAGCAGGTCGGCCCGGTTAACCGAGCAGGCTTCTACCTGAACGAGCGCTTCGCCTTCTTTCAGAGCCGGAACTTCGACCATTTCGAGGCTGAGAGCGTTCCATTCGCCCCTTTTTTCTCCGTCACGCACTATGACTGCCGGCATGGATTGAGCTTTCATTCCATTCCTCCGGTTTCGGCGAAAGAGTAATACTGGTCATGTCCTGCTATGATAATATGATCGTGGACCACGATGTCGAGATCGCCGAGAACGGCTGAAAGTTTTTTGGTGAGTTGCCTGTCGGCGGCCGACGGCTGCGGGCTTCCTCCGGGATGGTTATGAGCCAGAATTACAGCTGTTGCCCGATGTTTGAGGCTGGCCTCGGCGATCTGTCTTGGGAAGACGGCGGTTCGGTTTACACTCCCCCTGTGAACCTGCTCTACGGCGATCAGCCGGTTCCGGCTATCCAACGCGAGGATACAGAACACTTCATTTCTCTGGGTCCCAAGAATGGAGCGCAGATATGAGACGGCGCTTTGAGTTGAACCGAAAGTCTCCCGGTCGGCCCAACGGCTCGACTGGTAAGAATCGAACAGGCGAGGGATAAGACNNCATAGACCTCACTTTGGAGCGCCTCGGCAGAAGCATCGAAAACTGAAGCGAGGCTGTTTCCGAAATTGTCGAGCAGAGCTTTGGCAATCGGCTTGACGTCTCTTCTGGGAATCGCATAGGTAAGCAGAAGTTCCAGGATTTCATGGTCGTGGAACCCGGCAAGACCGCTTTTCAAAAACCTCTCGCGCAGCCTGTTCCGGTGGCCGTCCGTACCTGATTTTGGCATAATGGATTACCGGATTGGACTCTTGCAGTTTCCAATTCGGACCCTTCGCTTATTCGTTTAAGGTCTTTTCCGGATGGAAACTAGCTTGCTTGATCCACTTTTTGCCGAAGCCTTTTCAAAAGCGAGTCAAATGATTCATTAGCCAGGATGGAAGCAAACTGACCTCGGTAGTTATCAACAAAGCTGATTCCCTCGACTACCACGTCGTATACTTTCCATTGCCCTTCGTCCCTGTGGAGCCTGTAGTCGATGGAGATATCGCTGCCCTGAAAAAGAACGTGAGTTTTGACGAACGCATAGTCCCCATCTACTTTTTCAGAATCATAAACCACCCGCTCGTTAGATCCCGTGTAATTGTCGAGCCGGTTGAGATATGTATTGAAAAGAAGCTGTCTGAAAAGTTGGGCGAATTCCTGACGCCTGTCAGCGGTTTGGTCTTTCCACGGTCGGCCCAGCGCTCGTTTGGCCATTTCTTCAAAGTTGAAATATTCACTGATTATTTCCAGGATTTCGCCTTTCCTCTGCCGCAAAGAGTACGCTTTACCCTTTTGAGACTCATGCAAAATCTGTAGAGCTCTCTCTGTGCCATTTTGTACGAGCGCCATCGGGCCCGACTGGCCAGGCAGAGAGGCGCAAATAGCCTGCGACGAGGCGAACAGCATGAACAGGACCGTGAAGATGAGTAAATATTTGCTTCCACTCGATTGGCGTAACAATTTCTGTCCTCCAGCATATTTCGATTCATTCAGCCCCAGCCACCGCAGGGTCTTAATGAGGGTGGAAAGTATACCGCCGCCTCCCCATTTGTCAACGGACAATACCGTAAAGATTTGTAGGAGAATGCCTCCACGGTGTTTCAATGTAAGCACGAAACTCTTCAATAATTGGAAAGTGAATTGAGGATCGGGTTCATTCATGATAGTATGACACACTACGTGGTGTTTGGCGCGCGGGTTTATTCACAGAAGCGGCCTCTATCCGATCAGCCAGCTTGCCAATTAATAATCTATCGGGACTGAACCCGGGGGAGTTCACCATGAAGATCTGTATCCTTCTTGTTTTGCTTCTAATTCTTCTGAACAACCCTGCTGTATCGAGTGCGGCCGACACTTTGGATCCCGGCAATATCAGGATGTTTGATCTACCGTTTTTTAAAGTTCCGTTAGGATCGGGCTCGGATTCCGGCGGCGCCAAGGCGGAAAAAGGGGAAGGAGAGGCAAGAAACGACGAAGCAAAGGAAAAGGAAAGACTGGACAAAAAAGTCGATGATGCCATCAAGAAGGCGTGGGAAGAAAAATAAGGCGGTGGGACCGCCGGCCGGGTTCGCCGCTGCCTTCGGCGGCGGCAAGAAAAAGTCTCAAAATTCTGCACAGTCATAGGGGCCTATTTAGTGACAAGCCCTTAGCTTGTCTTTTCTATTTTTTCCAGTTTAATGACGACGCGGCGATTTTGTGCCTGGTTTTCCGGAATTGCCCTGCCTTTTTCATCGCGGTTGGGCGCCTTCGGAAAGGTATCGGCATAACCGGCTGCGCGAAGTTTTTGCGCCGAAATCCCTTCATCCAGAAAGAAACGCACCACCGCTGCCGCCCGTGCAGTCGATAATTCCCAATTGGACGGAAACAACGAAGTGTTGATCGGCGCATCGTCGGTATGGCCTTCAACGGTGACCTGATAGTCTTTAAATTTTTCCGATTTCAGGTTATCGGCCACGTCGTGCAATATCCCCTTTCCTGCCGGACTCAGGGTGGCCGAACCACTGTCAAAAAATGCAGCGCTGCTAATATCGAGCGACGTAATTCTGTCGCTTTTCTGCTCGAAGTTGGCCACTCCCTGAGATTTGAGGTTATCGACAATCTCGGGTAGAGATGCCGGCGGCAGGACGGACGTATTATCAACAGACGTCTTATCAACAGATGTTACGGCTTCGGGTTTGGCGGGTTCAGAGCTTTCCGTTTTCTTTTCCTCAACGGGACCGGACAATTCAGGTTCTATCATCTCATCGGGGAGATGTGGATTGGCCTCGATCGGCTTTGACGCCTGCGCCGGTATCTCCACCTTTTGCGCCGCGTCAACTTCCGGTATATTTTTCTTTTGAGAAATCGAAGCCAACGCAGCCACGACAAAAAAGCATAGCAGCAATGTAATCATGTCCGCGTAAGTCATGAGCCAGTCATCGGCGTGGCTGACCCTTTTTCGTTTCCTTTGCGGGCGATAAATCATGCGTTCACGACCTTGAGATTTTCAAATTCTTGACTAATTGGGTATGCTCCCCGAAAACATTGTAATAATCGTGATTCTCCGGGCGCAGGAAACTGTTTAGACGATCCCGAATGCACATAGGCGATTTGTTGTTGACCAACATGACCATGCCTTCTGTGATCAACTGGTTGCGAAAACGGCTCTTTTCGACCTCTTGACGCAACTTGGATGCCGCAGGCACATAGACCATCCGCGCCGATACCACGCCGTAGAGTGTCGACAGAAAAGCTATGGCAAGGTTTGATCCTATGCCCGTGATATCTCCATTAAGGTGGCAAAGCATGGTCACCATACCCACGAGCGTTCCGACCATGCCAAAAGCCGGCGCATGGCTCGCCATGGCTTCCAATATGTCCACTGGTATGCTGTCTCGCTCATAACAGGCATCTGCCGCCGTTTCCATCATCGAGCGGACTTCCTCCGGTGTGTATTCGCTGACCACCATATTGAGCCCATACCTGACAAAGGTATCGTCGATCCCGTCTTTTCCTATGCTGGCCTCCAACGCACGTATTCCCTTTTGTTTCACCACACGCCCCCACCCGATGATGTCCATCGTGTCGCGATGAAGGTCTTCGTGAGTTATGGGCGACTCTTTGAGCATATTCGAAATCGCGCGCAGCGCCTTGTGCACATCACTTGCCTGAAAACTCATAAAAGCGACGGCCATCACGCCGCCTACCACGATCATCAACCCTTCGACGCTAAAAAAGGCCAGAAAACCGTGTGCGCTCATCACGATCGAGCCCAAAACCAGCAACAAACCAAAAGCCGCTCCCATCACCGGGGCCCGCGCATAAGGAGATGATCCCGTTATTTTACGCATTCCTCAACCTCTGTGCTCAAAGGGTTTTACGGCTCATTTCCGGATATAATATCTCTTTTGAGAATCCGTACAAAAGGCATGCCAAGGGATGCAACACCCCCAACATGCCGATATATAAGTTGTTTGTCTTTGAAGTATGGAGGGAACTCCGGAACTCCGGAACTCCAGTGTCAATTATTTGAACTGGCTGGGACCATTTTTTCTGATCAGCGAAGCCAGATGTTCGGGCGGGTATACAATTATCTCGTTTTTGAGCAGCTTCTGGAAATAATAATCGTCTGTGCGGTAATGGAGGTTCATGTTTTGACGATTGATCAATCTCAGGAAGCAGCGGAATTCCGGGGCGGCTTCTTCGAGAGGCCCGCTGAAGCAGGAGAAGTTAAAGGTGGAAAACTTCAGCTCATGATAGGTAAGAAGCGCCCTACGGATACCTTCTGCCATGGTTCGAATGTCTTCGTCATCCCATTGGAGGAAGTGGGACTTGTGCGGCCATACTGCATTGACCTCGTTTACCCCTATCGGGGAGAACGCGGTGAACCACCTGCCCGGGCCTATTTCTCCCAGCCATCTTTGTCCCGATTCCCTTTCTGTTTCTATGAGATCGAGCCAGTAGCACGAACCGTTATCCCGATAGTAGGCAAGGCTCTTTTCGAGCAGCAGCCGGTGGGGGGTTGAAGGAAGCGGTGAGCCGATTATCTGGAGGTGAGGATGTACGATGCTGCCTCCGGCAGGGGGCATGAAGTTAGCGTTGATTGTAAAATATCGGGCTTCGCGATCAACTTCGAAGCATCTCCTGATGAACTCCAGGCATATCGAGAAAGCATCGAAGAGAAGCGAGGAGGGGAAGTCGTCGAGGGTTCGCCCGTGCTTTTGTCCCACCATGACAACAGCGTGATAGGGCGCCAGGGGAAAGAGGTTTGGAAACAAGACGGTTTCCCCTTTTATGAGCCGCCCCTCCGGGATGAGGCTGTCCGGGTAGCGGGGTGAAGTCTTGCGCCATCTCTCGTCGCACATGAAACACTGTTCCCTTGTTTCGTCGAACCGCTGCTGAAGGTATGCGTAGTCGGTTTCCGGGAAAAGTATCGAAACCTTGCCTTTCAGTTGGTCACTGAGCACGCTCTGATGCTCCGTAAGCGGGTCCATACGGACCTCGAGCTTCTGCCTGTCGAGCTCTCCATTTTTGAGCGGGTTATGGAATTCGACAAATTGCTCCCAAGTTTTGAAGGAAATTTTTGGCATTGCATTTATCCTCGTAAAAGTTGCTGATCAACCATACGCATCTCCTTTTTCGACAAACCCATTCTCTAGCATATCTTCGATTTGAATTACACCCGCTTTGCGAAATGGCAAGTAATCGTCACTGCAGAGCCGCAGAGAACGCAGAGAAGAATCAATGCCGACAGAGCAACAGCCAAAACTTCTTAGACACGGATGGACACGGATAGAAGAGGGCGAATTTCTTGCTCCCTGGTGTTGCCTCCTTCCGGTCCGGTTCCTCTGAGGACTTTGGAACTGAGCTTCGAGGCCGACCCTAGAAACTTTATACCGCCTGGAATGCAATTGCCAATCTCGCGGAGATGACGGGCAAAGTCTCTGTGACCATCAGGGCCGAAAAGGAAGGCGGTTTCGATAAAACGCGAGTCGAAAATGGGGTCATGGAGCCATTGCGCGAAACCGATCTTATCGAATGACGGTTTGATATCGGCAAATGGCAAGTCTGAAAGTGAATAAGCGGCTTGAACTAAAGGCTCCTTTCTCATCCTTGTGAGGCGCGACTCCTCCCCCTTTTTCCGCGCTACGGCTCGATCAGAAAATTGAACCGCTTTATGGCCTCATCCTCCATGATGCCCAACCTTACTATTGCCTCGGCGCTGAAAAGCCTGAATGTGCCTTTTGACTCCGCGCAGAGCGTATTTTCCGCTTTATAAATATGGCCCTCCGCCGTAGCGTGCCGTGCTCCCTTGACTTCGATCACCCTGCCTTCCACCCGAATCTCTTCACCAATGCAGACAGATTTATGGAACTTGACCGACATTGCATTGGTAAGGGCGAATTTCTTCGAAAAATGAATAGTCGTCCATCCCATCATTTCGTCCAGTATCGTAGAAAGAACGCCTCCGTGAGCCAGATTGTCCCACCCGCACAGGTGACCGGGAATTGTTACCCATGAGAAAAGAGACTTCTCATCGGTGAAAAACTTCATTCGAAGCCCGTAAGCGTTGGTCGGGCCGCACCCGAAACAGTTATGACCGTCCTCGTTAGGAAGCTCTCTGAGGTCTTCACTTCTTTTCATTATTTATCCTCCGGCATGCCGAGCATTTTAAAAAACCCCTTACAGGCCGCCGCTGCCGTCCCTGATAAGTCGCCTTCCGATCGGGCCGATTCGTTCAAGAAACGGCTTTGCTAGTTCCGGGATAAAATAAGCGAACAGGAGGGCAAAGATTACGCCGAAGCACATTCCGCTGAGAATAATTTCTGCAAAGGCAGCCATGCAGGGCGAAAAATGCGGATCGAACGGATTTGCCTTACCAAGTGCCCAGGCAGGCAAAATCGAGACCATGGACACAACGAGAACTTTGCCCGTTCCCGCCGGCAACCCGGCAAAAACTGCGCCGCCGGACCTGTATTTCCACCATACTGTCATGGCCACGCTGTAAAAGAAGAGGGAAGCCACGCTCGCAGCGGCCACTCCCAGTGGGCCGGCATAAATTGTCAGCAAATAATAGACCGGGACCATGAGCAGGGTTACGGCTGTGCCCATAACAGCGGGGCTGAGCGTATCGAGCTTTGAGTAGAAGGCCCGGCCCAGCACCTGCTGGTATCCCCAGCAAGGGACGCACACAAGCAGGACCACGAGCAGCCGGGCGGTGTTGGAAGTGTCCGAAAACCCGAAACGGCCCTGCTGGAAAATCAGCCGTATTGTGGGTTCTGCGACCAGGATCATCCAGATCGAAATCGGGATCAGAAGGGTCAATACATTTTGCAGGGCGGAGTTTATAGTACGATTAAACTTGGAGAGATCACCTTTTACAAACAATTCGGCCAAAAATGGATATGAAGCCATCCCGGCGGCCTGCGCCACAACGCTCACCGGGACCATCATGGTCTGCCTGGCGTAGCTCAGCCAACTGATCGCACCGACCCCGGCAAGAGAGCCGAATATCCTCACAAACTGCTCGTCGAGCACGGTAATGGATTGCCCGATCATGAGAGGCAGCGCCACAAGGAAATATTTTTTCAATCCGGGGTGCAAGACCGAGAACCTGACGCTCAAACCGCCTCCGGATCTCACCGCAAGCAGGGGCAGCAAAAAGTTGGCCACAAAGGAGCCAACAAGAACGCCCCAGCAAAAACCTTCCATGCCCCTGGCCCGGAGCAGGACGCCCCCGCTTATGATGAACAGGTTATAGACTAAAGAGACAATAGCCGGGATGAAGAACTGCTTGCGCATGAAAAGAATAGCGCTCAGGCACGATCCAGATAGAAAAAATATTTGCGCCGGCAGGATAATCCGCAGGAAAAAGGCGAGGCGGGAAAGGGCTTCGGCGTTAAGCCCGGGCGCAGCGAGGCGGGCAAGTTCAGGCGCAAACAGGAACCCGGCAAAGGTAAATGCGCAGATCGAAACCGTCACCCAGAGGAAAACGCTCGAAAAGAACCGCCACCCTTCTTCTTCGTCTTCTTTGAAGTATTTGGTAAGAAAAGGGATGAGCGTAATGGAAAAATATCCGCCTGCAAGCAGGTAATTTATGAAATCCGGGATTACAAAGGCAGCGAAATAGAGGTCCGATTCCCGGGTCGCGCCAAAAAGAAGAGAGATGAGCTTGACTCGAAAAAGCCCCATGAACCGGGAGAGCAAAATGCCTCCGCCCACTATGATCGCTGCCAGCCCGATCTGCTGGCGTGACTTCCAAAATGACATAGGCAAAAAATCTCGAATTCCACCGCAGAGACGCAGAGATCGCAGAGAAAAGCAATTCGACAGACAGAAAAAAACCAAACAAAAGAATTTTACTAAAGGTTATCAGTAAAAGCCAATTGGAAAGACGATACAAGCGGTGGACCGCCGGCCAAGCGGTGGGACCGCCCGCCAGGTTAACCGCTGCCTTCGGCGGCGTCAAAAACAACATTATTCAATCGCTTCCGGCGACTCCGCAAGCCAAAGAAGGCTCAGGGCAATCTCTATCTCCTGGCCCCAAATATGAAGAAGCAAGGGCGTGCTCCGTTGATGGTCTCGGAGAAGCAATGAGTTCACCGCCGATGATCTCTGCGATCATATTTTCCGGGACACTGTATAGATCTTCATAGGTTGCCTTCTTTTTTGCCGGTTCCGACATGGGTATACTCCTTACCTAAGAATTCTACTAAAGGTTATCAGGAAAAGCCAATTGGAAAGACTATACGGTTCGCGGCTCTGTTTTTGCTTTCTATTTTTGATAATTGTCCTTTTCAAAAAAACCTCAAGGGCATACATTCGGACCCGGTTTGATCTGACGCGTTCAGGAGGATGGCTATGAAACTCGGAATAACAGGATTGGGGAGGGCGGGCAAGACCACCGTGTTCAACGCTGTGACGGGAAGAAGCGGCGAATCGGTCCCTACAGGAGGGCAGGTGGGGCCGGCGCTCGGGGTCGTAGCGGTTCCGGACGCCAGGGTGGACTGGCTCAGCTCACTTTATCATCCAAAGAAGACTACCCATGCACAGATTTCCTACATGGACCTTCAGGGCGTGCCGGGCATGGCCGACAATAAGCGCGAGTATATGTCGCTTCTGCTGACTCACATGAGGCCAATGGATGCCTTGATAATGGTCGTGCGTAATTTTGCCGATCCGGTGCTGGGACTTTCCGATGCGGCAAAAGACCTGAGGGAACTCGAAGACGAATTTCTCATCGCCGATATGGCGTCTGTCGAAAAGCGGATCGAGAAAATAGAGGCCGAACTCAAGCGGGGCAAAAAACCCACGGGGACTGAAAAGGAACTTCTTGAAAAATGCGCCGAAATTCTCAATGCCGAGCAGCCTCTCAGGGCGCACCCCGAAATTGCCAATGCCCCGGAGCTAAGGGGCTATACCTTCCTTTCCGCAAAACCCCTGCTGGTGATCGTGAACAATTCGGATGAAGATGGCGTTATGCCCTCTATTTCCTTCAGGTCCGCCGAAGCCGTCGTAGTCCGCGGAAAGCTCGAGATGGAGCTGGCTCAACTCTCGGATGATGAGGCCGAATCTTTCATGCTGGATTTCGGAATAGCCGAATCCGCCGTTGACAGGGTGATAAAAAGCTCATTCGCTCTTCTCGACCAGATCTCTTTTCTGACGGTAGGCGAGGACGAGGTGAGGGCCTGGACGATCGCCCGGGACACTCATGCCGTCGAAGCCGCCGGGGCCATTCACTCGGATATACAGAGAGGATTTATACGGGCGGAGGTTGTCGCTTATGAGGACCTGAAAAAAGCGGGCGATTACGCCGCAGCGCGGAAACAAGGCACGGTCAGACTGGAGGGCAAAAATTACTCCGTCCAGGACGGGGATATAATCAATTTCCGGTTTAATGTTTAAGGGCGGGTGATGGGGGATGCGGGGTGAGGGGTTTTACCCCTTACCCCGCATCCCCTTACCCAGTACCCATTATTTAAATTATATCCTGCAAAAGTGTTTCCACCTTGACCATGATCTGGTCATCTTCATAGTTTGCGAGTTCGATAGCTTTTGCCGGGCATTCCGACACACAAGTGCCGCACCCCTGGCAGAGCGCCTCGTTGATTTCCGAGACGTCGTTGACTATCTGCGGGACCCCGTA
>OMOE01000100.1:0-25588 GCA_900290365.1 Syntrophobacter sp. SbD1 | reverse complement strand
GCACCCCTGGCAGAGCGCCTCGTTGATTTCCGAGACGTCGTTGACTATCTGCGGGACCCCGTAGGGGCATGAACGCACGCAAACCAGGCATGCGGCGCAATGCTCGGAGTGCACCTTGGCGACCACGCCTCCGATTGACTGGTCCTTGGCGGCAAGAAATGCACCTGCCCTGGAAGCAGCCGCCAGCGCCTGGGAAATGCTTTCAGTGATCAGTTTGGGACTATGAGCCGTACCGCACATGAACAGGCCTTCGGTTGCGAAATCCACCGGCCTCAGCTTCACATGGGCTTCGATAAAATACCGGTCCGGACTGCTCTGAATCTTGAGCATGGACGCAAGCTCGCCGTTTTCGGGGGCGAGGGTCGCGGCGCTAAGGATCACGGCATCGGCCGGCATTTGAACCGGGCGGTTCAGAACGTGATCGTCGAACAGGACGGAAAGTCCGTCGCCGTTTGTATTTACGCGGGGCAGATTTTCCGGAGTGTAGCGGGAGAAAAGAATGCCTTCGCGCCTTGCCTGCGTGTAGTAATTTTCGAGCAGGCCGTACATCCTCATATCTCGATACAGGATCATAATATCCATATCGGGATTGAGCTTTTTGAGCTCGCGTGCATGCTTGACCGCTGTCTGGCAGCAAACTCGGCTGCAGTTCGGATTGTCGTCTGTCCGCGAGCCTACGCACTGGATCATGACTACCCGATTCCATGCCGCGGTCCTGGATCATGACGACCCGATTCCATGCAGCGGCCGCTGCAGGTTCCTTGCCCATGAACTCATCGAGTTCGAGTTGGGTCATCACGGCGCTGTTTTCACCGTAGCCAAATTCTTTGGGCTTATATTCATGGGCGCCTGTGGCCAGAATCGCAACGCCGTGGCTTATTTCCCTCTCCGAGCCTTCGCCGGTGTCGACCCGAGTGGCGAAGTTGCCCTTGTAGCCTGAGAAGCCGGTAATCCGGGCGTCGGTAAGGACTTCAATTTTACTGTGTGCCCTGACCTCTTCGATCAAACCGGCAAGGAACTTCTGGACATCTTTGCCTTCTATGGTATGAGCGATTCTGAGGCTAACACCGCCGAGTTCCTTTTCCTTCTCGATGAGCGTAACTTCGAAGCCCTGTTTCGCCAGCCCAAGGGCGGCGGTCATGCCCGCGACCCCCCCGCCGATCACCAGTCCGCTCTGGACGACATCGAGGTGCTTCTCAAAGAGTGGATCGAGCAATGCCGCCCTGGCAACGGCCATGCGAACCAGGTCCTTGGCCTTTGCCGTAGCGAGCGGCTTGTTGTTGCTGTGGCACCATGAATCCTGATTGCGGATGTTGGCCATCTCAAAGAGGTATTTATTCAAGCCGGCGTCCATCAGGGTTTCCTGGAACAGCGCCTCGTGGGTCCGAGGCGTACAGGAGGCGACCACTACGCGATTGATGCCGTGCTCTTCTATCATCTCGGCCATTTTGACCTGGGTGTCCTGGGAGCAGGTGTAGAGATTTTCTTCGACATAAACCACGTTGGGGAGCGAGCGCGCGTAGTCCCTGACGGCAGGCACATCGACAACGCCCGCGATGTTGGTGCCGCACCGGCATACGAACACCCCGACCCGGGGCGGTTCATCTCTGATGTCTTTTTCGGGTTTCTTTTCCTTGATTGTGGCCACCGACCAGCGGGATTCGTTCAACGATTCACTGCAAGCACATGCCGCTGCCGATGCTTCCACTATAGATGACGGAATGTCTTTTGGCCCCTGAAAGGTGCCGCAGACAAAAAACCCGGGCCTGGAGGTGGATACGGGCGTAAAGCAGTCCGTGTTTACGAACCGGTTATCGTTGAGTTCGATTCCAAGCCGTTTGGCAAGGTCCACCGAGTCCTTGCCAACGTCGAGTCCAACGGAGAGCACTACGAGATTATAGACCTCCGAATGCATACGGCCTTGTTCGTCCACGTAATCGATCTCGAGGTCCCCATCGCCGACGGGCGTGATCGTGTGTATACGGGAGCGTACGAAACGAACGCCTTCGTGTTTAGCACGCAGGTAATATTTTTCGAAGTCCTTGCCGTAGGTACGCATGTCCATAAAGAAAATTGTAGTATCGAGTTCGCCGTGTGCATGTTCCTTGGCGATTGTGGCTTCCTTAAGGGCGTACATACAGCAGACACCCGAGCAGTAGGAGTTGTCACAGTTGTTGGTATCGCGTGAACCTACGCACTGCAGCCATGCAATTTTCTTTGGCTCTTCCCGGTCGTAGGGCCGATTGAGCTGGCCGCGATAAGGCCCCGACGCGCTCAATATGCGTTCGAATTCCATGCTGGAGATTATATTGGGATGGTTTGCATAATCATAGTTCCCGACACGGGACGCATCGAAGACGCCGGTGCCGGTTGCAATGACCACCGCCCCAACCTCGAGGTCCTTTGTTTTCGGCGCATCCGAATAGAGGATGGCCCCGGCCAGGCAGACCTTTTCGCAAAGACCGCAGCCGATGCAGGTTTCGTGGTCTATGGAAAAGACCATCGGTACGGCCTGTGTGTAGGGTATGTAAGTAGCCGCTCTGCGATCGAGGCCCCGGTTGTACTCATTGGGAGCTTTCAGAGGGCAGATTTGAGCGCAGGCGCCACAGCCCGTGCACTTCGACCTTTCGATGTAGCGAGGGGATTGGCTCAATTTGGCAGTGAACCGTCCCGGTTCGCCCTCAACCGATTCTACCTTGGAGTGTGTTACGATACTGACGTTCGGATGCCGGCCGACCTCGACCAGTTTTGGTGAGATGACTCACATCGCGCAGTCGTTTGTAGGAAAGGTCTTGTCCAATTGGGACATCAGACCGCCCACCGTCGGCGACTGGTCCACCAGGTAGACGTAGTACCCGGAGTTGGCCAGATCCAGGGATGCCTGCATGCCGGCAATGCCGGCGCCGACCACCATTACAGCACCAATATTCTTATCTTTATCTGTATTTGCCATGTTCATTCCTGCTGTCTCTTTTTCCATTTCGGAGAAGTGAACTTTCCATCAGATGCTCAGAACCCATTAGCTACATGCATCAGTCCGGATAAATTTCGGAGTGGTGCCTTCATATCCCTGGAGCTCTACAGGACCCCACTTTTCAACATCTACTAGGCGTTGCGAAACAGAGTAGACTCCGAGCCCCGTCTTTGCGGAAATCTCTCTGACAGACTGCGGCCCAGTGCGCAAAGCCTCAAGGATCAGGCCGTTTTGGTACTCGGTTTCGCATACGGATTGCAATAGCTGGTCGAACTCGGCCGGGTTCACCTTTTCGTTGTAGACGTTTCCACGTTCGGTGACCTGGCGGTCAATTCCGAGGAGCCACCGGAACCGGGGCGAGTTGAGAACGCTGTCAACTGCTGAAAGCTCAAGATCGAATTTTGAGGCATCGAACGGACCAAGCTCTGCGAGTTGGCCACTCAACTCCTTTATGTAATTTGCGAATTGTTGCCCTTCGGCAGCGCTGACCCACCGGAGCTGAATACGGCCTCGGCCGATTTTGGAGAGGTCGAGCAGATTTTCTACGATCTTGATTCTTTTTTGCGTGTATACATTACCTTCCAGGTAATGGCAGTCGCCAAGGTGTCACCCGAAGACGAAGACGCCATCAAAGCCACTTCTAAGCGCTTCGGTCAGATAGAGAGGATCCACCCTTCCCGAGCACATCGTGCGCAGCACCCGGATTGTCGGCGGGTACTGAAAACGGGACACACCAGCCAAGTCCGCTCCTGCGTATGAACACCAGTTGCACAAAAAAGCCAGTACTTTAGGCTCAAAAGCACTTAAACTCATTTTCTGTTCTCCCTTAGAGCCGAATCGCAATGAACAGGCCCATCTATTGAGCGGCGCCGCCGGCGCGGATGGCCGCGACGATCTGGCAGTCTCTGAAATGTTTCATATCGATTGCTTTCTGTGGACAAGCCGCCGCGCACACTCCACAGCCCTTGCAGGATGCGGAAATGGTTTGCGCCCGGTATCCTTTTCCTGCCACTTCTTGAAGCCTTATGGCCCCGAAAGCACAGTTCGCTTCACACATTCCGCACCCGATGCAAAGCTCCTGGTCGACCATCGACACGATGGGCGCGACTTCTACAAAGGGCTTTGCCAGGATGCTTGCAGCACGCGCTGCGGCGGCCTGCGCCTGGGCTATGGACTCATCTATGGGTTTGGGATAATGGGCCAGTCCGGCAACGAAAACCCCGTCGGTTGCAAAGTCAACAGGTCGAAGCTTCATATGCGCCTCAAGGAAGAAGCCATCCTGGCTCAAAGGCACCTTGAAGAATCGGGCAAGCTCATCGAGTCCCGCCGGAACCAGGGCGGAAGCCAAGTTGAGATAATCGACCACAATCTCGACAGGTCTTTCCAGAACGTGGTCCTTCACCTTTATCTTGAGTTTTTCTATCCCCCCTGCGCTCACCTTCTCCACGACAGGCTTTTCGTCGTGGTTGTACCTGATGAAAAGAACTCCGAGCCTTCTGGCCCTGGTGTAGATATCCTCCCTCAAGCCGTAAGTGCGAATGTCCCGATAGAGAACATAGACATCGAGGTCCGGTTTCTTTTCCTTGAGCTCGATCGCATGTTGAACGGACGATGTGCAGCAGATTTTGGAGCAGTAAGAGCGACCAGGCTCTCTGGAGCCGACACACTGGATAAATGCAACAGCTTCGGCAGACTCCAGCCGCTTCGGGTCATCTTCGAACAGCTTATCGAGTTCGTGCCAGCGGGTTACCCGTTCGCTTTGACCGTAGAGGTATTCTCCGGGAGTTAACGGTTGAGCCCCTGTTGCAAGGATTGCAACGCCATGCTCAATTTCGCGATCCTGGCCTTTTACACGGACCGTACTGGTGAACTGACCGACAAAGCCTTTGGCGGCGTGCAGTTTTGCCCCGGTAAGGACTTCGATGTTACTGTGGCCCATCACCTTGCTCTTGAGCTCTTCTACGTAGGCTCGTATGTCTTCGCCCTTCCAGCTCTTTCTAAGCTCGAGTGCATGGCCGCCAAGATATTCCTTTTCTTCGACCAGGCAGGTTTTAAAGCCTTGCTCAGCCAAATTGAGGGCAGCGTTCATGCCGGCGACCCCGCCGCCGATAACCAGTGCCGATTGGTTAAGGGGCACCTGAATCTTTTCTATAGGATCGAGCAGGGCTGCCTTTGCAACGGCCATTCTTACAAGGTCTTTCGCCTTTGCTGTGGCTTTTTCAGGCTCTGCCTGATGGACCCAGGAGTCCTGATCGCGGATATTTGCAAACTCAAAAAGATACGGATTCAGGCCTGCTTCCCGGATGGTTTCCTGGAAGAGGGGTTCGTGGGTCCTGGGCGTACAGGCTGAAACCACTATCCGGTTGAGCCTGTGTTCTTTTATGGCCTCTACCAGCACCTTCTGTGTGTCCTGGCTGCACGTGAACATGTTGTCAATAACATGGACCACATTGGGAAGGCCCTTTGCGTATTCCCGAACCTCCTCGACGTTCACCACACTTGCTATATTGACTCCGCAGCGGCAGACAAAAACGCCGATCCGAGGTTCGCCATAGATGGAAGGATCTTCCGGCGGATAAGTCTTTTCAAGTGTCAGAGAATTTCTCGATTCGGAGAGCAGGGCCTCCGATGCCGATGAAGCCGCCGATGCCTCCATTACCGAGGATGGGATGTCCTTGGGGCCGCAAAACGCCCCACAGGTATAAACACCGGGCCTTGAAGCGGCAACCGGGGAAAAGCTGGTCGTGCGGGCAAAACCGTTTGAATCGAGCTCGATGCCGATTCTTTCGGCAAGCGCCTTTGATTCCTTTGAAACCTGAAGGCCTATTGAGAGCACCACCATGTCAAAGATTTCGGAGTGCACTATTCCGGATGGGTCGACATAGTCGATCCTGAGGTCATCGGAGCCAGGCTCGGCTGATGCTATCGAGTGTACCCTGCACCGGATAAA
Organism: Syntrophobacter sp. SbD1; assembly: GCA_900290365.1. Taxonomy (GTDB): domain Bacteria; phylum Desulfobacterota; class Syntrophobacteria; order Syntrophobacterales; family Syntrophobacteraceae; genus SbD1. Next base: position 19,664 of record OMOE01000100.1, on the reverse strand, counting down.
CCGGACCCCGCTCTCTTGTTCGGCCCTGTTGTAATAACGCTCGAAATCTTTTCCGTATGTCCGCATGTCCATGAAGAAAATTGCGGTATCGAGTCCTTCCCTGGCATGCTCCTTAGCGATCACGGCCTCTTTAATGGCATACATGCAGCACACCCCCGAGCAGTACTCGTGCGCATGCTCGTGTGAATCACGTGATCCTACGCATTGCAGCCAGGCTATCTTTTTTGGCGTTTTTCTGTCGGACGGGCGCTCCAGATGGCCCTCGAACGGACCGGAGGCGCTCAAGATGCGCTCGAATTGCATGCTGGTGATAACATTGGGAAATTTGTCATACCCATAGGTATCGCAGGGAGTTGGATCGAAAGCTTCGAACCCGGGAGCCAGGATAATGGATCCAACATCGATTTGGTGAACTTGGTCCTTCTGGTCGAAATCTATAGCCCCCGTTGGACAGAATTTCTCACAAGCCCTGCATTTGCCGTTTTTGAAAAAGGTGCAGTTCTCACCATCGATCGAATACTTGAGAGGGACCGCCTGGGGATACTTGACGTAGGCGGCTTTGCGCGTCGCAAGGCCCTCGTTGAAGGAATCCTTCACCTTTTTGGGGCACTTTTCGGCACAAATCCCGCAGGCAACACATTTTTCCGCATCCACATAGCGCGGCCGTTCCCGGACCGTTACCGTAAAACTGCCGGCCTCACCTTCCACTTTTTCGACATCAGACATGGTGAGCAGTTTGATATTGAGGTGGCGCCCGCATTCGACGAGCTTTGGAGAAAGAATGCACATGGAGCAGTCGTTAGTGGGAAAAGTTTTGTCCAACTGCGCCATGACCCCGCCGATTGTGGGAGAACTCTCGACGACGTAGACGAAGAAACCCGATTCGGCGAGGTCGAGGGCGGCCTGAGTGCCCGCTATGCCCCCTCCCACAACCATAACGGCGCCCGTTAAGGATTTTGCTTGACTGTTTTCATTCATTTGATTCACTTCCTGAGCAACTCCTATCAACCAGATTATGATCGCGCTGCTCGAATTCCCCACATAAACAAGGGCTGGCTTCAACCCCCGATCTGAATCCCTTTGGATTCAGTTTCACTATGAGGAAATCATGGCGTGATCGTCCCCTGCCGGTCATCTACTTCCAATGCCAACACTGATTCGCTGGCAATCTGAGGTCCAGTATGAAGTGCGGCATCGCAGATTTTTCACTGATGCCGCATTATGCCACGTTCGGTGACGGTTTTAACATGGAGTTAATTTTTAAACAATTGCTAAGCCTGATTTGTCAACAATTTTATCTCTTCGGTCGCTGAAATTCCTTTTGGAGAGCAAAAACCTGCCGATCAGATGCGGTACGGGCGGTTCATGCTTCAGAATTCCCATCGATTGCGGTCCTTTATGATAACCTATGCCGAAGCGGCGCTCAAGCTCTGTTCCTCGTTTACTTGAGACATGCAGAGTTTTCCCGTGCTAATTTTTTGGACATGAGTGTTCAAAATAAAAACTTCGATTTTTAACAGATGCAAAAATTAACTGGATTCAGGGTGGATTTTACAGGATTGGATTCAAGCCTGTTCCCTTCTCAGGGTGATTAGAGTCACCTCTCCTTTGCAGTTGAATCTAACCGGCACGCCCGAAACCCCCACTCCGGCACTCGTATAACCACGCATGCCTTCATAATCCCATTTCCCCTGACAAAATCGTCTGGGGGCTTTACTGTGGGTGAATACGGGACCAAATGGAGGAATCGATATCTGTCCGGCATGAGTATGACCGCACAGAAAAAGGTTCGGCCTGTAACTTAGCGCCTCCCTGTATATTTCATTCGAGTGAGAGACCAGGACGGAGAAACATTGGAGGGGCAATTTGCCAAAAGCGCTTTCAAGGTCCTGGGCCCTGAAGTAGTGACAGTCGTCGGTCCCCACAATCCACATACACTTGCCCTCGCGCTCGATTGCGAGGGAGTCGTTTACAAGAAATGCAACCCCCAACTCCTTCAACGAAGCAAGGATTTCAGGACAGTCGTGGTTGCCAAGCACCCCCAAAATACCATCCATTACGTGAATCTCCGGGAGCAGGAGGCGCAACTGGCCAAGCGCGGCAGAAAACGGTCCGTAAGTCTTCATCCTGAAGTCGCCTCCAAGGATGCATATATCGGCTGGAGTTTGACGAATTATTTCAACCGCTTTTTCAGTCAGACCATCGATGCCGTCCAGATGAAGATCGGCAAGAAACAAGATTCTATAGCCGTCAAACACGTCAGGAAGGTCACGGAAGTGGAAAGAGACTTCTCGTTTTTCGATAGCCAGGGCATTCTGTTTTCCCCGCTCGTAGATGTGAAGCGCCTTGAATACGAATTTCATGAACAGGTGGTAATAAATAGCATCTTCAAAATTGAGGATGTGACTAAAAGGACTGGCGGTTATCTTGCACGAAATGAGTTCTCGCAGTCGGGTAATGGGTCGAATTCGCCTGGGGTACGACTCATAGGGCTTGGTAAGAAGCACCGTGTTGAGGAAAAACGATCCAAAGTATGCGCCAACACCGAATATTACGCCGAATATGAGGACATATCCTATTGAGAGCGAAAAATGAGGTGCGATCAATATGAACGGCAGCATTCCCTCGGGGATTTGATCGAGTCCGGGGACAGCCTCGCCGCTGGTAAAGTTCAAGCGCCTCTTCATGAAGCTTGAAAACAGGTCTCCGAGCATGCTCATAAGCCCGGCGCCCAGGCTGAGCCAGAGCGGAAAACCCAAAAGAAGGCCAACGGAGCCGCCCGCGATCATCCCGGCCAGGATACCCCGGATGGTTTTATGCCTTCCGAACAGCGGCCGGCCGTCAGGCAGCAGGTACCCGCCATCAAGCGTTGCGTTGCATTTGGATTCCAATATCACCATAAGCAAAGGCGGAGCGAAGTTGACGAGCCAGAGCAAGATCAACAGCTTAATAAAGAGCATCATTTTTCAACTTCCAGGACGGCAGGTTCCTAATTAGTTTCCATCCGGAAAGGGTCCTTTTCCGCCCTGGCGGCGTCAATCTTCGGGTTTGCTTGTGCGGCGTACCCAGGTACGCCTCCGCGCAAAGCATCGATTTCCTTGCCATGACGAAAAATGCCTCCTTTCCGCATTGGAAACTGTAAGTGTCACATCCGGAGTTTCCGGATGGAAACTAATTATTTAGCACTAGCCGCTGAATGCTTCTTTGACCCGTTCGGCGACAGGATAGCGCAGGAGCATAGTCAGCATAAGTCCCGCGACAGGGAGCACACCAATGCACTTCATTGCAGCAGGGACTCCGTAATTATCGGCAATGACGCCCAAAAGGGTTACGCCAATTCCTCCTGCTCCAATAAAGAACCCGACAACCAGGCCCGAGGCGACTCCCATATTGCGTATGAGAGAGATTGAGGTTGTCCTTGAGGAAAGGGAGAACCGCCGGGAGTGCCCCCTGAAATGTATCAACTACCATGTGGCCGCTCGAAAGCAGCAAAAGGACTTTTAAATTAAACTTACCCATTCTATTATTCCATGGCTGGGTTGCCGCTCAGCCCTGTCGCCGTAAATGTTTGTTTTCGATTGAATTCGGGCAGCAAACTTAACGCCTTTTTAACGAAATTAGAACCAAATAGCGACTGTTATGGAAAAAGATTATACGAAAATTCGCATCGCCATCCTGATTGTGTCCGCCATGCTGCTGATGGTTTTGCCTGCTCGCTCGCGCCGGGGCCCGCCGCCCATCGAGCGCGGCCTGCCCGATCCGGTCATGATAGAGGTGAAAGGAGATGTCTCGAACCCCGGGATCTACCTGCTCAGCGGTGCAACGGCCACTGTAGCCGGCGCGGCTGCTAAAGCGGGATGCGGGCGGAAAATTGCGCCTCCTCTTGCTCAACTAAAGCTTATCTCCGGACAATCCATTGAGGTCCTTAGTCAAGGCGAGGAAGTTCTGGTCAAGTACGGACGAATGCCCGGCGCGGCCCTGCTCGCCTGCGGGCTCAAACTCGACCTGAATTCAGCATCTTTCGATGAGCTTCTTCTTATCCCCCACATGCGAGCCGAAATCGCGGCCTCGATCATAAAAAGAAGGCGCGAATCACGGTGGGAAAAAGTCGAAGATTTGAAAGAAATCAGAGGAGTCGGACAAAAAACCACTCTAAAACTCAAAGACTCCCTGGAAACGCTGAGAGCGCTTAGAAAGGAAGATGATATGGCACGCGTAGGCGCGGAGGAAGGAAGATGATACGGCACGCAGAGGCGCCGAGGGTGCGGAGATGAAAATTTACAGAGTCCATTGAGCGATAACTGTGAACCCTTTTCTCCGCGCCCTTCGGGTCTCCGCGTGCCACATAATCTTTCTTTCATTTCTCCGTTCACACCGCGTCTCGGCGTTACATGCGATCTTTTCTCCGCGCCCTTCGCGTTTGGACTTGCCTAAAACGAATATTTTTGCGATTATTCTCAATCTTTCAAAATTCCGAGCAGAAAATTGGAGTCTTTTTTGACCTTTCCAAAACTGATAATTGGTGATTTGGTCGCCAAGGTTCCCATAATCCAGGGCGGCATGGGCATAGGGGTGTCTCTTTCGAGTCTTGCGGCTGCTGTAGCCAACCAGGGAGGCGTGGGGGTAATCGCGGCTGCCGGGATAGGCGTTTGCGGCCCCAATGACGACCTTGGCTATCTTGAATCAAGCATTAATACGCTGCGCGACGAGATCAGGAAAGCCAAAGAGGCCAGCAAAGGCGTTCTTGGGGTCAACATTATGGTGGCCCTGACCAATTTCGCCGATATGGTCAGAACCTCGATCTCTGAGGGGATAGACATAATACTGTCCGGGGCGGGGCTGCCGCTTGATCTTCCGAAGTATCTGAAGGAAGGGGTCAATACCAAGCTGGTTCCCATAATATCTTCGGCCAAGGCGGCTCGCATAATCTGCAAAAGGTGGCTCACGCGATACAACATGCTTCCGGACGCCTTTGTAGTGGAAGGTCCGTTGGCTGGAGGCCACCTCGGCTTCAGCGCTGAACAACTGGACGATCCGAGATATTCGCTGGAAAAGATTATCCCTGAAGTTGTCGAGGCTGTCAGCCTTTTTGAACGGGAAAACGGGATCAAAATCCCTGTGATAGCAGCCGGAGGGATCTATACCGGCGCCGACATTCTCGAGTTCCTCAAGCTCGGTGCGGCAGGGGTACAGATGGGCACCCGATTTGTTGCGACGCACGAGTGCGATGCCAATATCGAATTCAAGAAGGCCTATGTAAACGCCAAGGAAGAGGACCTGATAATTATAAACAGCCCGATCGGACTTCCCGGCAGGGCCATAAGAAACGACTTTATCGAAAGCATTCAGAAGGGACTCAAAAAACCGTTCAAATGCCCCTATCACTGCATCTCATCCTGCAACTGCACTGACAGCCCTTACTGTATCGCAATGGCCCTGTCCAACGCCAGGAAAGGGAAACTAAAGGGCGGGTTCGCTTTCGCGGGACAAAACGCCTACCGGGTAGACCAAATCATTTCAGTCAGGGAACTAATAGAATCACTGGAAGAGGAATTCGACAGGGCGACAGGTCAACTCAAGGGATGACCCATGCGCCCCGGATAACAAGTTATCCTGGGCAAGGCAAAAGGCAAAAGTTAAAAGGCAAAAGTTAAAAAATACAAATAAGTCTGAAAAATCCCCCCCTGCCGCCCCCTTTTAAAAAAGGGAGACGCGTTTGATCCAACCATCATCTCCTCAAGTTATGGTGTTCACCATATGAAACCAACTGCCGATGGTGAGCAACATTTATCTCTTTTGCCACTCAGAGCCGAATATGTGAGCGGGATAAGCATGATATTGTGTTCAATGGACCCATGGCTGACCATGGGATACAATCCGGAGTCCTTCGATGCCTATCTGGTGCAATCAGACCCGGCGCTCGACCGTTATGCCGTAATGATATCGGGAAATATCGCAGGGGTCTTGTCGGTGAGATCTCCCTGGCTTTTCGGGCCGTTCATCGAACTGATGGCCCTCTTCGACGGTTTTCGAGGACAAGGAACCGGGGGCCGGATAATCGACTGGGTTTGCGGCCGATATAAATCGGCAAACCTGTGGGCAACGGTATCCTCTTTCAACCTTAGTGCCCAGAAATTCTACAGTGTTGCAGGCTTCGAAAATATTAGCGTTCTAGAGGACCTGATAAAGCCGGGGTGGAATGAATTTCTACTCAGGAAGAGATTAGCTGCGCCGGATATGGAGCGATAAGAAAAAAAAGGGCCGGTGTAGAACTCCACCGGCCTTTAATTCCGATAATAATGCGGTAATTACTTCTTCAGGTGTCTCTTGAACATCGCTTCACATTTGTCAGCGGCTGCTTCTGCTCTGCGAGCGGCGTTCTCAGCTCTCATTGCGGCAGCTTCGGCTGCTCTGGCGCTGGCTGTACATGACTGCTCGATTGATTGAGCCTTATCCAGAGCTGACTGGCAAAGTTCCGTGCATTTTTTGCAATCATCATTGCAGGCGCAACCGGAGATCATCGTGAAAGCCAATGCTACAACAAACAATACTGCCACTATTCTCTTCATGCTCTTTCCTCCTTAAAACCGATTAGATTAAAAACCGTGTGAGTCACAAAATCCTCCTTATTATGTCTGCTGCAGTCCCACCTCCTCTCAAGTTCAAAAATGACGCAATCGATCTTTTTTGCAGTGTATTAGACCATCTATGCGACCTCCCTAAAGGAAATCGCCCTAGATGCTACGACACCTGTTTTGCAAAATCAAGAAATATTTCACCCAAGTGTTGGCCCATATACACTGAAGGTGTGCGAAACATCGAATAATGCCTTTTTTAAGTCGAAAGCGAACTCCTTGGTCGCCCGCCTTTGGGGGGGCAGATCGAACAGGACCTCAGCCGTTATTGCGTAATGTCACTCATCTTGAGCGAGTCGTCCTCGTCGTAGGCGTTGCGGGTCACATCGGTGGGGACCCCGTTTTGAAGACTCATCGCCACCATGAATTTCTTCTGATCCACGTCTTTTGCAAAGGGATAGGCCGCCAATTTATCGAATGCATATTTTGCAAAATCAGGAATCTTTTTATAGACATCAGGATAGGCCTGCACGAATATGCGTCCGTCTTTTCGGCCGAATTTGATCGGTTCGTAAATGATTTCGATCTTTGTTTTAAGCGCCACCTGTGGATAGAGGAGACGGATATGTTCCGGATAACATCGGATGCAGCCGTGGCTTACGAGCCGCCCGACCCCCCAGGGCATCGCTGTTCCGTGCACGCCGTATGCGCCTGCCGAAAACTTCATGACGAATTCGCCCAGCGGGTTTTCAGGACCGGGCGGCATGACGGCCATGCCATATTTTTCCTGGAGAGAAGCGGGAACATACCAGGCAGGACTGGGCCTTTTTTCATTTATAAAAAAGGACCCAAGCGGACTTTCCCATCCCTCGTCGCCTATTCCGATCGGATAGGTCTGAACGGTCGAACTGCGCTGATCGAAATAGTAGAGCCTCAATTCGGGGATATTTATTACAAGCTGGTAATGCTGGCTGGGTGGAAGCACCCAGAACGTGGGAACGAAAATCCTTTTGCCTTGTGGCGGAAGCCAGGCATCCATTCTCGGAAAAAGAAGTTCAACCGAATTGAAGCCCAGGCCGTTTCGTCTCGCTATGTCCAACAGCGTATCTTTCGGTTTGATATTATACCACTTTGGAGATCCCACCACGGTAAGGTCCGGGATGCGATACTCGTATTTTTGAACAGTTGCCGCGAATACTTCTTCTTTTTCTTCTTCTTCGGCAAGAACAATGGAACAAAACAGGAGGCTAAACATGATAAATAACGATAGCCCCGCGAACTTGTTCAATCTCATAACCTATTTCCCCGTAGTGATGCAGTTTCAAAAATGGTCTCGGACCGATTGCCGTACAATAAATATTCTCGGATTCCAGATCAACATCTTTTTTGATACTGAAACCTCCGCGCGTCAAGCACAAAAACGCGGCCGGCCGGGCCGGTCAGGCAATAGATCCTGCGATCCGGGGAAAATCAATCCCTTAAAACTTCAAAGTTGCTTTGGTCCCTTCCTTTTTCACGTTTGGATGCCTAGCTTACTTTGTTAAGCGATTCGGCCTGTTACGATAAAGTTGAGAAGAGGTTTGTGTAAATTTCCACATTTCCAGAGTGAAATTACTTGATTTTCGAACAGTTACCGAAAAAGAATAAAACATGAATGTCGGCGTGTAAAGGTTGAGCGAACCGAATTGAGGTCATTATCTCACTGGAGGAAAAAATGAGTATGAAAAGAGCGGACAAGCGCCCTGAAAATGTGAAAAAAAAATTCCCCGGCAGCATAGTTCCCCTGGTGAATGGAAAGTCGCTGATAAAAGCGGCCAGGAAGCATAACGGCATGATTATGGCGACAAATATTCGGTGCAGACTGCCCGTTGAAGGAATCGTGCTTGCCTCGATGGCGTGCAGGGCACCCGTTATGTATGAAATAGCCAAATCCGAACTTGGCTATACCGAGTTCACCCCGCAAAGCTTTGCAGAATTCATTGTCGAGGAAAATGAGCGGCTGGGAAACACGGATGTGCCATTTGCAGTCCATGGAGATCATATCACGGTAAAGAAGCCCGAAGAGGTTGAAGCGGTGAGAACGCTGATGGCCCGAGAAATGGAGGCCGGATTTACCTCCTTTGCCATAGATGCTTCCCACATGGAAAATGAAAGCAACCTGGAGGCGACCTCGGAACTGGCAAAACCAATTATCGCGGCCGGCCTTAACCTGGAGGTCGAGCTTGGCGAAATCGGGGCCAAAAGCGGCAACGCCGAAGGATTCACACAGCCCGAGGAGGCGAAGTGGTTTATCAGCGAACTCGATAAGAGGGGAATACGTCCCGATCTTCTCGCCATCAACAACGGCTCCATTCACGGCACGTACTTCGGTGCTTCTCAGGAGGGAATTCAACTGGACCTCACCCGCGCTATATGGGAAGCAATCCAGCCCTGGTCGGTCGATATCGCGCAGCACGGAATCACCGGCACTTCGCTTGACAAGATTTCTTCATTTATTCAGTATGGCATACGGAAGGGCAACGTGGGGACACTTTGGCAGAATATCTCTTTCGGCATGGCGATGACCCAGAGCGGCAATTGTATAACCACGGAGAGCAAGGAGTACGTCAAGCGCCCCTACCGGGGCATCCCTGATGAACTCTGGCTGGAAATCGTCAAATGGGCTGTGGAAACCAACAATAGCGGCGGAAATATCAAAAAGGCCAACCAGCCGTTCGCTCCAATGTTTAACGCGCTTCCGACCGTGTACAAGAAGCGAATCAGCGAGCACTCTTTTGAAGAATCGGTCCGCTTGTTCGAAGCTACCCACTCGATCGGTATTGCCGATACTGTATGGGAGATTTTGTAAAGGAGGAGCGGAGGGCGGGGAGCTGCTCGCTTCCCGCTTCCGTTCTACGTCACAGCAGTTCAAGCAGTTCGGAGGGCTTGGCGATGAGCCTTTGGGCGCCGCTTTCGACGAGTTCTTCGGCCTGACGAAATCCCCAAAGCGCGCCTACCGCATACATCCCGGCGGCATTTGCGGTTTTCATGTCGGTGGAGGTATCGCCGAGGTAGAGGAAGCCGGCTGGTTCGATTCCGAACCGGTTGGCGATTTCTAGAGCTGAAGAGGGGTCGGGCTTTCTGGGGATAGGGGGCCTCTCTCCAACCACAGCGTCGAAACGCCAGGCCGGCAGAAGACCTTCTACCGCTTTCTGCGTAAAGTCTTGAGGCTTATTGGAAAGAATAGCCATTTTGAGGCCGCGGGCGGCCAGGGCGTCAAGAAGCTGCGGGATTGCGGGGTAGGGCCGGGTTTTCACATTCCAGTTGCGCCCGTAATTTTTACGCATCACTTCAAGACAGCGCGATATCAGGCCAGCGTCGGTTTTCGCCGAATCCGGAAGGGATCGAATGACGAGATTGGTCATACCGTCGCCGACAAAATACTTGTACTTTTCCAATTGATGGACGGGAAATCCGAAACTTCTGAGAGTGTCGTTCATTGAATCGGCGAGGTCCTGAAGGGTATCGAGAAGCGTACCGTCAAGATCCATCATTATCGCCTGAAAATCTTTGGCGCGATACATTCCCGGTTTGTGCTCCTCAGAGAACGAAAGTGCCGGGCGCAACATCGGCCAGAAGCTTCTCGATTGCCGACCGGTGCTCCTCGGATGTTTTCAGAAACATCACACCCACTTTAAATGTGGCTCTCTCCTGCTCAGTGCTGTACCAAACTATTCTGACCGGTGTCCAGAGGGCCCCGGTGGGCAGGGCGACTTTCAAAGTAAACCGGCTCGTTTCGCTGCCGGTCACCAGATGATGGGGGCCGACCTTGAGCGACTTCAATTCCAGACTCGCGCCGGTTGTCGAGACTTCCCTCACCATTACCTCGACATCTTCTTCGTAGTTCGGGAAAAGACACGTAAGCGTACCGGTCCACTCAACCTTGAATCGCTGGGCGCGCCTTCTCTCCTTGCCTTTGAAAACGTCCATTTTCGATTCACCTCCCAGGGGGCGGGGCTCGATCCCTGCCGGCCTGGACGCCTAAGGCTTCCTGGCCATCGCCGCCTCAAGGTACTTGTAAATCTGGCCACGATCAAGAGCGGAGGCGTAAACAATGGGCTTCATATTGTTGAAGTCTTTGGTGTGCACGTTTGCGCCGGCTGAGACCAGAACGCAAACCACATCATACTGGCCGTAGATCGTCGCAACCGTAAGCGCCGTTCTGCCGAACTCGTCCTGTATTTCCGTTGCAGCGCCTTTGGAAATCAAAAGGCCGGCGATCTGCGCGTACCCACCCTGGGAAGCGTGAATAAGGGCGGTCTGACCTTCAGCATCCTGCTGATTTACTCGAATATTGCCGTCAAGAAGGAGTTTTACCACTTCAAGGTTACCGTTCATGCTGGCTCCCATCAGAGCGGTGGCTCCCGCTTTCTTGAGCCTGGGGAATTCCAGGACGGTCTGGAAATTGGGGTCCGCACCCTGGGCAAGCAGTATCTCAACCACCTGCGCATGGCCGGCCCAAGCCGCTTGCATGAGTGCTGTCACTCCGAAACCGTCGTACGGATTTACAGCAGCGCCCTTGCGAAGAAGCAATTGGGTCAAATCCGGGTTTCCGGAAAGGGCGGCGTGCATCAGCGGGGTCATTCCTTCACGGTCCCTGGCGTTGACATCAGCGCCCGAGGCGAGCTTTTTGAGAACAGTCCCGGCTACCTGCGCGTCAATAGCCGCAAATAGGTCCTGGTTCAATTGCGCCCGCCTGGTCTCCGCCGCGCGAGCCTTGATCTCAGTCTTTGACAAAGACTGTTCCGGTTGGGTTTGCAATTTTTGCTGTGCGAATGCAGGGGCAGAAAGTGACACAAGCAGACACAGGGAGCAAATGGCAATTCTACGTTTGCTCTCTTTCATATTGTTTCCTCCCGAATCCCAGGTTCATAAGATTGAGTGCTCTCGTCTACGCACTGGATCGGATTAGCCATGCAAAAGATAGACCTTCCCACGCCCTTGAGTTATTGCCAGCGGCAGGAACGGAGCGGTTTTGACGCTAAATTTATTTAATCACACTTTATTCGGGAATTTACAAGAGGATTTTAATCAATGTGAAACTGTCCCGGCGGTAGCGCAGGCTTCCACGGCGGCTTTGTTCGTATCACGTAAAAATGTCTTTGTGCACCAATCACCTTCGACATGGAAGGCGGCGCTACGAGCGGAATTCGATTTTGTAATTCAATCAGTAAAAAATCGTCCGGCATCGGTGGTACGGGCGTTTGCGGAAGGCGCCCTCCTGGCCCAACTGCCAGAGCCAGTTATCGATTCGGGGACTCGTAAGTTTGCGTCCTAAATCTTCGAACCCCTTTCTAAGTTCCTCGACCGCCCATACGGTCATTGCCCGGATTTCGACTTCCTCTTCGGAGCCCGGTTGAAGAAATTGTATTGAGTCAACCCTGGCTTCAAGCTGCGCACTATATGAAATAACGCCAAGTTCCCTGAGCACCTGGGGAAGCTTGTAGTCGGCGAATGCGGTGAGCCTGTCGTTGTCGTGGAACTTCCCCCATTTGCCGCCTTGAAACGCCGTGAAAACGTCAGAGGCAAAAATCTGTGCTCTTTTCCAGAAGTAAACTCTTTGAGTTCCGTACCTGGCCTCATCGCGAAAGCTCGGAAAATGAGAGACAATCGCCTTCACCAGACGGAGGGCGCTGCCCGACGCGGCATCGAACAGGGACATTATGTCTCCCCCCAGTTCCGAGAGTATAATCCGGCCCGCCTCCCGGAGGTTTTTCAGCCTTTCTTCAAACATCGGGATCGTGCCAAGGCCGGAAAAAATTTTGTCAAGCTCCGATGAGCCCACAGTGGAGAGGAAATGAGGATCTGTTATAGGGAAGCCCTGCTCCAGTGCCCGTTTTAGACTTGCAGCAAGACCCCAGTACCCGGAGTGAGGTTTGTCTTTGTAGATGACTGTCCAGACCGGTTCGCCCGGGTCGGGCCAGAAACAGTGGTTTAAAACGTCGAGGGTAAAAATCCAGCGAACGCTTTCCTGCGTATCGTCAAAGAAATGGCAGGGATGTTCCCATGACGGAGATGGACGGAGTGTATCTGCCCATTTCAATATTGCGGGGCCTATACGGTCTGGATGAAATATTACCGAGCGGCTTTGAGAAACCACCCGCTCGACAGAGGCAAGAACCTGGAAGTCACTCAATTAAAATCCTGAAGCGGGAAGCAGGAAGGAGCAGGAAGCGGGGAGCGGAAAGAAAGTGTTTCTTCCCGCTCCCCGCTACTGTCTCAGGCTGCAGCCTTAGTTTTTAAATAATCGAAAATATCCTGAACCGTGCGAATCTTTTCGGCATCTTCATCGGGTATTTCCGTATCGAAGGCTTCCTCGAGCGCCATTACCAGTTCCACAACGTCAAGGGAATCAGCCCCCAGGTCGTCAACTATATTTGCGCGCGAGGTCACCATATCTCTATCAACCCCGAGCTGGTTTGCGATAATGTCAATAATTTTGGTCTCTTCCGTTGTGATGCTCATTTAAACCCTCCTGGTCAAGTCAGTTTTTGCGTTGAATTCTTTTGTCGTCTTTGACAAATCCATGAAATAAAACCTCCAGTACTCGCGGAAGCTCCTCTACGAGCGGGTAGGAACAGTCCCGGGCAAGCCACTTTTGTATTACTCCGTGTGCAAAGCCCATGGTCCCGTAGAAGACGGTCTGAAAGTCCACATCTTTGAGGATCCCCTGTTGCGTGCCTTCGTAGACTTTCCTTTTGAGATTCGGAATGGACTTCATGACCCTTCTGAAGTACTCCCCCGAGGAATGTTCACTCAGATCGAGCTGTTCCTGGATGATCAGCTTGTAGAGTTGCTGGTTTCGGTCGAAGAATTCGAAATAGTTCCGGATGTACTTGGAAATCATCGTGAGCACGTCATCCTGGTTGTCTATTTCGCAACCGGCCTTCTTCCCGAGTTCATCGAGCCTTAGGCGCACCAGTTCGGCAAAGAGCTTTTCCTTGGTTTCAAAATAGCGATAAAGGGTCCCTTTGCCAACGCCGGCCTTCTCAGCTATCTCGTCCATCGTAGCCGGATGAAAACCTTTAAGAGAAAAAACCTCCAGGGCAGCCTCGAGGATCCTCTCTTTGGCGCCGGGCTTGGGCAGGAGCGGAGCAGGCTCTTCGATCAGAATTTTCTCCAGCAGGCTCGGGTAGAAGCGAGAGGCAGGTATGCCTTTTTTTTGGGCGACCTCCTCTAGGGCTTCGATCAGAACCGAAAGGCTGATCTTGTCATGAAGAGGCCCGGTCCGCAAAGTCCCACGCATTTGGAGCAACCAGCGCGAAAATTCTTCGGTGAGCGTTTCAGGAGATGAACCTGCCATCTCCCGGTCAATTGCATCGAATAACGCCTGCCTGTTCCCGGCCAGTGCCATTTTCTTCACAATTGCGCTCAGATTCTGCTGGTCTGGATACTTTAGCGACAAAGTCGGCCCCTTTTCTTGATACGGACTGGTCAGTCATAAATCACAGTGAAAAGTCAAAGTCAAGAGTGTTTTATTTCCCTTTATTATGTTTTATAAAAGCTTATCCGGCCATGTTATGAAATAACCGGCTTCGAAAAGTTAAAAAACATCAATGCAGACAGGAAAATTTGAATGCCCGCTCCGCCTACCGATTCTTTCCACAGAAAGATCGATTATCTAAGATTGTCGATTACTGACAGGTGCAATCTTCGCTGCTCCTACTGCATGCCGGCGAGCGGAGTCCCAAAATTTGACCACTCGGAAATTCTGAGCTACGAAGAAATCGTAAGGCTTGCGGGCATCGCGATCTCGATGGGGATATCAAAGGTACGGATCACTGGCGGAGAGCCCCTGGTCAGAAAGGACGCACTCAGTTTGTGCGAGAGCATCTCGAAGGTGCAGGGCTTGAGGAGCCTGAGTCTTACCACAAACGGCGTTCTGCTTTCGGAGTTCGCCGAAGGGCTTCTCGCGGCGGGTATCAGGCGAATTAATGTCAGCCTTGATACTTTGAAACCTGAGAGGTTTGCGGCAATCACGAGGCAGGATCTTTTCAGCCGGGTGTGGGCTGGAATTATGGCCGCTCATCGGGCGGGCTTTTCACCCGTCAAATTGAATGCTGTAATCATGTGCGGGGTTAATGACGACGAGATCGAAGATTTGGCGCGTCTGACATTTCGTTTCCCGTTTGATGTCCGCTTCATCGAGTTTATGCCTTTCCGGCAGCTCGACCATGAGGCACTTTTTATACCGGCCTCTGAAATCCTTGAGCGGTTGAGCCGTGTTGGGCCTCTTGAGCCATCCGGCGCGGGCGAGAGCAACGGTCCGGCCCTCCATTACAGGTTCAAGGGTGCTCCGGGGAAAATCGGAATAATAAGCCCGGTCTCAGACCATTTTTGTCCTAGCTGCAACCGGCTTAGGGTAACAGCGGATGGAAAACTGAGGACCTGCCTCTTCTCAAGTGATGAAATCGATCTGCGGGGGTTATTGCGACAAGGCGCCTCAAACGAAGAGATTGCCGCCGAAATGCTCGTGGCCATAAACAAAAAACCGGAGAAACACCAACTGAGCAACCCGGTTTTCCGGAAGTGCATCTCCCGGCCTATGTTTTCGATCGGCGGTTAGGAGGGGCGCGGAGAAAAGAACTCAAAACTCAAAACTCAAAACTCTCAGGTTGAACAAAAGTGGATGAAAATCTCGATAACATAAGGGAGGAAATCGACGGCATAGACTCGGAGCTGCTCGGGCTTCTCAACAGGCGGATGGAGCTTGCCATTGAAGTAGGCCGGATAAAAGCATCCGGGGGGTTGCCGCTGTTTCACCCGGAACGCGAACAGATTATTTCCAGGCGGCTGTCGAAATTGAATCAGGGCCCATTGTCGGAAGAATCGCTGCGTTCCATCTACCGCGAAATATTTGCCGCTTCGCGGCTCATCCAGTACAGGCTACAGGTTGCGTTCCCCGGTCCTGAGTGGACGCCTTCCCACCTCGCGTCGATATCGCTATTTGGCCATTCAGCCTCTTATATGCCCTGTGGGTCTTTGGAGGAGGTATTCGACAGCTTTCTAAAAGGCAAGGCGCACCTGGCGGTGATCCCGATCGAGACCTCGCTTCATGGTGGGGCCGGCCACAGCCTGGATCTCCTGTACGAACGCGAGGTGCGGGTAATCAGCGAATGTTACCTGGAGATCGCGCATTATCTTTGCGGAAACGTTCGGGACCCGAGAGACATAAAGCGTGTCTACGGCCCGCCGCATGCCATTGAACAGTGCCGAAGATGGCTGCTTGAAAATGCCGGCCAGGCGGAACACTCCGAGTGCTCTTCCACGGCGCGGGCGGCCCTGTCCGCAAAGGAAGACCCGAACGGAGCGGCAATTTGCAATCTCTATGCGGCCCAGCGTTACGGACTGAGGATCCTTGCCGAGCGGATCGAAGACGTGCCAGGAAACACTGCCCGTTTCCTGGCGCTTGGAAACTGCTCCAATCAGCCGACCGGAGACGACAAGACATCGCTGCTATTTGCGGTATCCGACAGACCCGGATCATTGCTCGCCGCCCTTGGCGCCCTTTCGTCAACCAATATTACCCGTATCGAATCGCGCCCGAACAAGTTTTTTTCGTGGCAGTATTTGTTTTATGCGGATATAGAAGGCCACCGGGAGGATGACAACGTCCGGGCGGCTTTGGACAGCCTGGCAAAAAACGTGACCTTTTATAAGATTCTCGGCTCTTATCCGAAAAGCGATCCCACCCGGCCTTTTCGGATCGAGAAGGAAAAGATGCGAATGGGCCGCGATTATTCCGGAGGCGGGCATGAGCGGGGGTGATGGCAAAAGGCAAAAGGAAAAAGCCAAAAGCCTGAAGTGCTATGTCTGCGGGTGTCTCGTCGAATGCTCCTCTCAAGAATTCCCGGGATGGCTCAACCACGCTGAGGCCGATCTTGTGGAGTGGCGAATGGACAAATTCGCCACTCGATGTCCGGCCGGGGAGATGGAATCTTTTTTAACCGCTTTGCGGGTGAGGCCCCGGCTGCCGATAATAGCCACAAACAGGCCGGTTCGGGAAATGGGCGACTTTGACGGCCGGGAGGACCTCCGTTTGAGCTTGCTCGAGGAAGCTGCCAAATCCGGCGCAGAATGGATAGATCTCGAACACGACGCGGATATGGACTATATTGACCGCTTTCGGCAGGCCGGAGCCAAGGTGCTGGTTTCGTGGCACAGTCCTTCCGGGACCCCCTCCAGGAAAATTTTGCATCAAAAGCTGGAAATCTTGCAAAAGACCGGGGCCGATGCCTTGAAAATGGTGACCTTTGCGCAGTCGGGCGAAGATAACCTCAGGGTGCTGGAGCTGATTCCTTTGGCCGAAAAAGAGTTCGGCATCGACCTGATCGCGTTTTGCATGGGGCCGGCAGGCAAGTGGACCAGGCTTGTGAGCATATTTCTGGGCAGTCCCTGGACATATGCGCAGTTCGAGGGCCAGTCCGCGACGGCGCCCGGCCAGATTTCGGTTTCCGGGATGCGCGCTCTTATAGAGCAATTACGAATTACGAATCTTTAGAGGAGTTCATCTTGATATTGAGTATGACCGGCTTTGGACGGAGCCGTAAGGAAGGTGCGGGCTATACGGTCAGCGTTGAAATACGGGCTCTTAATGCCAAACAGCTCGACATTTCCGTTCGCATGCCGAAAAACTTCTTTGAGTTCGAGGATCTTTGCAGGAAGCTGATCGCCAATAGAATGCGCAGAGGCAGGATCGATACATCGGTTCAGATAGACAGTACCGATATCACGCAAAAGGCGCCTCATATCAGCCCGGAGCTCGCGAGATACTACTGGTCGCAGCTCCAGGAGATTCAGCGCCAGATCGTGCCTTCGCAGCAACCTCTGCTCGATCATCTGTTGAGGATCCCGCATATCTATCAGACCACTGAGGCAGTTATAGATCCCGAAGCTATCAGGGGAATCATATCATCGGCAATGTCCGAGGCGCTGGATCAGGTGCTCCGGATGCGGGCAGTTGAGGGCGAATCGCTGCTCCGGGATTTAATGGAAAGGATTTCGGCGCTAAGAGATGATCTTGGTGTGGTGACAGGCCGCCGTGGGGCCGTGATCGAAGAATACAAGACCAGGCTGCAGGAGCGGATGAAGCAACTGCTCGGAGGCGCCGAACTCGACGAGAACAGGCTCATGCAGGAGATAGCATTTCTTGTCGACCGCTCGGACATTAACGAGGAGATCGTCCGGCTTGGAAGCCACATCGAACAGCTCCTGTCCATTTTGTCCGGTGAGAAGCCGGCCGACGGGCGAAGGCTCGATTTTCTTATCCAGGAACTTCACCGCGAAGCGAGCACGATCGGTTCGAAAACCACGGACCTCGATACCGTGCAGGCGGTGGTCCGGATGAAGGCGGAGATCGGAAAGCTCAAGGAGCAGGTGCAAAATATTGAATAATTGGGGAAGCGAGCGGCGGGGAGC
This sequence comes from Syntrophobacter sp. SbD1, assembly GCA_900290365.1. Lineage (GTDB taxonomy): Bacteria > Desulfobacterota > Syntrophobacteria > Syntrophobacterales > Syntrophobacteraceae > SbD1. The sequence goes on along the minus strand of OMOE01000100.1, from coordinate 1,632 downwards.
GGGGAGAAAACCGCCCGCCTGCTCCCTGCTGCTTGCTTCTTCCTATTTGCAGAGAGGAGCAGCATTTGGGCGCAAAAAAGATAAAGCCGATCAAGAAAGTGCAAAAGCTGGTGCAGCCGCAGGAAACCGGTTTCGAGAAAGCCAGGAAGTGGGCCGATAAGAATTACGCTCTGGTCATTAGCGCAGGGGCCGCTATCCTGTTTACGGTCGTAGGGGTGTGGGGATACAGTGCCCACGATCGTTCGAAGGAGGCGAGCGCCCGGTCCGAGTATGGGCTGCTTGTGTCAAGTGTGCCCGCGCAAGGACAGGGGAGTTCCGCTGATTGGGAGAAGCTTATACCGGAGCTGGAGAAGTTTGTTTCCGAACACAAAGATACGGCGCCGGCACTGGACGCCAGGATAGAGCTTTCGAAGGCTTTTTTCGAGACGAAGCGCTACGCGGATTCCGCAAAAACCGGTGAAGAAGCCCTCCGCCTTGCCCCTGCCAGTCTAAAGCCTCTGATCATGTATCAGCTTGGTTACACTTACGAGGCGGACGGGAAAGCCGATGAGGCCGTCAGGGTATGGACGAGTCTTAAACAACTCGGTTTGCCGGAGTTCGAGCGTGAGGCCAACTGGAACCTGGCCAGAATTTTAGAAAGTAAAAAAGAATTGGATAAGGCCGCCGAGATGTACCAGCTTGCGTCCAAGGCGCCCGGTGACTACCCCTCCGCCTCATTGATAGACCAGGGGATAGCCAGGGTAAAAGCGGGGCAATAGCGGACCAGACAGTCGAGCACTTCGAACCCGGGTTCTTTTTTCAACGCCCGGTCACAGGAGAATCTGCATACTTTTCACACTTCACTCCCGGTCCGGGATGTGATATTTAACCTTTCGCTCTTTCGCTTCGATTTTTTGAAAACAAGGGGTTGCTTTTCATTTTCGTACATGCTATCTAGAAAAGCTTACTTGGATTCACGGCCTGGAAGCGGGCTTTTTCCAGGTGAGGTTCCCGAGCGGCCAAAGGGAGCAGACTGTAAATCTGCCGGCGTAGCCTTCGGAGGTTCGAATCCTCCCCTCACCACCACATATGAAATGTAGGAGATAGTGGCAGCCGTAAGCGAGTCATTGTCGTTGGTACTACATACGTTGAGTCTGGGAAGCCGGGAGTATTCCGGCCGGGGCGTCGATCAGCTCCAGATGAACCCCTGTTCCCTTCTCGCTATGGACCTTCAGCAATCTTCTTGTCTGGCTGCAATCTCGAAAGCCCACGTAGCTCAGTTGGTAGAGCACTTCCTTGGTAAGGAAGAGGTTCATCGGTTCGATCCCGATCGTGGGCTCCATGAGTATTTTTTTCAAGTTCGAGCGGTTGAGCCGGTACTATCTGGGACCCTTGAAAACGTAGCCTGTTAAACATTTTTGCCTAATAATATCGGAATCTTTCAGGAGAAAGGGCAATGGCTAAGAAGAAGTTCGAGCGGACAAAGCCACATGTGAACGTCGGGACGATTGGTCACATTGACCATGGCAAGACAACCCTTACCGCAGCGATCACCAAGCAGCTTGCAAAGAAGGGCAGGGCCACGTTTATCCCGTTTGATCAGATCGACAAGGCTCCCGAGGAGCGCGAACGCGGGATCACCATCGCCACGGC
>OMOE01000101.1 GCA_900290365.1 Syntrophobacter sp. SbD1 | reverse complement strand
GATACTACATCAAACTCGACAAAATTGCACTTGTATTAGTGATTTTTTCAGCAACCTGCTAGGCTCTCTTGGATGAAGTGATTCAGATAACCGCCTACTAAGGAAAAAGACCCATTGCCGCAGCGCGGACACGGTTTTGTGGCTCCGACACGATCGAGGGCATCAATGATCTTGTCCCGATCTTTTTGCGAAAGTTCGGCCATGCAATGTACTCCGTAAGGTCATTGTTATATCGGGTTGTCCCGATAACTGGACAATTTAGAACAAAGTGTCCAACTTTGCCCGTTGTTTTTACTCGCTTTTTTACTCGCTGGCAACTTAGGTAGAATACAACATTTCAGTTCAGGTTTAAAACAGGAGTTTTCCCAAGCCACCGGATTTGTAAACGTTAAATTGGTTACGGCTTGGGATTCAAAAAACGGGGGAGCTATTGATGAGAAAAGCATTACGTTCGGGAGCGCTGGCAGTGGCCGGAAGATAGGCTTACCAAGCCTTTGTGTCGCGGACTGGAATCCACACCACCGGGGATCGTGCCGGACAAATCGCATCAATGCACTGCTGTTCCTTCCGAGAAGCGGTCGCAAACCCCATCGGTCCGTATCAAACCATGAGTCAGGTCGAGATCGTGGATTCTACGGTCGTTTGTCCGGGCATAGCTCCTGTTGTGCAGGGGACTATGTTGGCGGGGAGCGGATCAATAGCGGCAAGTTCGCCTGAAACGCAAAGGCGGGGATAGCGGACTAATTCTTCTCTCCGCTGGTCAAAAAACGGGACAGGAGCGGGACAAAATAGGTCCATAAACAAAAGGGGTTATGGCATACCTCCATAACCCCTTGATTTTAATATACGCCTGACAGGATTCGAACCTGTGACCTACGGATTAGAAGTCCGTTGCTCTATCCAACTGAGCTACAGGCGCGCACCCCTCTTAATAGTGATTTATTGCCACGGATGTCAATAATCTTTCGCAGTTTTGATTTCTGTCTGAACTCTTACCGCGCGCACCATGCCGGAGACAAACGATTCCAAAGCAGGGCAGGGGCAGTGGGACCGCCGGCCGGATTCGCCGATCAAACCTTCGGTGGCGGAAAGAAAAATTCCCCCGACTGAACTCGAACAATTTTTTACAAAACTCGGTTTCCCAAGGCAACTTGCAAGTGATATGTTGTTTGATGCAAATTCCGGAGATGTGCTGTGCAAGTGGGACTGCGGCATGGGTTTCCATGTGGTGACAGGAGAGGTAGAATCATGAATCGATCAACGCAATGGTTCAGCCTGGTTGGAGGCGCCCTGATTCTTGGATACGGGATATACAGGTTGATTTCACCTCCACCTGACTGGGTTCCCATGATATTGGGGCTTCTGATAGTGGCGTTTTCCATTTCCAGGATTGTGAAGGGAAGGGCCGAAAAAGGGGAATCGAAGCGAAGCGGCAGGCCGTGACGCGCCTGCCATTTTTGCCCGATAGCCAACAGCCCGCAAAGACACGCAAAAAGACAAGGCCCTTGACGCGGCAGGCCAAATCATCTACCGTTTCACGTTTTCTGACCGGCGGGGGCCTGACAGGACTGAGGACTGAGGTAATCCGGTCATTCCTTTCTCCGGCTCCGCCCGGAATCCGGCATCCGTAAGGGAAGGTTTTCGGTATATGGAAGATTTGAATATCGTAGTACGGGAGCGGTTGGAAAAGGCCGCCGAATTGGAAGGGCGCAATATTGCGCTCTATCCAAACGCTTTTTCGGTTCCCGACAGGATAAAGGACCTTTTGGCAGGCGCCGGCGGGAAGACAGCCGAAGAGCCGGAATCGGATCAAACCGCCTATACTGTTGCAGGCCGAGTCCTTTCCGTTCGTTCATTCGGTAAATCCACTTTCATGCATATCGCCGATGCTGAAGCAAAGATTCAGATTTATTTGCAGCAGAACCGGATCGGAGAAGAGAGCTACTCGCTTGCCAAAAAACTCGATATCGGGGACATAATCCGTGTTAGCGGGCCTTTGTTCAGGACCAAAACGGACGAGTTGACTGTTCTGGTAGATGATCTGGTGCTGCTGACGAAAAACCTGCGGCCGCTGCCCGAAAAATTTCACGGCCTCAAAGACATCGAGCTTCGCTACCGGCAGCGATACGTAGACCTGATAGTAAACGAGCAGGTGAGAGAGACTTTCCGGAAAAGAGCTCAGATAATATCGGGCATCAGGCGGTTTTTTACCGAGCGCCGATTTCTCGAAGTGGAAACTCCCATGATGCACCCCATTGCGGGAGGGGCTACGGCAAAGCCCTTCAAGACACATCACAATGCACTGAACATGGACCTCTATCTTCGGATAGCGCCGGAGCTGTATCTCAAAAGGCTCCTGGTCGGGGGCTTCGAACGGGTGTTTGAGCTGAACCGCACCTTCCGCAATGAAGGGGTTTCCACCCAGCACAATCCCGAATTTACAATGCTCGAGTTCTACCAGGCGTATGCTACTTATGAAGATCTCATGGTGCTCACCGAAGAGCTTTTCCGCCAGATAGCCCTGGAAGCAAACGACGGGAAAATGGTCCTCGAATACCAGGGCAGCGTTATCGACCTCTCGCCGCCATGGGCGCGCTACAGCTTCCTCGAATCGCTTACCGGCATCGGGAACGTGCCGCAGGAGGTCGTTGAAAACTTCGATGCAGCGGTTGTTTACGCAAAGTCTTTGGGTATAGGTATTGAACGTTTTGAGGGCCACGGTAAGCTGCTCACCAAGGTCTTCGACCTGGTGGTTGAGCCAAGGCTGATCCAGCCCACCTTCATCTACCGCTATCCGCTCGAAGTGTCGCCTCTTTCCAGAAAAACGGAGGCGGACCCCGAATTCGTCGACCGTTTCGAATTGTTTATCGCGGCCCGTGAGATGGCAAATGCGTTCTCCGAGCTAAACGATCCAAGGGACCAGCGCAAGAGGTTCGAGGGGCAGATCGCCGCTTTCCAGGCCGGCGACGAGGAAGCTCACCAGATGGATGACGACTATATCAGGGCCCTCGAATACGGGATGCCGCCGGCAGCCGGGGAGGGAATCGGAATTGACCGGCTGATTATGCTGTTTACGGATTCACCCTCTATACGCGATGTTATTCTTTTTCCTCATATGAGACCGGAAAAGAAGAGCCAGTAAGAGAGAGCATGGGCTTCGAATATTTTATAAGCATACGGTACCTGTTGGCCAAACGAAGGCAGACGTTCATATCCCTGGTAACTTTTATTTCGATCGCCGGGGTGGCGGTGGGCGTGACAGCCCTGATCGTAGTGCTGGCGGTAATGAACGGGTTTCAGGAAGACCTCCGCGGCCGTATTCTGGGCGTAACCTCTCATATAAATATCACCAGCTACTCCGGTTCGATTGCCAATTACAGGGAAGTGATGGGGCAAATCGAAAAGGAAAAGGGTGTGGTGGGGGCAACCCCGTTCATATATGCGCCCGTCATGATGACTTCGGGCAGGAGCGCGGGGGCTGTTTTGCGAGGGATCGACCCTCTTTCGGCGTCCAAGGTTTTGAGACTCCAGGAAAACCTCATCAGGGGTGAACTCGCCGACCTGGTCCAGTCTTCACACCAGACTTCGAGCCGATCTTATCCGGGGATAATCCTTGGCGTCGAGCTGGCTAATAATCTCGCGGTCAGGGTTGGGGATTATCTGACGATTATCTCCCCGCTGGGCCGATTGACACCGATTGGCCAGGCGCCGAAAAGCGGGCTGTTCGAGGTGGTGGGATTAATTCAGTCCGGGATGTACGAGTACGATAATACGCTGGCCTATGTTGACCTTGCGGTCGCCCAGCAGTTCCTTGGGATCGGCGACTCGGTCACCGGAATCGAGGTCAGGGTCCAGGACATCTATAAAGCGGGCGAGATTGCCGAAGCCATGAAAAAGAGCCTTGGGCCTTATTATGTCAACGATTGGATCAGGATGAACAGCAACTTCTTTTCAGCCCTCAAGCTGGAAAAGGTGGTGATGTTTGTAATCCTCACGCTGATTATCCTCGTGGCCGCCTTCAATATCGTAAGTTCGCTGACCATGCTGGTCATGGAGAAGGGCCGCGACATAGCGATTCTAAAGGCCATGGGGGCCACCACCGCAAGCATAAGGAAGATTTTCGTCCTTGAGGGGTTCCTCATAGGTATCTGCGGGACTGGTCTGGGTGTTCTGGGAGGTTGCTTTTTGTGCAATTTGCTCAAACGGTACAAATTCATCGACCTGCCAAGCGACGTCTATCATATTTCCAAGCTCCCGGTCAAAATGGAATCTCTCGATCTGGCCGCTATTGCTTTTGCGGCAATCTGCATCAGCCTGCTGGCGACTCTTTACCCCTCGCGCAAGGCCGCAAGGCTCGACCCGGCGGAAGCGTTAAGATATGAATGATCTCAGAAGCAGCATAGAAGTCCAAACCCTGGGACTCACAATGATATTCGGAAATGGAGCCGATTCGATCGAGCTTTTTAAAGACCTCGATCTTGTCATCCGAAGGGGGGAGAGGGTCGCTATAGTTGGCAGTTCGGGCGCCGGCAAATCCACCCTGCTCAACATACTGGGCACCCTCGAAAAACCGACCGGGGGGAAGGTGCTCTACGGCGGGGAAGACGTGTTTCTTTGGGGCGAGCGGGAATTGGCCAATTTTCGGAACCGCAACATCGGGTTTGTGTTTCAGTTTCATTGCCTGCTGCCCGAATTCAACGCGCTTGAAAATGTCATGATGCCCGGTTTGATCTCCGGTCTTTCCAGGGCGGAGGCGAAATCCAGTGCGGTAGAACTGCTCGACAGGCTTGGTTTGTCTGCGCGGCTCAAGCACAGAGTGGGAGAGTTGTCCGGCGGTGAGCAGCAAAGAGTTGCAGTGGCCAGGGCGCTTTTGCTTCGCCCGAGACTCTTTTTGGCCGATGAGCCCAGCGGAAATCTCGACAGCCGAACGGGGCGCACTCTTCATGAACTTCTGGTCTCGCTCAATGAGACGCTCGGCCTGACGATGGTAATCGTTACGCACAACCAGGAGCTTGCATCCATGATGCATCGGGTGTTGCGCCTTAGAGACTCTCATTTGATAGAAGAGCGTGACCGGCCTGAGGTGTGTTCGACCTCATCGATATGATGAGGAATTGTGCAGTCTTGAGTTAACCGAAAACCCAAAACTCAAACTCATTGAGGACTTGGGGGGGATTGAGGAATTCCGGTTGGAACCTTGGAAAAAATTGTGTTGGGCAAGTGCCAAGAAGGTGGTATTAGAGGTGAGCGGGAGAGGCTGTTAAACTCAAAAAGGTGGTGAGTGTCTTTAGGCTCGGGTTTGCTCGGGATGTGCATTTTGGAGGGGTTTTAGCTGATGGTGGGCAGGAAAAAGGTGGGGGGAGTAGTATATCTTTTTGTGTTTTTTGTTCTGGCACTGCAGACCGCATGGGCGCAAGGCGAACAGCCCAAGGTCGGTATTTTACCTTTTGTGATGCATGGACAGCAGGATGTCGTCAAAACTCAAAAATCTCTTGATGAGGTTTTCAGCCGGCTCGGCACTCGCGAAGGCATGAAAGTGATCGACCCGCAGGAGGTTCAAAAGGCGGCAGGCGGCCCGGTGAGTTCAGAGGCCCAGGCCAAATCGATCGGGAGCAGCCTTGGGGCCGATTATGTTGTGTTTGGCAGCTTTAACCAGATCGGCAATACTATCAGTATAGACGCCTCACTGGTGGACGTGTCCGGCCGCAAAAGCGCCGTTGTGCTTGTCGCCGAAGAAAAAGGGGCCGAAAACCTGGCTTCCGCCGTTGGAAAAATCGTCCAACAGGTCGGCGTTCATGTGCTCTCGAAGGCATTGATAGCGGAGGTGAAAGTCAGAGGAAATGACCGCATCGAAGCCGATGCGATAAAACGCGAGGTCAAGACCAAGAAAGGCGAATTGCTCAAGCCTGAACAAGTGAGCGAAGATATTCGCGCCATTTACAAGATGGGTTTTTTCGAGAAAGTAGATGCCGAAGTCTCCGACTCTCCTGCCGGGAAGGTCCTTACATTTATTGTGCAGGAAAACCCGATCATTCAGGAAGTCAAAGTTACGGGCAATAAAAAGATCAAGGAAAAAGACATCCTTGCCGCTATCGTTACGAAATCTTATGCGATTTTACAGCGCAATGTGGTCAGCGACGACGTTCAGAAGATATTAAAGCTCTACCAGCAAAAGGGCTATTTCAACGCTGAAATTACCTCTAACATCGAATTTCCCAAAGATCCCCATAAAGCGATCGTCACCTTTACTATCGATGAAAAGAATAAAGTTTACATAAAATCAATAGAGTTTACAGGTAACAAGCGTCTCTCATCACGAAAACTGCGTGGGGTGATGCAAACAAAAGTCAAGAGCATCCTTTCACTTATAACCGAAAGGGGCATTCTCCAAAAAGACATTCTTGACACCGATATTGATCGAATCACCGCATATTACCACGACGAAGGATATATGGATGCGAAGGTGAGCTTGCCTGAGATCAGTCTTGAAAAAGATGGGTTCCATATCGCTATATCGGTAGAGGAAGGCGACAGGTATAAGCTGACGGAAGTCACGCTTACCGGCGATTTGCTTGAAAACTATGAAAAAAAGTTATCGAAAAAACTAGAGCTCAAAGCCAATAACTATTTCAGCCGTGAAAAACTCCGCCACGATATGGAAGTGATAAAAGGAGCCTACATGGTCGAAGGTTACGCGCGGGTTGAAGTTGAGCCTCGAGTCAAACGCGACACTGAAACACATACGGCCCAGGTAGCTTTCAATATCGAAATGAAAGAGAAAGTGCGGATTGGCAGAATCTTTGTCACGGGTAATGTAAAGACCAGAGACAATGTCATTCGGCGCGAGTTGCTGATCTATGAAGGAGACCTTTTCAACTCGCTCAAAATCAATGATAGCACTAGTCGGCTCAAAAAATTGGACTACTTTGAAACGGTGGACATTGTTCCTGTCGATACGGCGCAAAAAGACGTGATGGATCTAAATATAAAAGTAAAAGAAAAGCAAACCGGTTCGATAAGCGTCGGCGCGGGCTACTCTTCCATGGATGGTCTTTTTGCAACCGGGCAGGTACAGCAGAAAAACCTTAATGGAAAAGGTGAGGATATTACTTTGAAGGCCTACGTGGGCCAGTATGCTCAAAGGTACATTGCGAGTTATACCGAGCCCTGGATTTTTGGGACCCCGTTTTCAGCCGGTGTTGATGTTTATAACTGGATCAGGGGGTATCAGGATTTTTTCAAGGACTCTTATGGATTCAAGATTCGTGCCGGGTATCCCTTTGGCCAGTTCAGCGCGCTGAGTGTATATTATGGGTGGGAGCGCGCAAAGATCGATAACCTGGATTATGCTGCGTCGTTTGACCCCAACTTCACCACCAACCTCGACAATTATCAGGTCAAGAGTGGGTTTGGAGCCTCTTTCGAAAGAAATACAACCGACCATCCGTTCCTGCCCACCAAGGGCACATACACCGGCGCGAGCGTGGAGTATGACTCTAAAATGCTTGGCGGCGACTATGACCTTTTTAAGCAGGAGTACCATTACGGAGTCTATTATCCGCTTTTTTGGAAATTCGTTGCACATGAGAGGGTAACGACCGGATTTGAGACGACAGACTCTGCAGGGTTTCCTATCTATGATCGGTTTTTCCTTGGTGGAATAGATACACTTCGCGGTTGGATGTACGGCCAGGTTGGACCGCGAGATAACTACGGACTGGTAACCGGAGGCGAAAAGTATCTGGTCACTAATACCGAACTTCTCTTCCCGCTGATGGAAAAATATGGCATACGTGGTCTAATTTTCTTCGATGCTGGAAATACATGGGATGAAACGGCGAAATATGCCTCATCATTTAGGGAGGACATCGGCCCGGGTGTCCGATGGAATTCACCTTTCGGACCGATCCGAGTAGAGATCGGGTATGTCCTTGACAGAGAAGCTGGAGATAAGCCTTTTCAGTTCCAGTTTTCTGCTGGAGCATTCTTTTAAGGAGCTGAGAAAATGAAGAGATTTTTTGGATGTATTGCGGTAGCGTCGGCTTTTACGCTGGTTCTTTGTGTGCATGCTTTCGCAGCCGGAGGAAAGATTGGCTATCTGGACGTTACCGGAGCGGCTGCGCAATCGAGTTGGGGCAAAAAGATCAGCGATGATTTGAAAAAAGAGCAGGAAAGGCTCGCCGGCACAGTGGAACAGAAGAACGCTGCTTTCGTAACCGCCAGGGATGACTACCTGAAGAAAAAAGATGTAATGGATGCCAAGGCCAAGGATAAAAAAGAGCAGGAATTGAGGGGAATGGCCGAGGATCTGCAGAAGCTGGCCAACGAATCACAGACCAAATGGACCGAGCAGAAGAACGCCGCAATGACTCCACTTTTCCAAAAAATTAAAGATATTGCCGACAAGATCGCCAAAGAGGAAAAATATGACTTTATTCTCGAAAAAAACGCGCTTGTTGTCAACAATGGAAAAGACGATATAACTGCGCAGGTGGTGACGGAACTGAACAAAACCGGGTCCCCTAAATGATCGCAGGCAAAACCGGTTGGCGATTTTGTGTCCAGGGCGGGATCATGTCCCGCCCTTTCAATACCGGGTAGTGTTGATAAACCTGTTCTTCTATTTCTCCGGACGGAAACCAGCGTGAACAATAATTTGGAAAACAAGGGGCCCTTTTCACTAAGCGAACTAGCCCGTTTGCTTGATGCAGAGGTCAAGGGGGACCCTGATTCGCATATAAGCGGAGTAGGGGCGCTGGAGAGCGCAACCCCTGGGCAATTGAGTTTTATGATCGATGCCCGCTATAGTCATCTCATCTCCGGATGCAGGGCATCGGCTCTTATTGTGCCTGAGAAATTCCGGGATCTGGATTTTAATCTCTTGATCGCCCGTAACCCCCAACTGGCTTTGGCTAAAGCAGTCCGGTTGTTCCACTCTGATTCCCGGGAGGTGGCCGCGATACATTCCAGTGCTTTTATAGGCGAGGGTGTATTGTTCGGGGAGGGGGTTTCGGTAGGTCCGCTTGCGCATGTTGGAGACAATTCGCACATTGGCGCCGGAACTAAAATCGCCCCTGGAGCACACGTTGGCAAAGAGGTCCGGATCGGCGAAGGGTGCCTGATACACCCGCGGGCCGTCATTCTCGACAGATGTATCATCGGCAACCGGGTGATTATCCAGGCGGGGACCGTGATAGGCAGCGACGGTTACGGGTATGCCCCGGACGAGCTGGGCAGGTATTTAAAAATCCCCCAGATCGGCATAGTGCAGATCGACGACGACGTGGAGATCGGCGCCAATTCGGCGATTGATAGGGCCACCTTCGGCAGGACCTGGATAAAACGGGGCGCAAAAATCGATAATCTCGTCCATATGGCCCATAACGTTGAAGTGGGTGAGGATAGTCTTTTGCTTGGACAGGTGGGCATCGCGGGAAGCACCAGGCTCGGAAACCAGGTTATACTGGCCGCACAGGCAGGAGTAGTTGGTCATATAGAGTTGGGAGACGGGGTGAAAGTCGGCGCTCAAGCCGGCGTTCATCATAGCGTCAAACCCGGGCAAATAGTTGCGGGCGGCTTGCCTGCCGTTGCTCATGACGAGTGGCTCAAAACATACGGTAATATACTGCGCCTGCCCAGGCTCAAGGAAGCCTTGAAGCGTCTGGGTGAAAGAGTCCAAAGAATCGAGGAGGCTCTGAAGAAGGATGATGGACATAGTTCGGATTAAAGAAATCATTCCGCACCGCTATCCTTTTCTCCTTGTGGAAAGAATAGTCGAAATCAACTCCGATACGATAGTGGGGATCAAGAACGTCTCGGCCAACGAGCCTTACTTCCAAGGACATTTTCCAAACGATCCTATTATGCCCGGAGTGCTCATATTGGAAGCCATGGCTCAGACCGGCGGGATCCTTATTTTCAGCATCTACCCCCAATATGTGAACAGGCCCTTTTATTTTGCGGGCCTTGACAAGGTCCGTTTCCGCAAACCGGTGCGTCCCGGGGACCGGCTTGTAATGAAGGTTAAATTACAGAGACATCGCGGCGGTTTCTTTAAAATGACAGGCGAAGCCTTTGTTGATGATGTGCTGGTGGCTGAAGCCGAGATGACGGCAAATTCCGGTTCGGACTCACAGGAGCCCAAAGGCGAATAGAAGGTTTTACGCGTCGCCCAAAGCCCCTTTTCTATAATAGTGGAGAGAAAATGCCGATTCACCCTACTGCGATAATCTCCCCTAAAGCTGAACTTGCCGAAGACGTTTGCGTTGAGGCATACAGCATAATCGGTCCTGGTGTTGTCATCGGCTCGGGAACCGTGGTGGGGCACCATATTGTAATAGAAGGAAATACCACAATAGGCGAAAACAACCGCATATTCCCCTTTGTTTCCCTGGGTCTTTCCCCACAGGACCTCACATACGCGGGTGAGGACACAAGGGTGATTATCGGAAATAATAATATAATTCGAGAATATGTTACGGTTCACCGAGGTACTGCCAGAGGTGCTGGAATAACCCGGATCGGCGATGGGGTTTTTCTGATGGCTTATTCCCATGTTGCCCATGACTGTCAGGTGGGAAACGGAGTCATATTGGCAAATGCGGCCACTTTGGGGGGACATATTGACGTGGGCCGGTTCGCCGTAATCGGCGGGCTTGTGGCCGTTCATCAGTTTGTAAGGGTCGGGGAATACAGTTGTGTTGGCGGATTTTCAGGAGTGGGTATGGATATTCCCCCTTATATGCTGGCTACAGGTGCACCGCGCATAAAACTCTACGGTCCCAATCTTATAGGCCTGAGGCGCCACGGGTTTTCAGCTAAGGTTATCCAGGAAATTAAAAAGTTTTACAAGATATTTTGGCGTTTGGGTCTGGGCCGCGAAGAGGCGGTTGCAAAGGCCCGGGAGGAGCTTGAGCCTCTGCCTGAGTTGGAAAAGCTGATCGAGTTCGTCTCATTTAGTTCCAAACGAGGACTTTCCAGGTAATGTTTTTGGAAAACGCACAAGTTCCAAATGGCAGGATCACAGAAGTAGGACTTATTGCGGGAAGCGGGCAATTTCCGCTTCTGTTTGCCCTCGCCGCCCGAAAGGCTTCTGTCCGTGTCCTTGCAGTCGGGTTTGACGGTGAAACCGACCCCTCTCTTTCCAAGTACGTCGATGAATTTCATTTGCTTAGACTCGGGCAACTCAACCGGCTCATCAAGACATTCAGAAATGCCGGAATAACCCATGCCGCAATGGCCGGAGGGATAAACAAGATCAAGCTCTATTCGAAAATCCGCCCGGATTGGAGGGCCGTACGCTTTCTGGGCAGGCTAAGAAATAATAAAGACGATTCTCTTCTCAGGGCACTCGCAGACGAACTGGAATCCGAAGGGATACACATCCAGCCTTCAACCATCTTCCTGCCTGAACTTTTGGCGCCCGAAGGGATTCTCACCCGCCGAAAGCCGAACCGCCGCGAAAAGGCGGACGTAGCTTTCGGATGGACCCTGGCAAAAGCGATCGGCAGACTCGATATCGGGCAATGCCTGGTCGTGAAAAACCAGGCTGTGCTCGCCGTGGAAGGAATTGACGGTACCGACTCCACCATTATGCGAGGAGGACGTCTTTGCCGCGAGGGCGCGGTTGTCGTCAAGGTCAGCAAGCCGATACAGGATTTGCGCTTCGATGTCCCCGCCGCCGGCTCCGATACCATCGAAGTGATGAAACGTGTCAACGCCCGGGTCCTGGTGCTCGAAGCAGGTAAAACGGTCATATTCGACCGCGAAAAAATGATTGATGCTGCCGATTCGGCCGGGATTTGCATACTGGTCCAAAATGAGCATTTCAACCCTGGTGAGAACCAGGACCAGGACGCACTGGCGCTCTTCGATTCCAATATTTTCGATCAAATAGGATCGCGGCATTCCAAAAATTCGAAAGAAGAAAAAAAGGAGCCTCCCAGGGCCATTTTGGTTCGCAGCCCACGACCTGACGCAGTACGCACGGCCGTGATCGGGGTGGGTTACCTCGGCCGCTTTCATGCCCAAAAATATGCCAGACTGCCCGAAGCAAATCTCGTTTGCGTTGTCGATCTACATAGTCAGCGAGCGGAGGAAGTGGCCAGGGAGGTTGGGGCCGGGACATTGTCCGATTACAGGGACTTAATCGGTAGGGTCGATGCTGTGAGCATAGTTACGCCCACGCCTCAGCATTTTGCCATAGCAAAGGAGTTCCTTGCAGCGGGGGTTCATGTCCTGCTCGAAAAACCGATGACAAAGGACCTTGGAGAAGCAGACGAACTTATCGCAACGGCAAAAAGGAGTGGCGCGATTCTCCAGGTGGGCCACCTGGAGCGGTTCAACTCCGCATTTACGGCCATTCGTCCACTGCTCAGAGACCCTATGTTTATCGAAGCACATCGGCTCACGCTCTTTAATGAAAGAGGTCTCGAAGTCGACGTTATCCTTGACTTGATGATTCACGACATCGATATCGCGCTTAACATAATCGATGCGCCGCTAAAGAATGTTCACGCTTCCGGCGTTTCCGCCCTCAGCGCTCTTCCGGATATCGCAAGCGTTCGAATGGAATTCGAAAACGGCGCGGTCGCCAATCTCACGGCAAGCAGAATCTCGATCAAGAGCATGAGAAAGCTTCGCATTTTTCAGGAAAATTGCTATTTTTCTGCCGATTACGCCAAGAAGAGCGCCTATGCCGTCTACAGGGAAGCAGAGTCGGGGGAGGACGGCTTTCCGCAGGTTTCGATGGAACAAATCGAAATCATCGAGAAGGATTCGCTAGAAGAAGAGATCAGCTCATTTCTAAGGTCTGTCAGAACAGCTGTCCGGCCGGAAGTGGATGGGGATCAGGGCCGCCGGGCCCTCGCCGTAGCCCTTGAAATATCCAGCCGTATCGAGGAACAAACGCGCGCCAAACGCGTTTACCCGGAGAGCGTGGCGTGGAAGTCTTCATAAGCGCAGGAGAAGCTTCGGGAGACCTGTACGGGTCGCATCTTGCCCGTGAAATCCTCTCTGTTGCTCCCCAAACCCGCATCTCCTGCCTCGGGGGGCCTCACATGCAGGCAGCAGGCGTTCAGACGATCGTCGATAATCGAAGCATTTCGGTCGTGGGCGCTACGGAAGTTCTCGGCCATCTGCGGGCAATATATGGCGCCTGGACGAAAATCAGGTCTCACCTTCTTGCAAGCCGGCCATCAGTGGTTGTCTTGATCGATTTTCCCGATTTCAATCTATTTCTTGCCGGCTTTGCCAAAAAAATAGGCGCCAGGGTGTTTTACTACATCAGCCCCCAACTCTGGGCCTGGCGGGAAGGCCGCACAAGAAAAATTAAAAAGTTTGTGGACCGGATGGCGGTTATCCTGCCGTTCGAAAAACAGTTCTATGCCGCTCATGGCATAGAGGTCGATTATGTCGGCCATCCGCTGGTTGACATAATGGCCACTTTGCCTGACAAAACTCAATGCCGCCATATTTATCACGACTTCGACGGACCCCTTGTCGGGCTGCTCCCTGGAAGCCGGCCAAGCGAGGTCAAGCTGCTTTTTGACATCCTCATGGACGCAGGCGCGATCATCTCCCGTTCACTACCGGCCGCCAGGTTCATTATGCCCGTGGCATCTTCGCTGGACGCTCGTGAAATGGAAAGCAGGGTTGCCGGTTGGGCTTTGCCGATACGGGTTGTGCGCGACGATACCTATAATGCAATCAGGGCGTGCGACCTGATCTTGACCGCTTCCGGTACAGTTACCCTGGAGGCCGCGATTCTTGAAACTCCCATGATAGTTTTCTACAAGGTCTCAAAGTTGAGCAAGCTGATCGGCGACCTGCTCGTTCGGGTCAAATTCGCAGCCCTTCCCAACCTGATAGCCGGTAAGGCGATAGCACCCGAGTTTACGCGGGAGGAGCCTACCGTGCCGCGTCTGGCCGCATGCGCCATCGAACATTTGATGAACCCCGCTCTTCTGGAAGAGCAAAGGCTGGAATTGAGGAGCATTCGAAATCAGCTTGGCGCCCCCGGTATTTCCGCCCGGGTTGCCCGGCTTGTTATGGGGGTTGGATCAGCACCGCAACAACTTTGGTCGCCCTAATAATTGGGGTCCGGAACCACGCAGTAGTTGGTATCCGACCCGTTGAAGCAAGGCTGATAGTAGTTCGTGCCGTCGGAATAATAGTTCTGATTGTTCACCACCACTGGCTGGGCCGATGCCGACAGAGAACCTACGACGGCCCCGACGGCCAGACCCGCCGTGGCGCCAGCCGCCGCAGCGCCCCAACCAGCCCCGCCGCCATAGTAGCCCCAACTGCCGGATACGCTTCCGCCGTACGCGCCCGTATGGTAGGCGCCCTCACCGTAAGCTCCGGACGTACTGCCGCCGTACGCGTTGGTATGAGTGGCGCCTTCACCGTAAGCTCCGGACGTGCTGCCGCCGTATGCGTTGGTATGAGAGGTGCCCCCACCATAAGAGTGGGACGTGCCGCCGCCCCAGGCGTTGCTATGAGAGGTGCCCTCCCCGGCTGTGTGGGATGTGCCGCCGCCCCAGGCGTTCTCGTGGCTCGTGGACCCGAAGCTGTGCTGCGTGCTGCCGCCATGAAAACTACCACCACCGNNACCGCGGGCCATAGCCATAGGTGGGAAACTCAACAGCAAGGCCAGCCCCAGCACCATCGACAGAGATATGTTATTCTTTTTGAGTTTCATGACTTATTCTCCTTATTGCTTTTCCTTTTTAGCTACGGCCTTCTTTTTAACCGCCCGGGGCTTTTTGGCCTGCTGCGCCGCCATTTCTTTCAAGGATACGAACCTTGTCTTGAGTGCTCCCTGAGGCGGTGTAAAAACAAACAGATCGTCCGTCAGTTGCGGTGAGAAATTCCAGTCCGTGAAGTACGCGGTCCATTGCGGAGCAGCGGGCAACTTCTTCTGATTGATGAGGAGCTTCCGGATCAGCGGTTTCTCCCCGGCGTCGATCCAGATCTGCCATTGGATATCGTCTTTGTCGAAGGCCAAGTGGTGGCACTTGATCCCCCGCACCAGACCTTCGCCCACGTATAGTGCGTGCTTCACCCCTTTGGTCATCAGGGCGCAGGTGTTGCCCTCGGCAAGGTCAACCAGCGATATCCGGAGACCGTATTCCTGGCTGGCCTTTTCCATGGCCCCGTCAATGGTGCCTGGAGCATCCAGGACGGCGTAGTGGTTCCCGAGTTCGTCATAGAGCGTGATAGTCTTGCCGTCGTAGAAGAATTGTTTGTTTTCCAGGTCTCCTTCGGCGTTGATACGGACCTTATCGGGCCGGTGCACGTAGGCCTCAAGGTCAAAGGCAAACTGCAATTTCTTGCCGCCGGTGTATACCCGGTCGTCGGTTACCTCAGCTTTGAAAGAGAACTGTTCGGTCGACTTGAGAAAATCACACGTCTGCTGGAGAATCTTCTCGGGCTGCGGCGTCGTCCGGGCTTCCGGCATAGCGGCGGGCTCGGGCTGCGGCGTCGTCCGGGCTTCCGGCATAGCGGCGGGAGCCCCCCCGGGCTTGACCTCCTCGGCGCTCCATCCCGGCATGCCCGGCGCCATTATGCCCAGCAGGGCAATCAACAGGATAATGCCTGGAAAAGCACGTCTCGTGGAGAGACCCTTTCTGCGAAGCTTTTTCATAGTCACCTCTCAAATCTTCAATTCGCTTCATAAGCCCGGGGCCTTCGCCAGACCTCTAAGGCAGATCCCATTCTCGATGTTCTAAAGAGGGTGCAGTCATCTCGAGAAGTCACTTCTTTAATGGAAGGTGCATGGTGACGCTTCTTACCGGAGAGGTAGTATCCTGAAAGGCTATTCACCACTATGACGAAGAGCCGATTGGCCATCAATCCTTCATGATGCTGCAGGAAAGTCCCATTCCAGATTTCGGACGTACGTATATTGACGGTCGACCTTCATTATAATATGCACGTAAAGTCAGGGGTCAAGTCTTCATGTATTACCTGCTCATCAGCAGGTTCGCGATACCGGCCCTGCACTCGGGGGAAAGATAATCCTTGTTCAGCTTGAGACACTGAATGATCTGACCGCTTCCCGGCGGCACGCCAAGGCAGAGCATAAAGAGGTCCTGTTCGCAATCCTGATGTGCTTCCCTGACCGCTTCCGCCAGTTGCGAGATGTGCATCTGGCACTGTGGTGAGAGCTGCCCAAAGTTCTGTTTCAGACACCCCAATACCTGCTTCGGGCCCTCGGCGCCTTGACAGAAAGCTGCGACGTCACCCTCGCATTGTCCGACCGCGAATGCGATACTCCGGGATAGCAGGCCCAGGGACATTAACATTGCAACCGTGATGACCAGTTGAACCATTAGTTTGTTAGGTTTCATTTGATTTTTCCTTTCATGCTTTGAGGTTAAAAAGTCAATTACCAGCCCGCCAAATCTGAATAGCTCCCGTATTTCCGGGTTTTCCCGATAGGCGACGATCGGCGCAGGCTCGTTAACAATGCGGGTTCATTCAGCAGCATTCTCAATCCTCGGGTTTAGTTCTTATCCGGACCTCGGGCATGGACTTGTGGTGCAAGACCATCTCTGAGTATGGCAGTTCGATACCTTCTTCCTTGAACCGCCGCCAGACACCCCTGAGTAGTTCGTTCTTGACGGATCCAAGGCCATTTTGCGGATCGTTTATCCAGACCCGCAACTCAAGATTAAGACCGTTGTCCCCGAAGCCGGTCACCAAGCAGGCACCCAGTTGAATCACATCGCCGGGTTTTATGGATTTATCCGCGAGGATCATGAAACCACTGACCAGATTGGCGAAAATCTTCTGCAGGCCAAAGCCGATTCCCAACCCAACAGCCCCGCCGAACAGGGCAAAGACTGTCAGATCGATCCCCATATAATGCAGGACTATGACCACAGATGCGGAAAACAACAACAAAGTGCAGAGTTTATGAAACAGGGTCTGGGTTGCGGGGGGCAGGCCCGATCCGGTATGGAGCCAGAGACGGAAAATGATCGACAGGTTCTTTGAAAGCCAGTAAAGAACCAACAACAGTACAGAGGCCCTGCAAATTGTCAGCAGAGAAACATGCACTTTGCCGATTTCGAAGTAGATACTGGCTCCGAGATTTGTCCAGATATCCTCGGCATGGAAGGCTAGCACAATGGCCCAAAGCCAGATTGCCACGAAAAAGATGGCCGCCCAATAACGATTCGTCATAGGGGCGGCGAGAAATCGAACAAAAAACATGGCGAGTGCTAGAAACAAAAGGGTCTCAATGCCATCCGCCGGCCATTCGAAATGGTGCGACAGTCTAAGTGCAATTTCCAGGAACAAAACAGCCAGGATTGGGCGCACGACTTTGAGGAAAGATCTGGTTTTCTGCAGATCAGAGGATTCCTCGCTCAAACCGGACAGGTCCATTTGGCGTTCAAACCATGAACGGAAAGCTCCTGCAGCCTTATGGGCCAGCAGCAAAGCGAAACCACCGGCTGCGAGTTGGACTGCCATGGGCCGGGTGAGGACATCGTTTAGTAAATACTGCTGGACCTGCTGCCAAATCTTTTGCAAAGATACAAATACAGATGAAATATTCATCGTGCTCCCATGAAATGGCCTTCATACTGCCAGGCCGTCGACACGAAGAAGGGGTGTGCGGTTTCTTTCCGTGAACCATTCGATTGCCATCAGAACGTAAGTGAGGCCTTGAACCATACGTAGTCGCCTTTCAGAGTGTAGAGGGTATCCATTTGAGGCAACCATTTCATCTCGGCCACCAGGGGTATGGCCGCAAATTGACATCGGCTGGCGGCGTGCCCTGCCAGCCTGGCCCCGCGATCAGGAAGTTTGCCGCCCTGGTTCCGGTCGTTCGCTTGCCGATCGATGCGAAGACGTTGCTCCACATGTCGAAGAGCGCAATGACGTAGTAGCGTCCGTTCGTGTCCGGAACCGAGAGCACCAGCGGTTCCATGTCGAGGTCCGCCCAGGCCGTCGCGAACAGCGTGTCGAGACCTGTCCTCACGACCGCCCTGAACGAGGCGTCCGCATATTTCGTCATTACGGAGAACTGGTTGACTGGCGCAGTGATCTCTCCTGCGGTGGGCACCGCTGTCGACACCTGTTTGGTAAGATCCATCATGATCAGTGGAAAGCCATAGATATATGCTTCCAGGCCGTACAGCCAGGCCCGCCCTTCCCTCAGCAGCCCGCATCCGCCTGCTGAAGCGAGCAGTGACATGCAAATGACGGCCAGCGCCCATCGCCTGGCCCGTAGCCGGTAACTTCGAAGGTTCGAGGTCATGTTCCCTTCCTATTTCCTCCCCCTCTCCCTTCAGGGAGAGGGTCGGAGTGAGGGTGCATAGTCAATCAGCTCCCTGGAGGGTTCACTGCCGCCGCTGTTATGAAACCTACTGCACGGGTTTGACTGTTGGCGGCGTCCATGTTTCGTCGAGGATCGAAGGCGGCGCTTTCCTGGGGGCGTAGATCCGCAGCACCAGGTCGAATTTCCCTTTCGGCGCCGGCAGCCAGTTGGCCTCCTTTTCTTTGCCGGGAGAGTCCGCCTGGATGTACAGGTCAACCGAGCCGTCGGGATTGGTGATGAATGTGTTGCGCTGCCCTAGATCGTACCGATTGATCGGGTTGGGTACGAAGAAGAAATCGGTGTCATACATGGTCAGCGACCAGAAGGCCTCCGCCGGGGGCATCCGGCCCTTCTCGAAACGCATCACGTAGTTGTGCCCGGCGCCGTTGTAGTCGTCCCCGTCCGCGTCCTTCTGCGAGAGCGGATAGACTGCGTCCTGCGGCCGGTTCCAGCCCGGGCCGAGCAGATTGGCCATGCCGCGAAGCAGATAGTCCGTACCGAAATTGCCGACGCCCTTGGTGAAGTACAGCCAGCCGTTGGTCGTCTTCTGTCGCTTCAGGTGAAGTCCCATCTCCAGCAGCGCCAGCTTCGGGACCATCTTGATCACCTCCAGGTCCAGGAAGCCGAGCTTGCTCGGGTCGAAGTCCTGTCCGGGGACTAATCCGATCCTGGCCATTCGCGCGACGATCGGCGCGTCCTGCGCGGTCGGCGGGTTGGTCTTCATCAGTTTTGCGAGAGTCGCGAAATAGTCATCGATGTCCATTTCGTTGACCTGCTTGCGCACTGAAGTCTCCATATCTACGCCGGGATCGACTGAGCCAGGCGGTGGCGAGTACGGCTTGCCGTAGGCGCTCAGCGGAACGAGCGTGAACTTGTCCTGAAGAGCATGCACCGCCTTGTAGTCCTCGGGCGTGCCGGTGCAGTAGATGCGCCCGAGGACCCACACCATCCCTGTGGGAGACTTGACCTGCGTCACCCCCTTCGGAAGCGCGCCCGACCAGCCCGGACCGGTGATGGCGTAGGTTTGGGCTTTGCCGCCCGTCGTGGGCGAGCTTGCGACCTTTAACACCTCCGACCAGCCGTCAAGCATCGGCACGATATAGTAACGGTCGCCCATGTCGGGAATGCCGAGTATCCAGGGCTCCTTGGAGACGTCCAGCCAGGCCTCGGTGTAGAGCGTGTCGGCGTTGGGCGCGGCGCAGCAGTGGTTATCCACCGAAGGATAGCTCCGCATCCTGATCATCTGCCCCATGGGCGCATGCTCGGCGTCCGGTGCGGCAACGTTGGTCTGCTGCCTGCGGACCATGTCGAAGGTGACCAGGGGATAGCCGAAGATGTAGGCCTCGGTGGCTATGCTGACAGCCTCCACCGCGCCCAGCCACCGGGCTTCCTCCGCGTCGGCCGCAAACGAAAATGCAACCATGGCTCCTAGACAGATGACTGCTGCTAAGCGCTTCATTGATTGCATACGCCCAACCTCCGGAAACAAGCTGATAAGTCCACGTTGGTACCCACGGCGAAGCCCCCGGCTACGGCTTATAGCTGCATGCCGTCTCAAAGCACGCGTCATAAGTGTTTTCCATGTCGTCCTGAACGATTCGCGCATGGCCGTTGACAGCTCGGATCGTAAGATCCTGATCCAATACCTTGACCCGATACTTCCACCCAGGGGCCGGCTTGAGCTTCTCTTCGAGCGTTTGGAGATCCGCGTAACTCAGGTTCGGGTCCACGATGTTAGAGTAAGCCTGCATGACCCATGGCATCCCGTCGGGGTCTTCCAGAATAAAGACTGGTTGGCCTTTCGCAAAACCCATCTCCGATTTTCGCGCGACCGTGGTCGGCTTGTAGGCACTCGACCCCTTCTTCTTGAGGTCGACGTCCTTAGGCAACTGTACTTCACCCATCCATCGGGCGTACAACCCGTCGAAGTTGCGCTCCGCGCCTACCGGTAGCTGGATCCAGTCCGTCGCCCAGTGCCGGGGACCGTTCTTGAATACGCCCAATACGTGGTTTTCCTTTTTAAGCGATTCTGCATCGACTTTGGCCCATACAGCAGCGGGGCATGTGTCCCGGGGGTTCTGGGTATTATTCAGATCCGTGGTGTTGTAGAAGGCCGCATCGAGATCATGCGTCACAGCATCGCCGCCGATCAGAAAAACCTCGCAGTACCGCATATCGCGCAGATTGTCGAAGCGCATGACCTTGGCCGACTTTCCGTCGTCCGGAAGCTTCGCGCAACCCGCGAAAAGCGAGCCCGCAACCAGGAGCAATCCCAGGGACTTCAAAATGTCGTTAACGCCGCCTGTCTTTCCAGCGAAGCTCATATGATCCTCCTTTCTGGTGGAAGTGGTCACCATGCGACATTCATGGAATCATGCCGCATTCGAACATTTTGTTGGCGTTGGGAGCCGCTATTTTCGATGATCGTAGTACCGTCCGTGGATCGCTCCGCGGCAATCGGACGGCTCCCTGCTCATTTTTGACTTTCTCCTCTTTTCAACATTTTCTCCCTCTTTCTCCCAATCAACAGCTTGGACGACCCCGCCCAATCCGACAGCCCCGGTTTGAGTCTGCCGGATTTTAGCAGCCGTATGTTCACTGGCGCGGTTGAAACGTAGGCTCCCCTCCGTGAGGCGCCTCTCCTCTGCGGAAGTCAGCCTCGACCCGCTTCCGCCGATCTATCTTGACATACAGGTTGTTCAGCGTGCCGGTGAATCTTAACGGCACGCTTCTGTTCCAATTGCTTACTTTTCGATCGGTTGTCAGGAAAAGAGACAGCCTTTAAGCCAGGCATTTACGTGTGAAGGGTCCACTCTCTTACAACAGGTAATTCCCCAAACCCACTGGTCTACTGGAATCCTCTTTGCTGGAGCTTTTGAAAGGGAGCAATGCATTGATTAAGCAATAATAAATTAATGTTGGTAGGTTAAGATCATATCGGACTATAGTCAATCAGGAGATGCGAAGATTCCATGGACCCTTTTCGGATGGCGGTATAAGTCGCCGTGGATCTTGATAGACTGACAAAAGAGGCCGAAAGTGGAAAACGGAGGACTTTGCATATCTTGCCACTTAGTTTTATTGGCAACGCCGAGGTTGACCTGCAAGCGAGTCTGGTCTATATCAATACGCTCATGATTCAACCGGTGCTTGGTGATCCGGAATGGTTGGAGCGGATGACAGGCCGCGATCTTGCAGCCTTGAGCCCGAAAAAGCACGAATCCCCCCCGACCCCCGTTATGGAGACCATTGAAAACGGCAACGAGAAGCATTTCGCAAAAACTCAAAACGCGAAATTCAAAACTGAAAACCGCTCAGTCGCCCTTGTGAGTTAAACTTGCATTGGAAAGGATAGCAAAATGTTTAGAATCATTTCTGGCGGTGTTCTTGTCGCTTTGCTCTTTTGTTTTGTGAGCTCCGCAACCGGTGAGGTGCTCTTCAAGGGTGTAGTCGACAAAGGCCTGCAAGACCGCAATTTCAGAGTAACCAATGATGGATTCGTTACCGGCGAAATCGTCAATACTTCAAACAGTGTCCGCCATGCGGTGAAAATAGATATGTGGATAACAGATATGGGGGAAACCAGGATCTTTTGGCGAAAATCCCTTAACATTGGAGACATGCTCCCGGGCGCCCGGTATGAAGTGAAGGAACCGGCCAACGGAGAGGTTGACAATTCTTTTAAGCTTGAATTCCAGTTTAGAGTTCAGCAAAAAGGGGAGTTCAGAAACTGACGGCGTTGCGAGGCGGGCGTGACTTGGTAAGCGCCCGCCTTCATAAGGTGTCCGGCGCCGCACTTTCGTAATCCAGTTTCAATTGCCGGGAGTCTTACACGAATTAGTTCAAACTCTCAGGTTCGCCAGTTCGCTGAGGGTTGCCTCTTCTTTTTCCAACGCTGAAAGTCCTTCGAGTGCCCTTTCTGCCTCTTCCTTCGTAGGGAAAAATTTTACGTGCCCCAGGTACCAGAGAGCAAACCGTGCACTTGCGGGCCTTTCTATGCCTGCTTCGTACTCGACTCCGCATTTTGTTCTCATTTTTGCCCTCCTGTTCTCCTGCTATTTCTTTCTATACGGATTGATACTCATGACCGGAATGGAAGACCCTCTGACCACCTTTTCCGCAACACTGCCGAAGACGGCCCGATCCAGCCCCTTCCTGCCATGGGTTCCTATAACAATCAGGCCGATATCTTCCGAACCTGCATACCTGAGAATCTCTTCGGCAGGATCACCGCGCCGAATCTTGCACCGAGTGTTGGGACATTCGGAGAAGAAGTGTCCTTCGAATTCTTGCAGCTTTTTTCCGGCTGCATTTTGGATGTCATCATCGAGGGTCTCAAGGGACTGGTTAGGCAGTAAGAATGAAGCGAAACTTTCCACTGGCGTGCTTACAAACAGCAGATCTACACTCGCATCGAATTTACGGGCCAAGGTAAGCACGTCGGCAGCAAGGTTGGGGGAAGCCTCTGAGAGATCTACGGGGAAAAGTATCCTTTTTACGTCTTTCATGGGTGTGACCTCCTTCGTTTGGCGTTGTTGCATTTCTATGTCATGACTTTTCCTCTCCAACCGGGTTCGTGATCTTAGTACCGGAAAATTGCCGACAATACACAATATAGCAATAAGATGGTCATGAGCTTCTGTCAATGTGATGAGTCAGGATTGATACGGAGTTGCGTTCAAATTGAGTGGTTCGGGAAGGCATAAAGCCCTGTAAATCGGGGTTACGAAAGATTGACGCTGCCAGGACGGAAAAGGACCCTTTCCGGATGGAAACGAGTTAGCTCATCAGGCTTCCGATCTCATCGGCGATAGCAACAGCCTCTTTACCCTCGGTATCGATCTCGATATTGGCAACCTCCGAGTAGAGTGGCTCACGCTCGGAAAGCACTGTTTCGATCTCCTCTCTTACTGGTAGTTCGGAGAGGGCAGGGCGTGTAAGGGGTGAGCAGGGGTCCGATCTCAATCTGGCATAAATGGTTTGCGGCGTTGCCTTCAGCCAAACCGTGAAAAAATCTTTCCGGAGCACTCCGCGATTTTGGGCGTCGAGGATGATACCCCCTCCGGTGGCTAACACGACTCCTTTCTGGAGGCCAATGATCTCCAACAGACCCGATTCCGCCCTTCTGAAGGAACCCCAGCCGTCCTGTTTGACCCATGTCGCTATGTCTCGCCCCGATTCCATACAGAGTCGCTGGTCCATGTCAATGAACCGCATATCGAGCTTGCCGGCCAGAATTTTGCCGACCGTGCTTTTGCCCGTTGCGCGAAACCCAATTAGTGCTATATTGCGTTCTCTCATTTCAAAACCAAAATATGTTTAATTATGGATATATGGTGATTTCCAATATACACGAAAAACTGGTAAAACGCCGCAATATTGCGGAATCGATGCCATTATTGCCTCACCTTGCAGCCTCGGCCCTTAGACTTCTTCACCGGACATGCCGGATTGAGATGATAGGGGAGGAATTCTACCGGTCCTCGTTTGATATAGAAGGGCCTAAGATAGCCGCCTTTTGGCACTTTTGTTATCCTTCCATTCTCTATTTTTTCCGCGATCAGGGCTATCTCACCATAATCAGCCGGAGCCGCGACGGTGAGTTTGCCGCCCGGATGGTTAAAAAGCTTGGGTTCTTCCCGTTCAGAGGTTCGCCGGGAAAAGGAGGGGCCGCCGCACTCAAAGGCATAATTTCCGCTTTTCGCAACGGTCCAGGGGGCGGTTTCGTGGCGGACGGGTCTCAGGGACCGGCTCAGGTGGCTCAAAAAGGACTTTTGCTTCTGGCCATGTATTCAGGCTCTCCCATATTCCCGGTTAGCTTTGCCGCCAACAGGTGCTGGAGATTCCGAACATGGGATAAAACGCTGCTCCCGATGCCTTTTACAAGAGTGGTAGGCGCCTGGGGCCCTATAATACGAGTCGCAAGGGGTTCATCATCGGCTGAAATTGAAGAGCATCGCATCCAACTCGAGCGAACCCTGAACGAAATCACACGAAAGGCCGAGAAGGCCGCAGGGGCGTTTGCATAAGGCAGGAAATCTGCTAATATTCGAAATGTAATGTTTGAAAGGGATATGCTCCGGGAGAATAAATTAAGTAAAAAGTAAAAATTTCCGCACTTTTGCCTTTTGCCTTTTGCCTTTTTACTTTTGCCTTATTTTATTTTCCCGGAGTAGGGCAGATGATCGCCGGTCGCATGTTATGTGTGACTGGAGGAAAGTCCGGGCTCC
The DNA here is from genome assembly GCA_900290365.1 of Syntrophobacter sp. SbD1. Lineage (GTDB taxonomy): Bacteria > Desulfobacterota > Syntrophobacteria > Syntrophobacterales > Syntrophobacteraceae > SbD1. Next base: position 13,748 of record OMOE01000101.1, on the reverse strand, counting down.
GTAGGGCAGGGTGCTGGGTAACTCCCAGTCTCGGTGACGAGGAGGAAAGCGCAACAGAAAGCAAACCGCCTCTTGCGCTTGCGCGAGAGGTAAGGGTGAAACGGTGAGGTAAGAGCTCACCGGTCCCGGTGGTGACATCGGGAGCCAGGCAAACCCCATCCGGAGCAAGACCGAATAGGAGAGCGTTTGAGGGCTGCCCGTCCGATGCTCTCGGGTTGGTCGCTAGATCCCGCTGGTAACGGCGGGGACAGAGGAATGATCATGCCCTGTTCGCCTTCGGGCGCTCAGGGAACAGAACCCGGCTTATGCCCTGCTCCGGGTCCCTTTTCCGAACAACCGTTCGTTGGCCTTTTGACTGTGGCTGAATATGCAGAAAACATGTGTCATAGTTCCCGCTGCGGGAAGCGGGACCAGGATGGGCGGCGCCGTACCCAAGCAGTTTATGTGCCTGGCAGGGAAGCCAATTCTGGCTCACACCTTGAGCGCACTTTCAAACCTGCCCTTGATTTCGGACATTTTTCTCATAGTTCCCGAAGCGCATGTTCCGGGCGTACGGGACCTCGTAGCAGAGCGAGGGCGCGAGACACCGGCGATTTCAGTAGCAGCTGGTGGTGCCGAGCGCAGGGACAGCGTCTATAACGGACTCAAGATGCTTCCGGCCGAATGCGATTGGGTGATGATACATGACGGTGTTCGGCCTTTCGCAAGTCCCCGCCTTATCGAAGCAGCCCTGGAGGGCGCTCGGGCCACAGGGGCATGTATTGCAGCCATGCCGGCGACGGATACGGTAAAACGCGGTCGTCACGGTTTTGTGACGGAGACATTGTACAGAGATGAGATCTGGCTTGTGCAGACCCCACAGGTTTTTCATAAGCAGGTACTGGTAAGCGCATACGAAAAAGCGGTCGAGGCGGGATGGACCGGGACAGATGACGCCTCTTTTGTCGAACGCATGGGTGTTCGCGTATCCATTGTGCATGGTGAGCGCACGAATATAAAAATAACGACCCCCGAAGACCTCCAGTGGGCTGAATGGTTTCTTGCCACCGGTGCTGGAGGCGGGTAGGTTGCGGGGGCGCGGGTTGCGGGTTAAAAACCCGGGACCCGGAACTGGTAACTTTCAACGTTGGATTGAAGAAGGAAGGCTTTGATGCGGGTTGGATTCGGCTATGATGTGCACCGGCTCGTTCCAGGCCGCCCCCTGATTCTCGGCGGGATCGAGGTTCCATACGAACAGGGACTGCTTGGACACTCTGATGCTGATGTTTTGCTCCATGCAATTTGCGACGCTCTTATCGGGGCGGCCGCTTTGGGGGACATCGGCACTCATTTTCCTGATACCAGTCCCGAATTCAAAGACATATCCAGCCTGCTATTGCTGCGCAGGACGGTGGCCCTGTTAACGCAGCGGGGGTTGCGGTTGAAGAATATCGATTCTACCATTGTGGCTCAAAGGCCCAGGCTTTCTCCTTTCATCCCGCGGATGGTTGAGAGGATTTCGAACCAGTTGGGGGTGGACTTGGAATGCATCAATATCAAAGCCAAGACGACAGAGACCCTGGGGTTTGCGGGCCGCGAGGAAGGCATCGCGGCATATGCGGTTGTGCTCGTCGAAGAATGCGGCAATTTTGAAAAGGGGATCGGTGGATAATGGCGTTGCAGATATATAACACTCTTACCGGGAAAAAGGAGGAATTCGTTCCTCTGGAACCGGGCAGGATACGAATGTACGTGTGCGGAATAACCGTATACGATTTGTGTCACATCGGGCATGCCCGCTCCGCCATTGTCTTCGATGTTATTTACCGTTTTCTGTTGAGCCTCGGATATAAGATTGATTATGTCCGAAACTTTACGGATGTAGACGATAAGATCATCCGGCGCGCAGCCGCGGAGGGGACGGATTACCGTACGATTGCCGACCGCTATATCCGCGCCTTCCATGAAGATATGGACCGCCTGGGACTTCTGCGCCCCACCCTCGAACCGCTTGCAACCGAACACATTCCGGAAATGATTGAAATTGTCAGCAGGCTGATCGAAAAGGGCGTTGCCTACAAGGCCGGAACAGACGTTTATTTCAGTGTTGACGGGTTCTCCGGCTACGGCAAGCTGTCCGGGCGTGATACGGAAGAGTTGATAGCGGGCGCACGGGTCGAAGTTGACGAAAATAAGTTAAATCCTCTCGATTTTGTCCTTTGGAAAGGAAGCAAACCTGGAGAACCGGCCTGGGAAAGTCCCTGGGGTTCCGGCAGGCCCGGCTGGCACATCGAGTGTTCCGCTATGGTAACCAGGTATTTGGGGCTGACCATCGATCTGCACGGTGGCGGAAAGGACCTTGTCTTTCCTCATCACGAAAATGAAATCGCGCAGAGCGAAATGGCCTTTGATGCCCCCTTTGTGCGCTACTGGGTCCACAATGGCTTCGTTAACATCAACAATGAAAAGATGTCAAAGTCTCTTGGAAACTTCATTACCATCCGTGACGTGCTGCGCAATGTGCATCCTGAATCGCTCAGGCTGTTTGTAATCAGCAAACACTACAGAAGTCCGGTCGATTTTTCGGATGAGACCGTGGCGGAAGCCGAACGGGGGCTCGAGCGCCTCTACGGCACCCTTGAGGTGGTGCAGCAAAAGGCGGCTAAAGCCGATGGAGTTGAATATCCCGACGATGTCCTGAAAAAAGAGGACCCGGAACTATACGAAAAGGCGGAGTCCCTTGCCGCATTATTTGCTGAAGCCTTGTGCAACGATTTCAATACGGCCCAGGCAATAGGCTATATTTTTACTCTGCAGAGAAACCTTCAGCGCTTTTTGGATAAATTCGACAGGAAAAACATAAAAGGTCCCGCCGCGCAGCTCGCCGCAAAGGCGGCAGAATCCCTTACCAGGCATTGTCGTGCTATGGGGCTGCTGATGCTCGAACCGCAGGTCTTTGTCGATCAGCAAAGAAAGCTCAAACTCAAGACTACCGGCCTCAGTGAAAAGGAGCTCGAACACCTTATCGCCCTGCGCCATAAAGCCCGCCAGGGAAAAAACTTTGCCGAAGCCGACCGAATCCGGCGGGAACTCGAGGAAAAACATGTCTATCTTGAAGACTCTCCCGAAGGAACGAAATGGAGGGTGAGTTTTTAACCGTTCTTTAGACCTTTATAAAAATCCGCCTTCGCCACAAAATCCATGCGACCAGGAACATGGATGCGAGAATCACCATCGCATATAGCAACGACACGATTTCCGCAGTGGACGTAGGGATGCAGAAATGTCTGAACAAGTAGTATGGGCAGGAGGAATTATTTCCGCCGGATATGGCCAGACCCATGGTTCTCAGCGTTGAATCGACAACTATGGAGAGCACATAAACAGCGATAGGATTGAGGCCCAGTATGATGAAAGGCTTGGCCCATCGCGATAAGTCCGCAAAATCTATCAGGAAGTAAAAGATAGCCAGGCAAACCAGAGCAAATCCGGCCATGAATATGCTGAAAGTGCTCGTCCATATGCTTTTGTTGATCGGCAGCCATCGATCCAGGATATAACCGGCCAGAAGCAGAAAAACCCCCGCGCATAGCATTCCGGCAACTTTCTTGTCCTCGCGCAGGGAACTCTTTAGCCATTGTCCCGTCAGCACCCCGAAAAGAATGGTTGCGATTGCTGGAAGTGTGCTGACTATTCCTTCCGGGTCCCATTTTCCATCATAGTACGACCACATGTAACCCTTCAGCAGATGCGAATCGACCCAGGCTGCAAAATTTCGTCCCGGCTCCAATACTCCTGCGCCGATCCCCGGCGTTGGCACATAAATCATCAAAAGCCAGTATGAGGCGAGCATGCCGATAAGCCATAAGATGCGGCCTCTCAAGCCTGCTTTGAGCACAATCAGCGAGGCAAAAAAATAACAGAGGGCGATTCTTTGCAGAACTCCCGGTATTCGGATCGTTGACAAATCGAAAGTTGGAAAAGTGTTGACAAAAAGTCCGAGTGCGAACAGAAGGAGAGTCCGCCTCAGAATGCGGACCACAAGCGCCCAGTTTGATAATTGAACCTCTTCCCGCCTTGCAAACGAAAAAACAAGCGAAACTCCAACTATAAAAAGAAAGGATGGAAAAACAGTATCGGCAAAGGTCCATCCATTCCAGTCCGCATGCCGCAAGGGTTCAAAGACATACGGGGAGTCTCCGGTGCAATTTACTACTATCATCAGTGCGATTGTCAGGCCTCGAAAAGCGTCCAGCGATCTAAGCCGCTCCCCGGCGATGGCGACACTGAGAGTCGAGCCGCCACTGGACTGGGAGTCAAGGCGGTTTATGGATGAGAAGCCGGCGTGCGGCTCAGATTTTTGATTCTCAAGGGTTTTTTGCTGGACTGGCGGCGTGGTTCTCAATGAAATGGCCCTCATGGCAACTCAAGTCTGGAAGAGCAGAGTCTTATTACAAACTAAGTCAGCTCGATTCTCTTCGAAACCCGATATTCGCATAAGATTGCCGGATGAACAATGCCAAACCGCCTCACTTCGTTCGGGTTGAGGGTTGAGGGTTCTGGTTGAGGGTTCTGGTTGAGGGTTGAGGTGGCGAGTAGCGCAATTGCGTTGCATCAGGCGAAGCGGACGAGAAAGCCGATCCAGATAAGTCCTATGAAATAGGATATTGTGACATCGCTTGGCCAATGAGCAGCCAGATCGACTCTGGCAACCCAACCGGTCAGGAGAAGAGCGGAGCAGATGAGCACTACGGCCCATCTGGTCTTGTCTGATGCTTTCACTGCTGCAAGAACAGCCAGGAATCCTACCGTTGAGATATAGTTGAAAGCAAAGATGGATGGGAATGCGGAGCCTGAAAGCGATCTCGTGACCTCAACGAGTTCCGGCGAGGGGCGAGGCTGGGCAACAAAGGGGCCGAGCCATTTCCCGAGCAGCCATAAACCGGTGAAACTTGCAAGGGAAAGCAGGGCTGCGCGCCATCCGGCAATCACCCATGAGCAGAAAAATGTAGTGCCGATCAAAATAAGGACCCAAGGCATTTCGGCCGTAACTGATACTAGCTGCGCCCAGCGTTTGGATTCGGGCAGCAGCGACTGCACCAGTCGGGTGGAAGCGATATCTCCCGGAAGATATGGAAAATACTTCAGGAAAACCACGAGAATTGCCGCCGGGATAAGCAGCGCCGGCCACACTGAGTATTTAGAAACCTTCATTGCCGATAACCGGGGACTCATTGCCGATAACCGGGGACTCGGACCCGATCTGGGAGAAAACCCACTCCACCCGGGACTTCATTACGAATAGAGCCAGAGGGTAGAAAGTCGCCAGGAACATGACCGTAAATTCGATGTAGGATCCCATCGGATCGGGTAGCGACTTTTGATAATTCCATATTCGCCTTAACAAAATAGCTCCAAAACACCAGAAAATGAAAGCGGCGGTCCACACAAGAAATTCTCTCGTTTTTTTCATCTTCTCGGCCCTCGCTGTTAAAGAAACCGTCTCCCATCATTTTCAATTACTTCAGGCCCTGGTTGCAATCAGGTGGATTGAGTATTCGTGTCCGCACAGGAGAGTAGTTTCAATCGTGCAATGTATCTGACGTCAAATCGAGCATTGATGCGGGAAAATTGGACCTGCCCATGGTGCTGCGGCGCGAGTTTACTTATATTAAGTGTATTTAACGGACAAATTCTTGAGGGTTCGGTCATTTTAAAATTCGAAAGAGGGGGAAAAATGCCTCAAACCAGACCGCAAACTGAGCAAGCTTCCCTTTGGGGAAACGATGTCGAGGAGAATCTTCGGATCGCATTCGATTCACTCCCCAACAAGGTCCAAGTGATGCTGTTTACCGAAAAGGGGCAAAATGATGTCCTCAATAAGGCGGCAATGGACCTGCTTCGGAGTTTCAAGAAAATATCGGATAAGATCGAGCTGAGCGAGTTCGACTTGAGTGGGCAGGAAGCAAAAAAGTGGAATGTGACCAGTTCTCCTACACTTATTTTCGATGCGGATCGATATTCAATTCGCTACCTTGGAGTCCCCTATGGAGAAGAAGGCCGGACTCTGGTGGGAATGATACTGCTGCTGGGGTTCCGGACCGGCAACCTGAGTGAACAGTCCCGAAAGGTGATGGAAAAGATCGGTTCGAAAAGGGAAATCAAGGTCTTTGTGAGCCCGACCTGCCCCTATTGTCCGGACCAGGCTGTCAACGCAGTGAAAGCGGCCATCGAAAGACCGGATATCGTATCTCTTGAGATAATAGATATTCAGTCAAACCAGGAGATCGCGAACCGCTATTCCGCCTTCAGCGTTCCACAAACATTTGCAAACGATGTGCTCATCGCCTATGGAGCGCAGCCGGAGGAACTCTTTGTGCTCTCGCTTCAAAAGCTTGAGCAGCAGACTGTCTTCATCCCCGAAACAGACGCCGGGATAGTCGAAACTGATGTGGTAATTGTGGGCGGGGGACCGTCGGGTCTGGCCGCAGGCATTTACGCGGTGCGCAGCGGGCTCAAAACCTCCGTTATCGAACGGGGCGCGCTCGGAGGGCAGGTGGCCACCACCCCTGTTGTGGAAAATTATCCCGGTTTTACAAGGGTTCCCGGAAAAACGCTGGTCGATATTCTCGTCAGCCACGCTTTGGAATATGTACAGATATTCCAGGGGGAGGAGGTGCTTGGCGTTCAACCGGGACCGATTATCGAAGTGCAGACCAGCAGGAGAAAATTTCTGGCCAAAGCGCTTATCCTCGCTACCGGGGCCAACTACAAGAAGCTTGAAGTGCCCGGTGAGATGCATTTTATGGGCAGAGGCGTGAGCTACTGCGCAACCTGTGACGGTCCATTGTTTAAGGGCAAGAAGGTGATCGTGGTGGGTGGAGGCAACAGCGCAGTGACCGAGGCCCTTTATCTTAATAACATAGACGTGTGGACAACACTGGTGCACAGGCGAGACACCCTGAGGGCCCAGGAGCATCTTGTCAAAAATATTTTCTCCAACAACATCGAAGTCCTGTGGGACACAGAAGTCGTGGAAATCAGAGGTAAGGAGAAAGTTGGCGAGGTCCTGCTGCGCAACATCACGACCGGCCTTGTCTATCCATTTCCCGTGCAGGGGGTTTTCATAGCTATCGGTTATGAGCCTTCAGTGAGTCTGGCCAAATCCCTTGGGATCGAATTGACCTCGGACGGCTTCATTAAACATGATTCCAATCATAGAACCAATATTGCGGGAATATATTCCGCCGGAGACGTCGAAGGAGGGTACAAACAGATCGTAACTGCCATGGGACAGGGAACCGAAGCCGCACTTTCCGTTTTCGAGGACCTGACTCATCCATACTGGACCGCCGGGGAGGAAAGCAAGAGTGAAACCGCTAAGAGGTGATTCCAGGGATTCGATCACCTCGCATTCGATTTGTTCAGGAAATCCTGATCCCCGGGCGGGTTGCGGGGAAGATCTTCAAATTCGATCAGTTCGCCGGTCACCATAAAGATTACTCGTTCGCAAATATTCACGGCACGGTCGGCAGCCCGTTCGAGGTTGTGAGCGACCCAGATAAGGTGGCTTGCCCCGTCGATATGCCGGGGATCTGCCAGGACGTAAGTCATTAGCTCGCGGTATACCTGGTCATAGAGATTGTCAATCTGCTGGTCTTCGGTGGGAATCGCGCGTGCGGTCTCCGCGTCCTTGTCCACGAAAGCCAGGAGCGCTCGGTGGAGCATATCCGAGGCCAGTTCGGCCATTCGAGGGACATCCACAAGCGGCTTTACCAGAGGATGGGAGCCGAGCTGAATTGAAATCTTTGCGATCCCCTTTGAATAATCTGCTATCCTTTCCAACTCGCCGGCAATTTCCAGAATGGCCGCCAGCGTTCGCAGATCCTTGGCCATGGGCTGCTGTGTGGCTATAAGCACAAGAGTTTGCGATTCAATCATGTAGCGTCTCCGGTTGATCTCCGAATCGGCTTCGATCATGGCCTCAGCCTCGCCTGCGGCCCGTCTTGCGAGGATCTTGACAGACTCGGTTAAGGTCCGCTCCACCATTACGCCGAGATCGATCAGTTCGTCTTGAACCCGTACCATTTCCTTTTGAAGTGTGGTTCTCACTATGGATTCCCCTCTCATTGGGCAAAGTTGCCGGCCGGGCCTTTTACTTACAGAGTTTTGTCGTGATGACAGACCTTCAACCTTCTATCTACCATAAGTATCTTCCTGTTAAGTTCAATTGTACACCCTCAAAGGACGACAGAAGTATACAAAAAAACCCCCGGTCCATACAATGGACCGGGGGTTTGACTTCAAACAAACTAAAGGGCAGGGGGATTTTTCCTTGCCGCCTTCGAAGGCGGGCGGTCCACCGCCTCCTAGTACATGCCGCCTCCGGGTGGCATGCCGCCCATACCGGGGCCGCCTTTGTCGTCCTTCGGCATCTCGGCAACCATACACTCGGTCGTGAGCATAAGGGCTGAGACGCTCGCCGCGTTCAGCAGCGCCGTGCGGGTCACCTTGGTAGGATCGATTACGCCCGCTTCTATCAAGTCTTCAAACTGAGCCGTTTCTGCATTGAAGCCGAAAGAGCCCGTTTGTTCCTTTAGTTTTTGAACGATTACGGAACCTTCTTCCCCTGCGTTGGCAGCAATCTGGCGGGCAGGTTCTTCGAGAGCGCGCTTGATTATCTTAACCCCAAGCTGCTCGTCTCCACCAAGGTCCATTTTCTCAAGCGAAGCCAGACAGCGCAGGTAGGCAACCCCGCCGCCCGGTACGATGCCTTCTTCCACTGCGGCGCGGGTAGCATTCAGAGCATCCTCGACCCTTGCCTTCTTCTCCTTCATTTCAGTCTCTGTTGCCGCGCCAACCGATATCACTGCAACACCGCCAACCAGTTTGGCAAGCCTTTCCTGGAGTTTCTCGCGGTCGTAGTCGCTCGTTGTTTCCTCGATCTGTGTCCGGATTTGGCGCACACGGCCCTCAAGGGTCTTGCGCTCGCCGGCGCCGTCCACAATCGTCGTGTTGTCCTTATCGATACGGATGGTCTTGGCTCTGCCAAGGTCTTGCAAGGAGACATTTTCGAGACGGATGCCTTTCTCCTCGCTGATTACCTGTGCGCCGGTGAGGACTGCGATGTCTTCGAGCATCGCCTTACGCCTGTCGCCGAAGCCGGGGGCCTTTACCGCGCAGACCTGGAGGGTGCCCCTGAGCTTGTTGACTACCAGGGTGGCAAGCGCTTCGCCTTCAATGTCTTCGGCAATGATCAGAAGGGGCTTGCCCATCTTGGCGATCTGCTCGAGCACGGGGAGCAAGTCCTTCATGCTGCTGATCTTTTTCTCGTTCACCAGGATCATCGGCTCATTGAGCAGCACTTCCATCTTCTCGGGGTCTGTAACGAAATAAGGGGAAATATAGCCTCGGTCAAACTGCATCCCCTCAACGACCTCAAGAGTAGTCTCCATTGACTTGGCTTCTTCGACCGTGATAACGCCCTCTTTGCCCACCTTGTTCATGGCTTCGGCGATTATGTTGCCTATGGTGGAGTCGTTATTCGCAGAAATGGTGCCCACCTGGGCGATCTCTTTTTGATCCTTGATGGGCTTGCTGATGCTCTTCAATTGCTCAACGACGGTCTGGACGGCTTTTTCGATGCCGCGCTTTATCGCCATTGGGTTGTGGCCCGCCGTTACCAGCTTTGAGCCTTCAAAATAGATCGATTGGGCCAGGATGGTTGCAGTGGTGGTCCCGTCTCCAGCTACGTCGCTGGTCTTGCTTGCCACTTCTTTTACCATCTGAGCGCCCATGTTTTCGAACTTGTCTTCAAGTTCGATTTCCTTGGCTACCGTAACCCCATCCTTCGTTACAGTGGGGCCACCGAAACCCTTCTCGATGACCACATTTCGGCCTTTGGGGCCAAGTGTGACCTTTACTGCGTCTGCGAGCGTATTTACGCCATTTAAAAGCAGCTCGCGTGCTTTGGTGTCATATATCAACTGTTTTGCCATGAGAATTTTCCTCCTGGTATTCTTTTAGATAAGCTAAGACTTATGCGATAACCGCAAGAATGTCGTCTTCGCGCATGATCAGAACTTCCTGGCCCTCAATGGTGATCTCGGTGCCTGCATATTTTCCGAAAAGTACCCGATCACCTTTCTTGACATCGAGCGCCCTTCGGGAGCCGTCTTCCATGACCCTGCCGTTTCCGGCCGATAGGACTTCTCCCTGAATGGGTTTTTCTTTGGCCGTATCGGGAATTATTATCCCTCCTGCGGTTTTGTGTTCTTCCTCCATGCGTTTGACCACGACGCGATCATTGAGCGGTCTGAGATTCATAGCAACTCCTTTCACTTGAATAAATGGGAATTGGGCAGGAATCAGCTTTGAGCGGACCCGACCCGTTGATGTTAGCACTCACCTATGATGAGTGCTTTTAATCACCCCGGCTTCATTTGGCAAGTGAAAAAGGAAAACTCGGTGGGAAAAAATACTTTAAGGGCAACTTTGCGGGAAAAGAAGAGAAAAAATAGTCCCACTCCCCGAATGGGGCCGGCTTACCTCTATGTAGCCGCCGGCTTTTTCGACGAGTTGATAAACTATGCTCAGACCAAGACCCGTTCCATTTGCCTTGGTGGTGAAAAAAGGATCGAAAATTCTTTTGAAGGCGCTTTCAGCAATCCCGCACCCGCTGTCGCCGATCTCAATCCGGATCGGCCTGTCCGGGTTGTCGGGCGGCTGCTGAAGGTTGACGGAGATTGAAAGCTCGCCGCCCTGCGGCATAGCTTCCAGGGCGTTGACCAGAAGGTTCCAAAGCACCCGGTGCAGATGGTTGGGATCGATTTTGACCGAAGGACTGGCCTTGAAATAGGTGCTGATCTTATGGGATGCGTTTAACTGTTTTTTGGCCTTGAGTAGAGCAATAATCTCCTCTATCACGGGACAGACCGGCACATCTTCGGTCTGAGCCGATTTGGGCGATCCTTTCGCCATCCAGAGAAACTCGGTTACAAGTGCATTTATACGCTCGATTTCACGTTGTACTATACCCATAAGCTTTTTGTTAAGCTCATTTTGTCCTACTTCGCCCCTGAGCATCTGCATGGCCCCGCTGATGGCGGCAAGCGGATTTTTGATCTCATGTGCTATTTCGGCCGCGAATCTTCCGGCCAGGACCAGCCGCTCCATTCTCTGTATGTGCTCCTCGATTGCCTTGAACCTGGTCAGGTCTATGAATATGATCGTCCAGCCGAATGTCTCTGCGTTTTCGTTCTGGAGAACAGAAGCAGAGTAGCCAATTGTAACGGGTACACCGGATGGGTGAGCGTAATCAGCCTCCCTGCGGTTCGCAGGCCCTCGGCCTTCCGCTTGGTTGTTCTTCGTAAGCCCGGCTAACTCTACGCCGCTGAAAAGCTCAGTCAGGCAATGTCCGGCGATATCGCCGGATTTCATCCCCAGGATCTCCTGCGCCGCGTTGTTTGAAAACGTGATCAGGCCGTTGAGATCAAGGGTCAGCAGACCGCTGGACATGCTCTGGACGATGCTTGCATGCAGAGTGGCAAGCTTGCGCAACTCCCCTTCGCCCTCGCTAACCCGCAGTCTGTATTTTTGAACCTCCTCGGCCAGATACCCGGCCACGAAGCCCAGAAGGAAAAATCCCGCTACATGCATGAGAATGGTGAAAAAATAGGTCCCGCTGTCACGCGCCTGCCCTGTGCCTGCAACGAGTTGGAGTGGTGAGATCCATCCAAAGTACTGAAGGTCCAGAAGAAGACCGTAAATCAGGGAGCATGCCGAAGCGGTGAGCAGGCTTCCCCTCCGGTAAAGCAGGAGGGCTGAACTGATAATTACGAGCATGTAGAGGAAGGAAAAGGAGCTTTCAATTCCTCCCGTCATATAGACGAGGACGCTGACAGCGCCCAAATCGAATAGGATCTGGACGCAGGCGAAGCGCACGAGGTGGCGGACCCGCTCCAGGCTTAGCGCCCCTAAAATTGTGAAAATAAGCAGGATGCACGAAAAAATATAAAGTGGATGCAAATTGGATGAAAGAAGATCGGCATTCCTGGCGCTTTGAACGGCAAGGGCAAGAACGAGGAAAAAGACGGCAAGAACCAGCCGATAAAGCAGGAGCTTTTTGAGCTTGCCCCTGAATCGGCTGTCATCGGGTTCATTATCTTGTCTGAGTTTGGACGGGGCCATCAACAAAACCGGATGAGAAAGATGATAGGGTTATCTTTATCTGGCCACTACGTCCGCCAGTTGAAAGATCGGCAGGTACATCGCGACGAGCAGTCCGCCGATAGTGATTCCCAGAAACAGAATCAATAACGGTTCGAGCATCGCTGTCAAAGACCCGACGGCAGTGTCGACTTCATCGTCATAAAAATCCGCTATCTTTGCCAGCATGTTGTCGAGCGCGCCGGTAGCCTCGCCAACCGCGATCATCTGGGTGACCATGGGCGGAAATACTCCTGTCTCGGCCAGAGGGTCTGCAACCGGACGGCCCTCGGAAATGGACAAACGCGCCTCCCGGATGGCTTTTTCGACTACCGAGTTACCGGCTGTGGCTGCAACTACCTCGAGCCCGTCCAGAATCGGCACGCCGCTTGACAACATTGTGCTTAGGGTCCTGGTAAAGCGAGCCACCGCGATCTTGCGGAGCAGAATGCCGAACACCGGCAGCCGCAGCAAAAGCTGGTCGAAGAAATTTCGCCCCCTGGTGGTCCTGCGAAACCGCCGAAGCCCATAAAACAAAATGAAGAGCCCTGCGAGCATCCAGTGAAAGTAACTTTTTGCGAAATCACTCATATTCATGACAAACAACGTCATGCCGGGCAATTTTACTCCGGCGTCGCGGAACAACTGGCTAAAAACTGGAATGACCCATATCAGGATAACCGCAACAACAATTACAGCGATTGCGACCACAATCACCGGGTAGGTTAGAGCGCCTTTTACCTTCTTCTTCAGTTTCGCCATTTTCTCGATATACACAGCGAGCCTGTTGAGGATGACGTCGAGAATTCCGCCGATCTCCCCCGCTGCGACCAGGTTGTGGAACAGGTTGTCAAACACTCTTGGGTGTTTCTTGATCGCATCCGACAGGGTCGAACCTTCCTCAACGTCTTTTTTGATCTGTCTGATAACTCTTTTGAAATTCGAATTGTCCTGTTGTGCCTGCAGAATGTCCAGGCATTGCACAAGCGGGAGGCCTGCGTCGATCATCGTCGAAAACTGCCGAACGAATATTACTTTGTCCTTATCACTGACTTTTCCCGCCATGGCCGGGAAGTAGTCACCCAGGGCCTTTGGCTTAAGCTTTACGTCCTTTACCGCTATCCCCTTGCGGACAACCATCTGGCGTGCCAGTGGAAGATTGTCGGCCTCCATTTCTCCTTTTTGTTTTTTCCCGGCGCGATCAGTACCCGTCCATATATAAACCGCCATTTTACTCTCCTGCTGCGTCAAAAAAGCTACTTGGAAAGGTGCAAGTATGATTGAGTATGACAGCGACTGCAAATACCGGTCCAAAAAATGAGAAGTGGGCACGGTTTTGCTGTGCCCACTTCTTTTACTTTTGCCTTCCCCTGGTTGCGCGGGTATGGAGAAATCCCATCCCACCCCCCGCCCGGGTTAGGCTGGTTTGGGGTGGTCCAGGCTCTTGGCAACTCGCAACCTCACCTGCCGCAAACTCAATTTACTTTACGCTCCCTGCCGACCCACTCTATTTCACGCAGTTTGAACTTCTGGATCTTGCCGGTGGCTGTCTTGGGCAGTTC
>OMOE01000104.1 GCA_900290365.1 Syntrophobacter sp. SbD1 | reverse complement strand
GAGTACCTTTAAAACAGACATTTCAACTTCCATCAGCCTTGCCGGACGAGCCGGCAGCGGCCGGGTCCTTGTCGCAGAGAGCGGTATTCATACACGCTCCGACATCGAGCGGCTCATCGATGCCGGCATATGGAACTTCTTGATAGGTGAGAGCATCATGAGGTCGGACGATCCCGTGGGATTTCTAAGGACGCTGCATGGAGTTCAGTCATGAAAAAGGGTGGACGGCATGATCCTGCTTCTCATCCTCGGGTAAAGGTATGCGGCCTGACCTTGGCCGATGAAGCGATTGCCTGTGCGGAACTTGGTGCGGACGCTATAGGCCTTGTGTTTTACCCGCCCAGTCCGCGTTTAGTGAGCAGGTACAGGGCCAGGGAGATCAGTTGGAGTCTTCCGGAGAAAGTCTGGAAGGTCGGTGTTTTTGTCGACGCTCCTTTATCAGAAATGATGGAAATAGCTCGATTCTGTGGATTGAACTGCATCCAACTCCATGGGACTGAAGCTCCGGAGATGGTTGAAGCGCTCGAGTCTGCCGACATAAGGGTAATCAAAACCCTGTTTGTCAGAAAGAGGCCTTTTTTGTCTGAAGCCCTCAGTTACCGTCCCACAGCATACCTGATCGAAAGCGGGGGAGGCAACGTTCCGGGTGGGGCAGGGCTGAGCTGGAAGTGGAGCGATGCGAGGGAACTTGCGGAGAGGGTCCCCTGTATCCTGGCAGGCGGGCTGAGCCCGGAAAACGTTGGTGAGGCCATCCATGAAGCAGGCCCGGCCGCCGTTGATGTCAGTTCCGGAGTCGAATCCGAGCCGGGAAGGAAGGATATCGATAAAGTGCGCGCTTTTATCAACGCGGTTCGCCGGGAGGGGGCAGAGGGGATTTTTCTTGCCGCCGCCGAAGGCAGCGGCGAACCTGGCCGGCGGTCCCACCGCCAGCAGGAATTCCCCTTAACCGGGTCATGGAGGATATTTTAATGAAATCGGCGGAGAATACTTTGGCAATGGCGGCATTTGTCGATACAAGACCGGTTCAACCGGATGCAGGGGGTCATTTCGGGCCTTTTGGCGGGCGCTATGTGGCCGAGACGCTCATGCCGGCGCTGATCGAACTCGAAAGCGCCTGGATATCAATATGTGCTGAGCCGGCCTTCCAGTCTGAACTGAAAATGCTGCTGAAAGACTACGCAGGAAGGCCCACCCCTCTTTTCAAGGCCGGGAGACTGAGCGCCCGGGTGGGAGGAGCCTCTATCTATCTGAAGAGAGAGGACCTTGCCCATACCGGTGCTCATAAGATCAACAACACGCTCGGTCAGGGCCTCCTTGCCAAATGGATGGGCAAGACAAAAGTGATTGCCGAGACCGGGGCGGGGCAGCACGGGGTTGCCACGGCCACGGCTGCGGCCCTGTTTGGCATGGAATGCAAGATCTTCATGGGGACCGAGGATATCTCCAGGCAGGCCCCCAATGTGCAGCGTATGAAACTGCTGGGCGCTGAAATTGTGCCGGTGGACTCGGGGAGCGGCACCCTCAAAGACGCTATGAATGAGGCGATGCGGTACTGGGTTGGCTCTGTGCGTGACACCTTCTATATCATCGGTTCGGTTGCCGGCCCTCATCCGTATCCGGCAATGGTTCGGGATTTTCAACGGGTGATCGGCGATGAGACCAAGACGCAAATCATGGAAGCCGAAGGGAGGTCGCCGGACATGCTGGTAGCCTGTGTAGGCGGGGGAAGCAACGCGATGGGTCTTTTCTATCCTTTCCTCGATGAGCCGGCGGAAATGGTGGGAGTTGAGGCTGCGGGCCATGGAATCCATACCGGAAAGCATGCGGTGACGCTCGGGGCCGGATCGGTCGGGGTCCTTCACGGCTCCAAGTCTTACGTCTTGCAGGATGAAAACGGCCAAATCAGGGAGGCTCACTCGATATCCGCTGGTCTTGACTATCCGGGTGTGGGACCGGAGCATTCCTGGTTGAAGCAAACGGGCCGAGTTCGCTATGAAAGCGTTTTGGACGAAGACGCGCTTAACGCTTTCCATCTGCTGAGCTCGATTGAGGGGATTATCCCTGCTCTGGAGAGCTCCCATGCCGTTGCCCGCGCCATTGTGGAAGCCGCTCGGCTGCCGAGGGAAAAGATCGTCATCGTTAATCTCTCCGGTCGCGGCGACAAGGACCTGGGAATCGTTTCCCGTTTTCAAACGGGCGGCGAGTAGGGGCGGGGTTTATGCCGGAGTTTATCCCCGCCCATAAGTGCCGTAGGTGCAGGCAGTCGCCTGCGGCGATTTTGCAAGCAGGCAACATGGCTGGCGGTCCCACCGCCTGAAAGAAAGGACAAGCTGTAATGAGCAGGATAGAAGAAACATTCAGCAGACTTCGCTCCAGGGGAGAAAAAGCGCTGGTGGGCTTCATCACCGCAGGGGACCCGGACCCGGGGCAATCATTGGAGATAGCGAAGCAAATGTGCAGTTCCGGGCTGGACCTTCTCGAATTGGGCGTGCCTTTTTCCGATCCGACCGCCGACGGCCCTGTAATTCAGCGCTCATCGGCGCGTGCTCTTACCGCCGGGATGAACATGAAAAAGGTTATCGAAATGGTCCGGCGCATAAGAGAGTTCAGCCGGGTGCCCATAGTTCTTTTCAGCTACTATAATCCTATCCTAGCATACGGGGCCGAAGAGTTTTACAGGGATGCGACCGCCGCCGGGGCCGATGGAACGCTGGTGGTGGATCTGCCGCCTGAAGAATCCGATGAACTGACCGGCGTCTGGGGAAACGGGCTCGATTTTATCCGGCTGGTCGCCCCGACTACCCCGCCCCGGCGCATGGCGCAGATAGCATCCAGGGCTTCAGGGTTTATTTATCTGGTGTCCATGACCGGCATTACCGGCAGTGGCGGACTCAATCGTGATGAAATAGCGACTGTGGCGAAAGAGCTGAGAAAAAGCTGCAATGGTCTGCCGATCTGTATCGGCTTCGGAATCTCCACCCCGGATGATGCTGCAAAGATTTGCGAATTGGCAGATGGAATAGTTGTGGGAAGCGCATTTGAGAGGCTGATTGAATCCAGCCCGGGAGATGGGAACGTAGCCGTCAGGGTAGGGGAGTATGTCTCCCGGCTGAAGAAGGCCATAGCATAGAAGAGGTCTTTCAATATCTTTTTCACGCGAAGCCGCGAAGCCGCGAAGACGCGAAGAAGAAAGATCTGATTGCGATGAGCAAAGGGGGTTGGTGCCCTTCTCGGCACTTTGGGGGGTAACATCTACTCGATAAATCTGATGACCGGAATGGCTCTGAGCGAAAGGCCCGGATCGGATGCAAGCTCATTTAGTTCCTCCCTGAATCGCCCGGCGGATTGAAGAAGGTGGGCCACATCGATCCCCATGCATTCTGGAGAGAAGTGACTTAGAAGCTCCATGCCGGAGGAGACGAGTCTCAGAGCCCCTTTCAGATTGGAGCGTTTCGCATGGTAGACGGCAACGCCTATCTGCAGAATGCCTTTGTAGAAATCCCTTATTTTGCCCTGCTCATGCATCCAGATTTCTTCCAGCGTTTCATGACAGTCGTAGTAATCACCCCGGTTGAATTGCCCGATGCCTTCGAGCAGCTTTGAAGGTGGTTTTTCCCTGCAATCGTTTTCCATATAAGGAATGCCTCAGTGTGCTACTCGCGTAAGGGCTTTTTGTGCTTGATAAAGGTCCCCTTGCGGTATTCGTCGAAGGCCACCCGCAGTTCATCCTGTGTGTTCATTACAATGGGGCCGTACCAGGCAACGGGTTCACCCAGGGGCCTGCCCGATACCAGCAGGAATCTGAGCGGCTCATCGCCAGCGGTAATGGAGACATGGTCGCCATCCTCATAGAGGACGAGGCTTTCATTATCGCATATGCACTGGCGGTCGATGTCGAAGTAGTTCTTGCCGACAACCTCATGCCCGAAGGAATCGAGGTCGTGGTCGAAATAGCCTTTTCCTTCGATCACATAGGCAAAAGCGCTATGACCTTTTTCGATTGCATGGGTGAAGCTCGAACCTTCCGGGATGTAGACATCCAGGTATTCGGGATCGATCACGATGTCATGTACAGGCCCCTGGACTCCCCTCACCTTACCGCAGATGATTTTCACTTTTACACCGCCATCGAGTGAAACTTCGGGGATCTGCTCCCCTCTTACGTCACGATAGCGGGGCTCCATCATTTTCTGGTAGGCGGGAAGGTTTGCCCAAAGCTGGAACCCTCCCATACGGCCGGATCGATCGCCCTTGGGCATTTCCTGGTGGATAATGCCGCTGCCGGCGGTCATCCACTGCACGTCCCCGGGATTTATATCGCCCTTGTTCCCCATACTGTCGCCATGTTCCACATCTCCCTCGATCACGTACGTGATGGTCTCTATGCCTCGATGCGGATGCCAGGGAAAGCCTGGGATATACTTCGCGGGGTCATCGGAGCGAAAATCATCGAGCATGAGAAAGGGGTCGAAGTCGGGCGCCTGGTAATAGCCGAAGGCCCTCTTAAGATGGACGCCGGCCCCCTCGATCGTGTGCTTACTCTTTGAGACTGTCTTGATCGTTCTGAGCTTACTCATCGCGCACCTCTTGAATTATGTTTTTATTTTACGGCGGGTCTCATAGTGTGACTATTTAAGACCGGACCTTCGTTGGACCTTCGTTGCGTCCAGGCTTGCGTGAAAAACATTGCGCGGTTCTGCATGGACCCTGACCTGCCGAAGGTTGGCCAAAAGGATCAATTTTAAGAAGTGGTTGCTTCGAGACGTAGAAATCCCCTAAAAAATGTGCTACATATCACCTTAAACCTAGAGGCGCGGGGGAAGAGATGTTCTTCCTGATAGGTGGAGTTCAGCCCAAGAGCGTTACAGTGGACGAGACTCCAAGAATTTGTCCCGGTTGCGGGCTGGCGCAAGCCAGGCTGAAGCGGGTCGATCATTACCTGAGTCTGTTTTTTATTCCTCTTTTTCCTGTTAAAAAAGGTGACCCCGTTCTGATCTGTGATCGCTGCGGGGAGCCTCCCGGGAAGCTCGCAGGGATACGTGCTCTGAATGCGGCTTTCCCGTGGCTCGCGATTTTCGCTATTGCCCTTCGTGCGGAACGCGAATATAAGAAGGACGAGCGTATACGGTGAAAAAGATGAGCGAGAGTAAAAAAGTTTTATATTTTCCGACGGTTTCGCAGCCCAGCATCGAAGAGGTGCTGGCGCTTTTTCTCAAAGAACAGCAAAAGAGGCTGAAGCCCAGGACTTTCAACAGGTATGAGGAAGTCGTGGATCTTTTGCGCCATTGTTTGAACGGACACGGTTATCATGAGCTGGATACTTCGTCCGAAGTGGCGCTCTACGAAAAGCTTTATTTTCAGAAAAACCTCGAATTCTGTTTTATTTTCGGTCCGGAGAAGATTGTTTCCTCACTGCCCAACTTTTTGAACTATTTCATGATAAGAAAAGTCATGGCTTCGGAGGCGCTGCTCCAGGCTGCGGGGGTGGTGGCAAAAAAACTGGTGAAGTGGCTGGAGGAAAACGGCTTCATTGGAAAGGAAATTGCCGACAAGGTCACAAGGCTTGCCGCCGAGGCGGCAAGAGAGCTGCCGGCAGCCGAACGGCTTGCAAGACTGATATACGAGTACGCCCAGACCCACGCTCCCAGATATTGGACCGCCGAACTGGACGACTATTTCGTAATCGACCAGGTTCACCCCGGAATCTTGATCTTGTCCGGCATGGCTACTACCGGAATAGTTGAAGTGCGCGTTCCCAAAGAGATAACCGATCATTGCAGAAAAGGATGGCAGGTCAACCTGCTCTTGGGAAAGACTCGAAACGGGTGGTGCATCCTGGAAACGGGGAATGTTTACCCCAGTTGAGGCGGTTAGAATCCATCAGGGAATATTCTGAGTGGCAGGCTTTTCAGCCTGCCACTTTTTTTTATTAAGAGGGTAAGGAGATTTTTCTTGCCGCCCCCGAAGGTGGCGGCGAACCTGGCCGGCGGTCCCACCGCCTACAGGCGCGAATTTACAAAATCCCAGTTGATCAGATTGTCGATGACCGCCTGCAAATAATCGGGCCTTCTGTTCTGGTAGTCGAGGTAGTAAGCGTGTTCCCAAACGTCCACGGTGAGCAGTGGATTGATTCCGTGCGCGATAGGGGTGTCGGCGTTTAGAGTCTTTGTTATTTCCAGTTTGCCGTTTTTGAGCACCAGCCAGGCCCACCCGCTTCCGAACTGCGTGATTCCGGCGTTTTTCAATTCTTCAGCAAATTTTTCGTAACTTCCGAAATCAGCATCGATCTTTTGCGCTATCTGTCCTGTGGGGCGGCCCCCGGCCTTGGGTTTCAGACAATTCCAGTAGAAGGAATGGTTCCATGCCTGCGCGACATTGTTGAATATCGCGGCTTTGGACGGGTCCCCGGCAACTTTTTTGATTATGGTCTCAGCATCTTCTTTGTCCAGTTCGGTCCCCGCAAGAAGCTTGTTTGCGTTATCGACATAGGCCTTATGGTGCTTGTCGTGGTGAAATTCGAGGGTCCTATCGCTGAGATAAGGCGCAAGCGCGTTTTTCGGAAACGGCAGGTCGGGTAATGTCAGAGGCATACTTGTTCTCCTTTTTTAATTGCTCTGGTTGACGGCATTGATGCTGAAGATTTTCGAATTGCAAAACTGAATCTTGCGAAATTTAAGCACGTCTTGAACAATGCTCAAGTATGGGATGGTGTTTTAATCCAGTGGAGGATTGAAGTAGCCGAGCTTGACGTCGGGAAATTCATCCCGAATTCGTGCGATCAGGCGCTGGATTCCGATCTTCTTTTCGCTCTGGTCGGGTTTGAGCCTGTCGAGGTACCATTCGGGATCGATATTAAGGTTTCGCATCTGGATCAAATCGAGGCGTGTTTCGGATATGAGCTTCCTGAGGGCGTTCCACTCGCCTTCCTGGTCCGTAAATCCGGGCAGGACGAAGTAATTTATGGACGCAAAGCCGCCGTTGGCTTTAACAACGCAGAGGGAGCGCCGCGCGTCATCAAAACTGAAACCTCTGGGGCGGAAGTATTTTTCATGATATTGAGGACGTGCGCTGTTGATGCTGACTCTAATGCTCTGCAGGCCGGCGCGGCAGAGCATATCCACGGCTTCGGGGAGACTTCCGTTTGTGTTCAGATTTATAGTACCCCGGCTCGTGGCATTGCGCATCGCGCGGATAGAGGCTTCAAGGGTCTTGGCCTCCAGAAGAGGCTCCCCCTCGCAGCCCTGCCCGAAGCTGACCACTGCCCCGGGGGCCTTTTGCAGGTGAGGGATTGCAACGGCGCATATCTCTTCGGGCGCAGGCACGAAGGTAATACGGTCCTGGGTCGCACAAAGGCCGGTTCCGTCCTGGCGGCTTATGCAGCCGATGCACCGGGCGTTGCACTCCGGGGAGGTAGGCAAAGGGGCTTCCCACCGGTTCATGAACAGGTTTCTCGCAGCGGGGCAGCCGTAGGTAAGAGCGCATCTGCCCAAGTGCTGCAAGAGTCTGTTTTCACGCTCCGCTTGCATCCGCCTGGCTGCGTTTCGTTCGATTAATTTTGGGTCGAAGTTGCGGAAATCCTGCCTCTGGTCACTGTCGATCCTGACTGCCGGGACGACAAAGCCGCCGTTTAGCCAACCGACTGCCGTATAGGCGAAAAGAGGCAAGAGAGGCGCACGGGCATTGGTCCTATAGGCGGTGGAGTAGAGTTGCGTATAGGCGGGGGAAATAAATGCGGCTACGGCGCGCACCGGTTTGGCCGGATCGTAGGGGTCCGAGGCAAGAGGTTCGAACCCGCGTGTGGCTGGATTGAAGCCAATGGGCAGACGATCCGGGAGAAGGAACAGTTCGCTTCCTTCAGGAAGGGCAATGAGTTCGTCCGATCCAGGCCTTTTCCATTCGCCTGAACTGGCCCCGGCCATTTCGAGGCCGGGCCAGTCGAATATATTTCCGTTCACGTCAGCGTACAAAAGTGCAGGCCGGTTTTTCATCGGGGGCTTTCAACATCTCCTTAAAGCTGATAAATGAGGTTTGCATTGTAACTCGACATGAGTCGGGCTCATAGGAGTAAAGCGTGGCAGGCTGTCAAATCGATACAAAAGGATTTTCACGCCGGATCAAAAACCATATCGTCGGGCCGGAGCATCGCTTCGCGATCGTTGTTCCTGCGGAATTTGCCGGGATATGTCTAAAAGAGGTCAGTTCGCTCGAAATCAAAGACCCGGAATCAAGCGAGGCCGGGATTGAATTTAGCGGCAGACTCAAAGATGCCTACCTTTGTAACCTTTGGCTCAGGAGCCCGAGCCGGGTGCTTTGCAGGCTTGCTCCTTTTCGCGCCGGCGTTTCCGAAGAGCTCTTTTACAAGGTTTCGCAAATACCATGGGAGCTTTGGCTAAACCCGGAGATACCGCTCGATATCGAAGCCCACGTGGAATACTCCCGCATAAGCCACGAGGGAAGGGTGGCCGAGGTCATTGCCGATAGCATTCAAAGATGTCTGCAGGAAAAGGGCGCTGTCTGTCCCCCCTGTGGTGCGCCCCGATCGGACGAGGCCGAAGTTAAACAGAAAATACTGGTCCGTCTTGAAGAAAATCACTGCCTGATCAGTTTGGATATGTCGGGCCGCAATCTGCACCAGAGAGGATACCGGCTCCGGCACACCGGTGCTCCGCTGCGCGAAACTCTTGCCGCTGCAATCCTTTCCAGATCGGACTGGAACGGCAATGAGCCGATTGTCGACGGTATGTGCGGTTCAGGCACTTTTGCAATAGAGGCGGCTTTGATGTCGCGGAGAATTGCCCCCGGCGCCGGCCGGGATTTCTTGTTTCAGAGGTGGCCTTCATTTCAGAAAGAGACTTGGGAATATCTGCTGCGCAAGGCAAAGGACGATTCACTTCTCAGGACACCGGGGACGATTATCGGGATCGATATCGATGAGGAAGCTGTCGGGGTTTCGGCTGAAAATGCCGGCCGCGCCGGGGTGGGTGCCGATATAGAGTGGAAGAAGATGGACTTTTTTGATTTCAATCCCAGGGATGTGGGAATAAAAGAGGGTCTGATCGTTTTGAACCCACCCTACGGAGTAAGAATGGGCGCCGGAGGGGTAAGTCTTTACGAAAAAATTGGCGCTCACCTCAGACGTAATTTTAAAGGCTGGAAATATGCCGTTCTCGCCAGGTCCCGGCTGGAGGCATCCGCAATGAGCACGGGCCGGGTACGTCTGTGGAGCGTCCGGCATGGAGGAATGAACATCGCGGTCGCGCTGGGCAAGGTTTTGTCATGAGCTTTCGATTTTAGATTTTAGATTGGTGATTTTAGATTGGCAAAATCAATCCTCGATTTTTTGGATTTTAGATAAGTGTCTACCAAGGACAGCCTCATGCCGCAACCAAAAGACTAAAAGCGATTCCCCCCCGGCCCAGAAGATGCCAATCTAAAATCTAAAATCTAAAATCGTATTTACCCTCGCTCTGGCAAAAAAATACAGGTCTTCTTATCTTGGGTGTAATCTTTTTTAAAAGGAGATATGCACTCCATGATCATTGGGGTTCCAAGAGAAGTTCACCCCAGAGAAAGCCGCGTTGCGCTTCTGCCTGAACACGCTGCCAGGCTTGCGCATGCGGGGGCCGAAGTAGCGGTTGAATCCGGCATTGGCGGTTCGCTGGGCATCACTGACGAATCGTACATCAAGGCCGGGGCTTCGGTCGTCGCCGGCCGGAAGGGCTTGCTGGAAAAGGCCGACCTGGTGCTGAGCATCCGTGGTCCACTCAGTGAAGATGTAATCAGTCTGAAACATAATGCTATCTGCATCAACCTTATGGATCCGTTCCGCGAAAAAGCAATGATCGAAATGCTGCGCGACCGGAGGGTTTCAGCGATAAGCCTTGAAATGATCCCCCGGATTACGCGCGCCCAAAAAATGGATGTATTGAGCTCTCAGGCCAGCCTGGCAGGTTATGTGGCGGTCATCCTGGCGGCCGAGCGGCTGGGTAAGATCTTCCCTATGATGATGACGGCGGCCGGGACGATTACTCCGGCCAGGGTATTTGTTGTAGGGGCAGGGGTGGCGGGCCTCCAGGCCATTGCTACTGCAAAGCGGCTTGGAGCGCGAGTCGAAGCTTTCGATACCCGTCCGGAAGTCGAAGAGCAGGTCAAGTCCCTTGGAGGCCGATTCGTAAAGATCGACCTGGGAGAAACCGGTAGTGCGAAGGGGGGGTATGCAGCCGCTTTGAGCCAGGAGCAGCTTGCCTTGCAGAGGGCGGGGCTCGCGGGCGTATGCGCCGCTTCAGACGTCGTGATTACAACCGCCCAGGTGTTCGGCCGCAAAGCGCCTCTCATAATCACCGAAGAAATGGTTAGAGGCATGTCCAGGGGATCGGTGATCGTGGACTGCGCGGTAGAGTCCGGCGGCAACGTTGCCGGTTCAAGGCCCGACGAGGAAGTGGATGTGAGGGGTGTGCTCATAATCGGCCTGGAAAATCTGCCTGGGCGCGTCGCCGTGCATGCCAGCCAGATGTTTTCCTCAAACATGTTCAATCTGGTAATCGAATACTGGGACCTGGGAGAAAAGTGGTTCCGGATGGATTTCGACGACGAGATAATTAAAGGCTGCGTGATCACTCACAATGGTGAAATCGTCAATGAGACTATTTCCAGATCCATGACCGGTAATTCCTGAAAATCTGCATAGATCGGAAGACCACTATGGAATGTCAGAATTTTGTTATCCTCCTTTATATTTTTGCACTGGCAGTTTTCGCAGGTTATCACGTCGTTTCAAAGGTGCCTCAGCTTCTTCATACGCCGCTTATGGCATTCACCAATGCTATTTCAGGCATATCGCTTGTGGCTTCGTTGATCATTGCCGGAGAGGGCCGCAACACTGCAAGCTCCATTCTGGGCGCCGTTGCAGTGGCTGCAGCATCGATAAACGTCGTGGGTGGCTTTCTCATTACCGACAGGATGCTCAAGATGTTCAAAAAGAAAGAGAAGGTCTGAGCATGGGCGTCTATGACCTGTTTGGCGTCGATGTGAGACAGACCGGATACCTCTTTACCCTGTTGATCGCCTCGGTCCTCTTCCTTATAGGGTTGCGCGGCCTTTCTCGCGCAGAAACGTCGCGCCGAGGGTTGAGCCTTGCGGGGCTCGCAATGTTGCTCGCCGTGGTGGGCACACTCCTGAACAAAAGGATTGTGACCTATGAATGGATCGTCGGCGGACTGGTCGTGGGAACGGTGATCGGAGTTCCAATGGGCCGCTGGATCCCCATGACCAAGATGCCTGAGCGAATCGCGCTTTCGCATGCTTTCGGAGGCCTTGCGGTGGCGCTGGTAGGTGTGGCCGAATATTTCAATCACGGTTTGGAACTCAGCGCCTTTGATCTCGGGGCCGTCGGCTTTGAAGTGCTGCTCGGAACCATCACGTTTACCGGGAGTTTGATGGCTTTTGGAAAATTGATGGGCATCCTGCCGGGAAGGCCGCAGACTTTTCCGGGTCAAAATGCTTTGAATCTGGCTGTCCTGGCCATAGCACTGTGTCTGTTGGCCATGCTGGTTGCCAGACCGGACCAGCGGGTGCTGTTTAATACGCTCGTCGCTTTAGGGCTGCTTTTGGGCGTTCTTATGGTAGTTCGCATTGGCGGGGCCGACATGCCCGTGGTCATTTGCCTCCTGAATTCCTACGCCGGTCTGGCTGCTGCGGCGACGGGCTTTGCCGTGAACGTTCCGGTTCTGATAGTGTGCGGGGCGCTCGATGGAGGCTCCGGATTCATCCTTGCGCTCCACATGAGCAAGGCCATGAACCGCTCGTTTCGAAATGTAATCTTTGGCGCCTTCGGGGCCAGGACCCACTTAAAACAGGCGGAAAAACACGCCGGCGTAGTTCGTGAAGGTACCCCAGAGGATGCCGCCGAACTCCTTAAGCTTGCCAATTCGGTTATTGTGGTTCCCGGTTACGGAATGGCGGTGGCGCAAGCGCAGCATGCGGTGCGCGATCTGGCTGAGCTGCTCGAAAAAACAGGGGCTGCCGTGAGATATGCGATCCATCCGGTTGCCGGACGAATGCCCGGACATATGAACGTTTTGCTGGCAGAGGCAAACGTGCCCTACGATCAGCTCTACGAACTCGACTTGATAAACGATGACTTCCCAAGGACCGATGTTTCCATAGTGGTAGGCGCAAATGACGTGGTCAATCCGGCCGCAAGGGACACACCGGGCAGCCCGATATATGGGATGCCGATTCTCAATGTGGATCAGTCAAAAGCGGTGATCGTGCTCAAACGGAGCATGAATCCGGGTTTTGCCGGTGTTGAAAACGGCCTCTTCGTAAAACCTAACACCATGATGGTCTTTGGTGATGCGAAAAAAACTCTCGCCCAAATCTCCGCCGCAGTCAAACAGGAGCGGTAAAACCCGTTGGGATAATTAGTACCCTAAATCTAAAGTTCGTGTTCTTTCTGGCAAAAAAATCTTCAAGACCGTCTCCGCGCTCTCAGCCTTATCTGCGGGCCATCAAATTCCACCGCAGAAGAGACGCAGAGGTTGCAGAGATCGCAGAAAAAATGAAAAATTATGTTTGTATGCTGGATTTCTTTCGTCGGCGTTCTC
The DNA here is from genome assembly GCA_900290365.1 of Syntrophobacter sp. SbD1. GTDB lineage: Bacteria > Desulfobacterota > Syntrophobacteria > Syntrophobacterales > Syntrophobacteraceae > SbD1. The sequence goes on along the minus strand of OMOE01000104.1, from coordinate 6,517 downwards.
TGCGTCTCTCAAAATCGACCGTGGTCCCCCGATCAAATCGTCGGATTGCGGCCGAGTTGTCAATCGGTGAATCTTTTTGGTTCTGGCTGTCCAGGTTAGGAATTAAAAATTTCGAGAGCCTCTCGCAAAAGTCCTTGCTACTCTGCTCCCTGCTCCGGTTTTGTACTCAGATCATTCCCGACTCCTCACCCCTTGAGTGGCCGCTTTTTGCCGCGGTCGGGTGTATGGAATGGTTATCCGCTCTTCTTTGGGACATATTGGATCCCATCAATTTCCTTGAAGTCGGAATCTTGAGTCCATATGGTTGCTCCAAAGACACGTGAGGTTGCCAGTATGATGCTATCGGCCATAGGCAGGTGGTGCTCGATACTCATTCTTGCAGCCAGTATTGAGATGCTGGGCGTCAGATCTACGACAGAACCCTGCTGCTTAAGTGCTACCGATTGCAGGGCGTCAGACTCGTTGCGTCGTTGATGGAGAACCACCTTGAAGACTTCGTAAATCGTGATGGTAGGAACGACAAGATCGGCTGTTTTCTGAAGAGGGTTGGAAAAGAAAGAGGCATTAGGACCAGTCCGCGAAAAACTCAAGTCAGCCGGAAGAATCGACTATGTTCATATTCTATCGGGTTCCCTTTCGACGGTGGTATCAATCCCTTTGAGAAACCCCTTCATTTCCGAAATCTTTCTGAGAGGGATCATCTCGATTCTGTTGTCGTAGATAACCATCTGAACCTTCTGTCCTGGCGATAGCTTCAATGCATCTCGAAGTTTTTTGGGAATCACGATCTGGAACTTTGGGGAAATCTTAACTGTTTCCATACGCATTCTCGATCGATGGTAATTTTGTAATATTATAGCTCGTGGCAAACGGTCGCACAAGTAGCGTCTCACTTTGGAGTTAATCTTTCCCCATCCTGTTTCCGGCAACATCCGCTGAAGCTATATCGTGCTACTGTTCCGCGAGTTGGCGCGGAGATCAAGGAACATGAGGCCTCTCGTGTGGAAGTATTCTTGTCCTGACAGGCCGTAACCCCCTTTCGCTTCGCTCCTCACCAGGCTTTAGCCGGTGCTCAACGCCTTGCGTCATCAAAGATCATTTCGGAATAGATGGTTAAGCTCAAGCAGCTACTTATGTTCTGGCTGCTCGTTCCTCTGACGATTAAGCGCCCTCCACATCATGTCGTCATATTGGACCGGGTGCATCTTGAGGGCGCGGCTCTCTGTGTGTACAAGCGCCTGTATAGCCTTGTATAAGGTTTCGTCGACCTCTTTGATTGTCGTCGCACGAATCTTGGCGGTGGCATATTTGGATTTCTTAAGGGACTTCATGATCGCTGTGTCGACCGCCCCGTTCAGGAAAGGCACGATTCGTTCAGCAATCTCCGCAGCCGGCTGAGCGCAGTAGTAAACGTAGACCTTGATCGCAATATCCAATACCTTGGCGGCTTGGCCATAGGACGAAGGCTGGCTCTTCTGGAGCTTATCATTCTTCAGCGTCTTTTCAGCGGTCCAAATCTCCCGAGTGAACCACAGACAAAACGACCGATGGCAAACTTCGTAGTCATAGCGGGTGCCGATCTCGGCCAGTTTTGAGAAGAACTCTTCGAGTTGCGTTTCAATCTTGGACTTGGACCCCTCGGAGAAGATTCTGATCATAGCTGTGAAGCCCAGTGCCATCTCGATGATGTTCTTCCTCTTTGCCCCTTCGATGTCCGGTAGCTTGCCGGAAAAGAGAGTTCTTCCCGCTGTTAAGGCACAGATGAAGGAGCGAAGCGGGGTGGATGGACACGGGTACAGAAGGATGGCTCAAATTCAATAACCGCATCTTCTGGGAATGATCCATTCAGTTGCTCTCGCCATCCGTGTCCATCCGTGTTCATCCGTGGCCCAATTATTTTTTGAAATTCAATGGGATTCAATTTATTCTTGACGCAGCTATAGAATAGCTATAATATAACTTCGTTATGTCAATTCAGACATAATGAGCCATCACAAAACACCAGCTTTGCAGCTACGAAAGCCCGGAAAATTTTATGGACAGAATTTGCGCATATTCCTTTGAAGAATATCTGATAATGGTTGAGTCTTTCCATGGCAGCAAGTCCCCAGGTCTCGTATTGGGCGGGATCATGGTGGATTATGCAAAAAGCGAAATGCCCGAAACTGCTCTTTTCGATGCCATCTGCGAAACACTGCCCTGCCTGCCCGATGCGATCCAACTCCTGACTCCCTGCACCTTTGGAAACGGCTGGCTTAAGGTAATAAACCTGGGGCGCTTTGCCCTTAGCCTCTATGAAAAGCATGAGGGCAAAGGTGTAAGGGTATTCCTGGATCCCGCAAAGCTGGGGGGCTGGAGCGAAATCAGGAACTGGTTGTACAAGCTTAAATCAAAATCGGAGCAGGATCAGGATCGGCTTATCGAGGAAATAAGGCAGGCCGGCCGGAGCGTATTGGGAATCCGTCCCGTCCTGGTTAAAGCTCAACTTCTGGGAAAGAAAAGCAGAGGCGCGATTACAGACTGCGTGATGTGTGGCGAGCCTTATCCGGAAAGAGACGGTTCCGTGTGCCGGGCGTGCGGGGGCGAATCACCTTACATGGACAAATAGAAGAATAGAAAAATAAAAAATGAGGGTCAACGAAGTTAATGAGGTTTTTGGCGTGCTGGATATTAATGAGGCGCAGAAGCAGATTTTGGAAGCAACCCCTGTCCTGGAACGCGAAAGCGTACATATTCTCGATTCTTTGAGAAGGGTCCTTGCCCAGGATATCGTGGTAACCGAGGATTTCCCGGCATCGGATATTTCGGCAATGGACGGCTACGCCGTGCGGCATACTTCCCTGCATAGTGTTTCGAAGCAAATGCCGGTGCACCTGAGAATTATAGGGGAATCACCGGCCGGAAGGCCGTGTGGCGCAAGTGTGCGGGATGGTGAAGCGGTTCGGATAATGACCGGAGGGTTGGTGCCCGAAGGCGCGGATACCGTAGTGAGGCTGGAGGATGCTGCGGAAGACAGCGGCTATGTCATTTGCGCCAACGATCCGGGACGTGGGGACGGCATTCGCCTTCGCGGAGAATCTCTGAGGAAAGGCGATGTAGTACTTCGTGCGGGAGACCTTATAAGCCCCGTGGAGGTGGGAGTGCTGGCGACCCTGAGACGCGCCTATGTCTATGTTCATCAGAAGCCCCTTGTGGCGATTTTTTCGACCGGTGACGAACTCACTGACTTTCATGACCCCCCTTCACCATCGAAGGCCATGTGCTCGAACCTCTACGCCCTGGCTGCACAGGTTTTGGAGTGCGGCGCCGTTCCTCTTTGTCTCGGCATAGTGAAAGATGATCTGGAGGCACAGAAATCCATGATCTCTGACGCGCTCCGTGCGGATGTCATCATAACCTCCGGCGGTCTGTCCAAGGGCAAGTATGATCTGGTCCGGGAGTCTTTCGCATCATTTGGAATGGATATGAGGTTTTCGAACATATTCGTGAAGCCCGGAAAACCGATGATATTCGGGACAATAGGCAGAAAACTCGTTTTCGGATTGCCGGGAAACCCTTCGGCTGTGATGCTTTCATTCGATCAATTCATAAAACCTGCATTTCTAAAATTGATGGGCCACCAGAATGCCTTCCGCGGCAGATCTCATTGGCGAGATCTGAACGGCCCTTTCTCGCTAATTGACTCGTTCGCCGAAGGGAACGCAGGCAATCACGGACACCACAGGGCTTCCCTGGTTCCTATGGGAAGACCCTCGCCGGTAAATGGCGGCAGTGGTCAAAAGCAAAAGGCGCCAGACGGTTACAAGCCTGGCCGCCTGGAGAGAGTCACCCACTGAAACGTCATTTTATAGGTGCATATACGTTACAGCGCAATTTCACAAACGAAGAATTTTGGCATAGAGGTGATAAGAAATGAGATACGCGGAAACAGGATATAACCTGGAAATCGATTTGGCGACGGGAAACATCGAACGGGTGGAAACCGACCCGAAACTGACGGAACAATATCTTGGAGGTCTTGGCACCAGCGTCAAGATGCACTGGGATAGGGTCCCTCCCGAAGTTGAAGCATTTGATTCCGAGAATCTGCTGATATTCAGCTCCGGTCTTCTATGCGGCACACCTGCTTTTAGCTGTAACCGTAGCGTTGTTACCTTCATTTCGCCCCAGACCGGGCTATTGGCATACCCGATGATGGGAGGATTCTGGGCGGCGGAACTGAAATATGCCGGTTATGACAAAGTGGTCATTCGCAACAAGTCCCCAAAGCTGATTTACCTATGGATAAACGATGACAAGGTAGAAATACGCGATGCATCTCATTTGAAGGGTAAAGGCGCCCTTGAAACCCAGGACCTCATAAGAGAAGAGTTGAAAGAGCCGAAAGCCCAGGTTGCCGCTATCGGCCTGGCTGGTGAAAATCGGGTCTTCGTGGCCTCCATCGAGCAGTCCAGGTCGAGTTCCAGCAGAGGTGGCGGGGGCGCCGTTATGGGGGACAAAGGGATAAAGGCGATAGCCGTGCGCGGAACAAAGGACATCAATTTGGCCCGAGGGGCTGAGTTCATGGACCATATGAAGGATATTACGGAATATATTCATTTCCGAAATGAAAATCCCCTTCCCGGAGTAATGACGATCCTGTCCGGGATCGGGTCGCCTCAGGAGATGAAACACACCGATGAGAAGTGGCACTCTGAAAGTTTTGCCTGGGGGAATGCCCGCACTCGAAGAAAAGACTTCTGGACCAAGGAAATCGAGGATAGTTGGAAAAGTACTCAATTATCCGCGGTAAAGCGGTTGATAAGTTGCTTTGGCTGTCCTCAGCAATGCGGGGCATTAATTTCCTATAAAGATGTTCCAAGATACATGATGAAATGCTTTTCGAAACTTACCTATGCAATGGGAGCCTATGTAGACGACCTGGATTTCTCATTTAGAATCGCTCAAAAGGCCTTTGAGTACGGAGTGGACTCATTTTCTACACCGCAAATTTTGGCCTTCGCCGTTGAGCTCTATGAAGCTGGCATTTTGACCGATTCGGACTTTGAAGGGTGCCCCTCCGATAAAGAAGGGAGATTCTTCTGGTTGCTCGAAAGACTTGTCCGGCGGGAAGGAATTGGAGATCTTCTGGCCGAAGGCACTTATTGGGCGGCCAGAAAGATTGGCAAGGGGGCGGAAAAATATGATCATAATACCATTAAGAAACATGAGCAGATGAATGTCAAATTGGGAATGCTCGATCCCCTTTATTTCCTTATGTTTGCTACCAACGAGAAGATAAGTATTACTCAGATTGAGGGGAATTGGCCCCAGGCGGCTTTCCCCCTGAGAGAGGATAGGGAAGAGTTTGTAAAGGACTGGCCCCAGCTTCCCGATGATAAGTTTAAGCAATATTTCCTGGACTGGGAACCTCGCGGAGAAAAATCAAATCCATATTATCCAACTCCCGAAATGTGCTGTGAAATTGTGGATTGGATGGAGATGTTGCACAACATCGATGACGCCCTCGGGTTCTGCGCCGGTATGGCCTCATTTTGCTTGAAGCCTCCCTATCATATCCACAACTACCCCAAATTGATCTCTGCTGCGACCGGGATGGATCTGGATGAAGCCGGGGTAAAGAAAATAGTCAGTAGAAGCCGAAACCTGCACAGAGCGCTAAACAATAGAAGAGGCATGAGAAGGGCGGATGAGAAGCCGCCCGAAGACCATTGGAGAAGAAGATTTCCCGAGTACGAAGAAGAACTCTTATCTACGTATTACAAATATAAGGGATGGAATCACGACGGTATTCCTACTAGAGAAAGATTAGAGGAACTAGACTTGGCTTACGTTGCCGATGACCTGGAACAGAGAGGGATATTAAAAGATGGCCAAGATTAGCAGGAAGGTCAAGACAATCAGGGTTGATGCCGACAAGTGCAATGGCTGCAGACTATGTGAAGTAGTCTGTTCCGCGTTTCACGCCGAGCCTAAATACAGCAGCAATAATCCGGCCAGGTCTCGTATCCAGGTGATTAGCCACCGTCTAAGAAATATATGGCTTCCTGTATTCGCCGGTGAATATACTCCAGCCGAATGCATGGGCAGAGACAAATATGTGATTGACGGAAAAGAATACGACGAGTGCGGCTTCTGCAGGGCCTCCTGCCCATCCAGGAGCATATTCAAAGAACCCGATTCCGGTCTTCCCCTCAAATGCGATATGTGTGAAAGCGATCCACCGCTATCAGAGCCGATGTGCGTTCAATGGTGTTTAAATGATGTCCTGGTTTACGAAGAAAGGGAAGAAGAAGTAGAAGAAGAGATCAAGGTTGGGGATGTCGAGATAGGCCTGGACGCACTGGTAAACAAGTATGGATTGCAGAAGGTGATGGATACCGTTGCCAGAATAGCCAAGAGGGACAATTAAGAATTAGGAATTAGGAATTAGGAATTAGGAATTAAGAATTAAGAATTTAAAAAACCATAAGATTAATTATGAATCAGGAATTACAAAATCAATCTCGTTCATTCC
>OMOE01000106.1:34045-63582 GCA_900290365.1 Syntrophobacter sp. SbD1 | reverse complement strand
ATGCACCCGCCGGGGAGGTTGTCGGGGACCATGGATACACCGCTGACATTTAGGAAAAGGTCGGCAGTAGCCGCCACTTCGTCGAACTTTTCCCGGCTCATCCCGAAGCTCGTCTCGTGCAGATGGAGATAATGCCACCTGTCTCTGAGGCCGGGTGCGAATTTTTCCACAAAATCGCGAAAGTATCCTACCGAGTATTTCGGGTCTTGAGTATATGTTTTATCAATGGGCTGATGGGGCCAGCTCCAGGTATCTTCATGGTAATAGACGTCGTGACCAAGCTTCAAAAGCCCCATCGGGTACTGAAGATAATCCCATGCCACTCCGCCGAGCGGATACAGCCCTACCAGCCCTGTCACTATTATACGAAGCTTCGAATCTCTTTTGCCGCTTTTGGATGGTGTCTTCAAAACCTTTGTCATCCAGGAATTCCTGTTTCCTCTCTCTTCCAGCATTCATCGGGATTATGAATCTCAATATTGTGGAGAGCAAGATTCAAGTTGGAGGGCGAACACCACCTTTTGTGAGATCAACTGCATTGTTTCTGAATCTAGAGAACCCAAATACTTCTGAAGAGCATTTTTCGCAACTGTGTGCAGGCAGTCCGTCTGAACAAAGGATGGTTGGAGCAAGTTGGCTCTCTGATCGATGAAAACCTCGGTTGGATAACCCTGACTTTTGGTGGTGATTTCTGCCACTACCACTTTTTGCAAATAATCCAATACGTTTTGCCTGGCGAGAACTACAACGGGTCTTGTTCCCGCTTTCCCCCCCAAGTCAATGCGCCACACATCTCCCCGGTTCATCATTCCACCCAGGTTTCGGCCTGCATCCAGACCTTCGCCTCGTTCAAGTCTTCCGGATTTGCTTTGAGCTTATTAATCCATTCCTGCTCAAGGTCCTGAATCTCTTTTTGTATCATCCAATATCTCAGCGCTTCTCTTACGATGGCTGATCGAGACGAACGATGCTTCGCCACAATGAGGTCAATTTGACCAAGAAGTTCTTCATCGAAACAGATCTGCACATTTTTCATCCAACTTCCCTGCACATCCAAAATATATTTATATCCCAATTAATATACAATCCAATGTTGTATGGAGTCAACCTTTCAAGGGTCGAACAGCTTCGCAATTATTTCGTGGATATCCAGACCTTTTTTCCTGAACCCCTCCTGACCGAAGACCATGTTCGCTTCCAGGACCCAATACTTTCCGGCGTGCTCGCATATATCGAGGCCCACTTCATCAAAACCGCATCTGCGGGCGGTCTCCACAGCAAAATCGAGCGCCGCGGCCGGGATCCCCTCAAAAACAATAGTGCCTCCCTGGGAGACGTTATTTCTGAAATCGCCCTCCCTGTGGATTCGCCAGTAAGCGTGAACGGGCTTTTCGCATATGACCACTACCCTCAAATCACGCTCTATCGGGAGATACTCCTGAATGTATGCCGGATTGTGAGTGCCCAGATACTGCGAAAGCTCTTCCGGACCCCGGACCAGAAAGACTCCCTTGCCTTGAGATGACGCTATGGGGGTTTTTGCAATAAAAGGATAGCTGAAATCGTTTTCTATCCGTTTGGACATTGCGCGCCCGTAATATATCCCGGTCCTGGGATGAGATATTTCGAGCAGATTGAAAAGGTCTGTCTGAGCTATCTTGTCGCCCATGAAGAGGTAGTAGTTGCGCGGGAAAACACAGATACCGGCAGCCTGGAAGATCTCGCTGTAAACCGGACCGGGGTAGCAGACTTTCCCGGCAAGAAGGATTTCCTGCTGGAGATCTCCCGGGTAGTCGCTCCAGTTGGGCTTTACGCCGACGCAGCGGATAGAGCTTTTCCTAAGCCTTTTTCCAAAGGATATAATGTTGGCCGGAACTCTTTTCATTTCCATGCTCTTACGGCCCGCTCCGTCAAGACAACCCTCGATGTAGCAGGAAACAGCCGGATGACAATCGGCGTTTCGATCATATATTAAACAAGTTAAGCCTGAAAGCTTAGACTAAAAACTAAAAAAGTTACTCAAAACTGAAAACTCATCATGCCTATTATCAGCCAGTTCAAGAGAATATCTGACACTATTTGGGAGATTCCGCAAGACTATAAGGAAGGAATGCGCGTTCCAGCGCGCATCTACGCCACGGAAAAGCTAGTGTCTGAAATGGACGAGGGGGTTGTCGAGCAGGTGACGAACGTAGCCACTTTGCCCGGCATACAAAAATATGCTCTCTGCATGCCCGACGGCCACTGGGGGTACGGCTTTCCGATTGGAGGGGTCGCTGCCATGGACGAGCGCTCCGGAGTTATCTCGCCCGGCGGAATCGGGTTCGACGTCAATTGTGGCATGCGGCTGGTCCTGACTAACCTTACCTACGATGAAGTTAAAGAGCACATGAAAGACCTTGTGGACAGGCTCTTTGCGCGTGTCCCGGCGGGGGTGGGCAGCAGCGGATTTGTCAAACTCTCCCACGACGAGTTCAGGAACCTTGTTGAAAAGGGCGCCCGGTGGTGCATTAAAAACGGTTACGGATGGGAGGAGGACCTGGAGCGCACCGAAGAATTTGGCCAAATAAGCGGGGCGGATGCTTCCACGATAAGCCAGAAGGCGGTCGACCGAGGTTATAAACAGATCGGCACTCTGGGCTCCGGAAACCATTATCTGGAAATCCAGGTGGCGCGGCGTGAAAATATCTTCGACGCTGAACTGGCCGAGGCTTTCGGACTGGGCATGCCCGACCAGGTGGTGATCATGTTCCATTGCGGGAGTCGAGGTTTCGGTCACCAGGTGGCGACCGACTATCTGCAGGTGTTCCTGAAGGTAATGCAGACAAAGTACGGCATCAAGGTCCTCGACCGTGAGCTTGCCTGCGCCCCTTTGCTTTCTCCGGAAGGACAGGACTATTTCGCAGCTATGAAATGCGCGATCAACATGGCTTTTGTCAACCGGCAGGTAATTCTGCACAGGATCCGGGAAGTCTTCTCCGATGTGCTTCGCAAAGACCCCGCCGATCTGGGGCTCCATCAGGTGTATGACGTTGCTCACAATACGGCAAAGCTTGAAACTCATACCATCGACGGCCGGCAGCAGCGGTTGCTGGTTCATCGCAAGGGGGCTACCAGGGCATTCGGGCCGGGCGCTGAAGGGTTGCCGGCGATCTATCGCAAAAGCGGGCAGCCGGTGATTATCGGCGGAAGCATGGAGACGGGCTCCTACCTGCTTGCCGGCGTTGGGTCCGGAGACCAGACATTTTTCAGCACCGCCCACGGGTCCGGCAGGTCCATGAGCCGGCACAAGGCAAGGAAGATGTTCCACGGCAAGACGCTTCAACAGGATATGGAGCGGCGCGGCATCTATGTCAGGACGGCTTCCTGGTCCGGCCTGGCCGAAGAGGCGGGAGCGGCCTATAAGAATATCGACGAGGTGGTCGAAGCCACCGAAGCGGCAGGCATCAGCAAAAGGGTAGCTCGATTCATACCGGTGGGAAACGTCAAAGGCTAGCGGCATGACAATTTTAGATTTTAGATTTTAGATTTTAGATTGCAGATCGCAGATTTTCAAAATTCAAAATCCAAAATCTAAAATTCATCAAGGTGTGCAATGGCGCCAAGAACGCCCCTCATGCTCATCACCGGAAGTCTTGGCAGCGGCAAAACGACGCTTCTGAGGCGGATTCTGGATTCTACGACCTTACGCATCGCTGTGCTCATGAACGAATTCGGCGAACTGGCAATCGACAGCAAGGTTATAAGCGGCAGGAATATTGATATCGTCGAGCTTGCCGGCGGGTGCGTCTGCTGCTCCATGACCGGGGAGTTCGAGGCTGCCGTAAGGGAAGTAGTCGAAACAATCAGGCCCGATCATATTGTCGTGGAGGCTACGGGTGTGGCAGAGTCGGACGCACTGGTCTTTGAAGTCGAGGACAACCTTGCGCAAGTACGGCTCGACAGCGCCGTTTGTATCGTGGATACATATCTTGCAGTCAGATATCCCTATGTCGGGTACACGTTGAGGACTCAGATAGCTTCAGCCGACATAATCCTGATTAACAAAGTCGACCAGGCGACTACGGCCGAAACCCGAATGGTTGAGACCCGGGTCAGAGATTACAATGATCGCGCCACATTCATAAGGACTATAAACTGCGACGTGGATTCTAATCTTCTCTTCGCACAGACCTCCGGGCGTAGGGTGAGTTCGTTGTTTTCCCCGTCCGGGCCGCCCGCGCCTTTCGCCAAAGATAAATTCGATTCATTTACATGGACTGCCGGCAAGACTCTTGATAGGACAAAATTCGACCTGCTGGTTCGCGAACTTCCATCGGAGCTGATTCGAGCCAAAGGTTTCGTGTGCTTCGAAGATGGGTGCCGGCTCTTTAATTACGTCGTTGGACGCATCGATTTCGAGAAGTTCGATGCGGACAGAACCGAACTGGTTTTCATCGGCCCGGGTCTGGACAGGCTGCGTACGGAGATAGAGCACAGGCTTCATGAGTGCGAGATAAATGCCGTTTAAATTTCATGATGATATAGCCACAGCCGATGTGGCGTTCGAAGCATGGGGGGAAACAATCGAGGAAATGTTCATAGCGGCTTCCGAAGCCGCCATGAAAGTGATGATCGAAGACCTTGAAGAAATTGAGCGCCGGCAAAGCCGCGAAATCGAAGTCGACTCCGACGCTATTGATATGCTCCTTTTTAACCTGCTCCAGGAAATAATCTTCTTTAAAGACGCCGAGCAGCTCCTTCTTCGTATCGAGAGCGTAAAAATCAAACTCGAAAATGGTACCTGCTTTTTGAAAGCAACCGGTTGGGGCGAGCAGATCGACCCCGGGCGGCACCGGCTGATCGTTGACGTCAAGGCGGTGACCCTCCACAGGTTCAAAGTCGAACAGTCCCCTCGAGGATGGGAAGCCTTCATAATTTTGGATATATAAACGCTTATTTATGCTTTGGCGTCAACAGAGCTGCCATGAATACGGAAACGATTCCGGTCAGGAATATTCCATCGAAGGTTCCCGCGCCACCTATCGATACTATCGGCGCCTCAAGTGAGCTGACCTTGTCCAAATTCAGCAGGTCCGCACCTATGAGGGTCCCCAGGGTTCCCGAAATATAAGCAAGCGCCGGAGCGGACTTTCTGGCAAATATCAGACCGGCTGCGGCGGCAACCAAAGGGGGAACAAAAAGAGGCTCGGCAATCCCGAGTCCTTTGACTGGATAGGCCAACATGTGTACTACAATGGTGACCAGGATTATCCCTGCCAATGCCTTGCCATAGAATTTATTTTTCACCAGGAGGTACAATGACAGGAGTGCCGGGATTACAGCTCCGCCGACATTTACTGCAACTGTGGTCCCCTGCCATTGCCTGACCATTGGAATCATATATCGCATGCCGAAAAAATCGATGTGAGCGCCGGAAACAACTTGTCCACCGGGGAATTGATATATGGGTATATTAAAGTAAGTGCCCATAAGCGAAACGAACAGGAGCAGAAAAATATGGCGTCTGTTGATTCCCATAAGTTCGTAGGCGTAGCTGAGAATGCGCACCTCGATAAAAACGATCAAAAAAATGATAAGAAGGATGAGAAAAAGCAAAGTAACTAACGTTACAGGGAAGTAGTGCACTTTTTTTGCCTTCCTTTTTGAGGATTCGAAAAAGGCTGAGGTTTCAGGCGCCTGCCGCCCTCCGTTATGATCTCTCATGCAAGAGAGCAAGCATCGCTTTTTTAATTACTCGGCCGGGATTTGCAAGATCGGCCCCAAAAGAGAGCGGGATCGGCTTTGAGTCATGATTCGGTTGACAAGGGCTGAAAGTGTTTTTACGTTTTACTTAAGAGATATTACACTTTATTTTCAATAGGTTGCAAAGGTTATAACATTGCAAGAATAACTGATTGGATTTCCGGGAGATAAAAATGAGCAAAATACTGATTCTTGGGATGGCGCTTTCGCTGCTATTCCTGAGCGGTACATTTTTCAGCTCACAAGCAGGGTGCAAACTTAGCCCCGATGGCTGTACGCCTCTCTCTTCATTCTATCTTTGCGGCTCAACAAATATGGATAACAACACTATGAGCCAGCAAAAGAGTCCCGCGACAAGTCAAGATCCGGTCAAGTGCAACCCCAAATGGAAAGTCGATTTTTCAAACGGCTTATGGGAGTACATGGGATAAAACCCAAGTAACGGCATGTGGGTTCCAAACGCTCAGGTCTTTCGATAAACAAGACCTTTCAATTCTTCCGGTTCCCGGCTATAGAGCGTGGAATATAGCGTGAGGGGTCAGGTTCCAGGAAATTCAGGAAGGATGGAGGGTCGCTTGTATGGCTGAAGAGCTCTTGCCCGATCTATACCTTATAAGAATCCCGTTGCCGGGAAGTCCTCTAGGTTGGGTCAATTCCTATGTGATAAAAGGCATCGACAGGAACCTGGTCATTGATACCGGGTTGAATAGAAGAGAGTGCCTCGAAGCCATGCATGTCGGCCTGGGTGAAATCGAGGTTGATCTGAAAAGGACCGACTTCTATATCACTCACATGCACGCGGACCACATCGGCCTTGTACCGAGACTGGTTGAGGACACTTCAATCGTATATATCAATCGACCGGACAAGGAGTACATGGAGTTCATGGAGAATGGGGGCGGCTGGGAAGCGATTACCGGCTTTGCCCGGCTTAACGGTTTTCCGGCAAAGGAGCTTCAGGCCGCTCTCAGTAACCACCCGGGTTATAAGTATGGCACGGAGGTCATACCGGAAACGAGTGCCGTAGAGGAGGGGGACACGTTCCGGTACGGCGGCTACTGCTTTAGAGCCATTTCTACGCCAGGGCACACGAAAGGCCATTCCTGTTTGTACGAACCCGCAAAGAAGGTCCTTGTGTCCGGAGACCATATTCTCTTTGATATAACGCCGAACATCACATGCTGGACCCGGGAGGGAAATCCTCTGAAAAGCTATATCGCCAGCCTTGACAAGATTTACAGCCTGCACGTTGATCAGGTGTTGCCTGGACACAGGCGCCTTTCAGGAAATTGCAGGAACAGGATAAATGAATTGAAAGGGCATCATCGGAGTAGACTCGAAGAAGCACTCTCCATTTTGAAGCAAGGTCCCAAGAGTGCCTACGAGGTTGCATCCATGATGACCTGGGATATCGACTGCGATTCATGGGAAGCCTTCCCGGCATCCCAGAAGTGGTTCGCCACCGGAGAGGCAATCGCTCATTTGAGATATCTCGAAGAGAGCGGACAGGTTTTCTCGGAAAATAAGGCCGGCTCCATTGTTTTCAATAATGCCATTGTCGGTCCATAGGTTGCGCAGACCGGATGGGCAGCTTATTTTGATGAAGCAGTATTTCCCGCTGGGATTGAGGAAATGCTGGATATTAGCCCCACCAATGAGTTTCATCGCAAAGAACAACCCGGTTTCATCTTGAAAAGTGCTTGCTATTTTAAAGAGTCGAAGTATCGTTGAGCGTTTTTTGGAAAAAAAAAGACCCATCGACACAGGATTCGGATTATGCCATACAACTTCACTATGGGAGCCATCCTGGGATTGCGCTGGATATCGATTTCCATTATTGTCCTGGCGCTGGCAGGCTGTTCTCTTAACAAACTAGTGGTCGATCGCCTCGGCAACGCTCTGGCGGAAGGCTCATCGGTTTACGCTACCGACGATGATCCGGACCTTGTGGGAGCAGCGCTGCCCTTTGGGCTCAAAACCATCGAGAGTCTGCTGGCGCAGTCCCCACATCATAAAGGGCTGCTTTTGGCGGCCGCGAGCGGTTTCACCCAGTACGCCTATGCCTTCGTGCAGACGGAGGCTGATCTAATTGAAGATACCGACCTTAAGCGGGCCATATATCTCAGGGAGCGTGCGGTGCGTCTTTACCGCCGGGGGCTGGGTTATGGAATGCGCGGCCTTGAGGAAGTCGAGCCTGGTTTTGCCGCCCTGCTGAAGAGCGATTCCGAGAAGGCGCTGGCTCCAATGGGCAAACAAGACGTTCCTCTCCTTTACTGGACTGCGGTCGCGTGGGGGGCCGCCATCTCGCTGGACAAAACCAACTCTGCCCTTTCTGTGGACTTGCCCAGCGTGGAGGCCCTCATTCGGCGCGCCCTGGAACTTGACGAAAAATTTGATTCGGGCACGATTTACGATTTTATGATTGTATACGAGGGTGGGAGGCCGGCTGCTGCCGGAGGCTCTATCGACCGTGCCCGCGAAAGCCTTGCGCGGGCGATTGATCTGTCCGGGGGACGAAGGGCCGCCCCGCTGGTTTCTTTTGCCGAAACGGTTGACGTGGCAACACAGGACCGGGCTGAGTTCAATAGACTGCTGAATCGGGCGCTCGCAATCAATATCGACGATGCCCCGGATCAGCGGCTTTCAAATATAATTGCACAGCGCAGGGCACGATGGCTCCTTGGCCGAATGGACCGGCTCTTTATTGACTGATTAAAGCAGAATTGATGGCGGACACACCATGAAACTTCATAGATGGTTTTGCTTTGGGGCCATTCTGTTTTCAATTTCAGCTTCGGCATATGCTGCTCAAGGCGCCGAGGTTGTCATAAAAATGGCGACGCTCGCGCCTCAAGGATCCGAATGGCACAAGATTCTTCAGGAAATGGGTGCTGAATGGAAAAAAGCCTCCAATGGCCGAATTGCACTCCGGCTCTATCCGGGCGGGGTGGCCGGGGATGACCTCGACATCGTCCGAAAGATGCGACTCGGGACACTGGACGCGGGTCTCCTTACCGTAGGGGGCCTCAGTGAAATAGACCGGGGGGTACTCGCACTCGAAATTCCCCTGGCATACGCTAATTACGGGGAGCTGGATTGTGTCCGTGAGCAGATCGGGTCCCAGTTGGAGCGGCGATTGGAGGCAAAGGGATTTATTGTCCTCGGATGGTCGGATGGAGGATGGACATATTTCTTTACCAAGTCTCCCGTAAGGACGCCCGACGATCTGAAAAAATTGAAGATGTTCGCCGGGGCGGGCGATGACCAGTATGTGGAACTTGTCAAAAAAGCCGGATTGAATCCTGTGCCGCTGCCTACCACCGAGATTGCGACCGCCCTTCAGACCGGTCTGGTCAATGCCATCACCATGTCCTCTCAGGGGGTCCTCCTGCTGCAATGGTACAAGCACCTAAACTATATGACCGATCTCAAATGGGCCGTGCTCCTGGGGGGCATAGTGATGACGAAATCCTCCTGGGAGAAAATTCCCGTTGAAATCCGCCCTGTCATCAGGGAGGCGTCGCTCAGAGCTTCTAAGCGCATCAGAGAATTTTCGAGGCAAGCAGACCAAAAGGACATCGACGTGTTGAAAAAGAATGGGGTTGAAGTCATTTCAATTGACGGAAAAGCCCTGGATGAATGGAGGCGTCTGATCGACGGCGTTCTCCCGGAGGTTCGCGGTTCGTATATGCCCGTCGAACCTCTGGACACCGCCTTGAAATATAGGGATCAATGCCGCCGGCAGGCGGATAAGGCGGGAAAGTGACACCTCGTGCTCTGGCCCGCGGTATTGGGGAAGGTTCGCTTGTCGCCGGCTTTTTGCTGCTCACCGCCATGCCGCTCGTGGACTTTCTTGGTCGCCCGCTTGCCGGGTTTCACATCCCGGGCTCTGCCACTTATACACAGCAGTTGACATTTTTTCTTACCTTCATCGGTGGACTTGCCGCCACCCTGACCGGCAAACATCTTACGCTCTCCACGGCCAGCCTGCTCCCGGGAGTAAGAGTGCGCCGGGATGCTGAGTTCTTCTCCTCCTGCGTAGCCGCCTCTGTCACCGCAATTCTTACGTATGCCAGTATCTGTGTAGTTATCGCCGAACGGATGCAGGGCCGGAACCTGACGTTGGGGCTGCCGGTCTGGATCAGCGAAAGCGTGATGCCTCTCGGTCTGGGGCTTATCTCGCTGACCTACATTTTGAAATCCTCGAGCTGGCTGCCGGCGCGTCTTGGGGCTGCAGCCATTGCTGGGGCGTCCTTTCTTTTGGGTATAATTCACCCCGGGGACCTTACAATCTGGGTCCTGAGCGCAATGCTCATGGCCGCGACACTTCTGGGGACCCCTGTGTTCGCCGCAATGTCCGGATTGGCGCTGCTCTTTTTCTGGAGGGAAGGGACACCAGTTGCGGCTGTCACAGCCGAGATATACAGGCTTGTCGGCTCTCCAACCCTTCCCGCAATACCGCTGCTGACCGCAACCGGCTTTGTCATGGCGGAGACCAACGCTCCACGGCGACTGGTGAATTTTTTTCAGGCGCTGCTGGGGTTCATTCCCGGGGGAGTCGCGGTGCTCGTTGCAGCAGTCTGCGCGCTTTTCACTGCGCTTACCGGAGGCTCGGGTGTTACGATCATAGCTCTGGGGGGGCTTGTCTATCCCATACTGCTCAAGGGCGGTTACTCGGAGAGCTTCTCACTCGGCCTGGTAACGGCGGCCGGGAGCTTGGGCCTCCTGTTTCCGCCTTGCCTTGCTGTAGTCCTCTACAGCGTTGTCTCAAATACCCCGGCTGACCAGTTGTTCATCGCCGGATTGGTGCCGGGAACGCTGCTGCTCACCCTTGTGGCGATTTATGGAATAAGCGTCAGCCTGAAAACCGGGATAGAGCGGCAGCCTTTTAAATGGCGCGAACTTCTGGCTGCAGCGCGCTGCGCAAAATGGGATCTGTCCATCCCTGTTGCGATGGTCCTTCTGTTCGGGACCGGTCTGGCATCAATGCTGGAGACTTCCGCTTTCGCGTTCGCCTACACAATCGTTATCGCATGTTTCATTCACCGGGACCTGCATCCCCTGGACCGGTTACCGGCAACCCTCGTCAATGCCGCCGCGCTCGTCGGGGCGGTTTTGATGCTTCTTAGCTGCGCGATGGGCCTTACAGGCTACCTCGTGGACGCCCAGATTCCCGACCGCCTGCTGGAGGTCGTAAGGGAGCAGATTCACTCGCCGCTTCTTTTCCTGCTCGCATTGAACGTTGTGCTGCTGGTAGCAGGAAGCATACTGGAAATATTTTCGGCGATCATCGTCCTGACGCCCCTTGTCGTTCCGCTCGGAGTGGCGTTCGGAATCCACCCGGTCCACCTCGGCATCATTTTTCTGGCCAACCTCGAACTTGGTTTTCTCTTTCCGCCGGTTGGCCTGAACCTGCTCTTATCATCATCCCGTTTCGGAAAGCCGATGACAGCGCTATACTGCAATGTTATCCCGTTTCTGCTTATACTTGGCCTGGGAGTACTGCTGATTACCTACGTTCCCGCCCTGTCCATCGGGGTTCTCAGGCTGTTGGGGCGGATCTGACAAAAGCCAAACCCTGGTCGAGTGCAGCTATCATTGTCCTGAGTATCAATCCGCGAAATGTGTATCTTTCAGATTACACCTCATTGTCGCCTTTATTGGTCAAAACAGCGGCCCACGACTTTGATCTTCAGCATAACTATCCAAATTTTTAGCTAAATAATTATTCGTGATCAATGGAACGAAATTTGCCTAAGAATGAGTTCAAGGCCGGATTAGAATCTGTCTTGACGGTAACCGCTCGTTCAATGTTCCAACTCGAATCAGACTTCGGTTCGCGAGTCTCCTGCCAAGCTATCCGGTCTTGCGGACAACCTCTTCGATGAAAAGGAGCAACGATCATGTTAGATACATACGCAGTAGCTGAATTTGATCTGAATGCTTATCGAAAAGAAACTGAACTAAGCGACGGGACCAGGATTCTCCTGCGCCCCATGGTGACAACGGATAAACATGCCCTGTATGAATTCTTCAAAGCCGTCCCCGAGGAGGAAAGCGGTTATTTGCGTGATGACGTCTCGAGCATTCTCCTGTGCGAGAAATGGGCGGATAATCTTGATTACAACAAGACCCTGCCGATTTTGGCGGTAAAAGAGGGCAAAATTATCGCCGATGCCACCATCAACCGCCGCCGATCCGGCTGGAAATGGCACCTTGGAACAGTGCGCATCTTTGTGCACAAAGACTACCGCAATGTCGGTCTTGCGCGCCGCATGATCGAGGAACTCTCCACAATCGCGTATAAACTGAGGCTCGAAAAACTTCTCGCCGAAATACCCGACACCAGCACCTCGGCCATCAACGCATTCACCCGGGCAGGATACTACCGTGCAGCGGTGATCCCGAATCTGGCCAAGGACAGGGATAATATGCCCATGGATATTGTGGTTATGATTAAAGACATCCAGCCGGCTCGCGTCGACATCTTCGAATTCGATTTCTAACGAGATGAACAGACCCGGATGGACTGGGCAGAGCCGGGCTCATTGCATCCGGTTACCGGTCTTAATACCAACCCCGACGGTTTAGTTCACCGGGCCCTTGCCGGACCAACTCGGCCGAAGGTAGATAAACCAGTACATCAGGCCAACCATGAGCCCGCCGCCAAGGATGTTTCCGATAGTGGCGGGTATCAGATTTCGAACGATAAAATTGCCCCAGGTAAGTATTTGGCCGCCATCCTTGAGCTTTTCAACCACGGTCGCAAAATATGCCGGATCGAGATCTTTTATGAAAAGCGCCGATGGAATGAAGTACATGTTGGCCACGCAGTGCTCAAACCCGCACGCAACGAATGCCGAAATGGGTGGAAGGATCACGAGTACCTTGTCCGTATTGCTGCGTGCGCCAAAACACATCCAAACAGCCATGCAGACCAGAGCATTACAAAAGATGCCGAGTGCGATACAAGGCAGAAAATCGAGGCTTGTTTTAGCTATTCCAATGTTGAGTGCGCTCAACCCGACTGAGCCGGCTCCAAATTTGTGCTGCCCGCCGAGAAAAACAATGTATGCCGTCAAAACGGAACCAACGAAGTTTCCGGCATAGACTATTATCCAGTTCCGCAGCATTGATCCCGTAGACACCTTGTTGTTCGCCCAAGCCATGGGGATGAGGCAATTGCCCGTAAAAAGCTCTGAGCCGCCTATAATCACCATGATAAGGCCTGTGGCGAAAACCAGCCCCCCCAGGAGCCTCTGGATTCCATAAGGTACACCTGCCCCTGCCAGTCCGGCCCATACGGTGGTTGCGTAATTTGCCCCCATGGCTATGAACGCACCGGCCAGAATCGCCAGCGCGAACATTCTGTATTTACCAAGACCGGCTTTCACGATTCCGACATCTTCCGCCTTGATGGCCATATCTTTTGGCAGAAGAGCGTCAATGGAGAAGATAGCATCATTGCTCATGATATTCCTCCTTTAGCAGGTTGGAATTGAGTCGATCACGATTGGGTCGGATTCTGTCTGAAAAATTTCCGGAACAACCCTGAGGCCATAAAACTATACGATTTCCCTATTGAACACGCAAGTGATACATCTGCCGGCGGGGCTTGTTTTAGGTAGTCGGAATGACTGATAACCTGATTTTTAATTTTTGGGAGATGTCACTTCTCTCCTGCGTTCCACTTAAATTGGGAGAAAGGTCGTTCTGGTTGCGTAAACTGGGTTTGATGCTTATTTTGATAGTATATCTGTGTGCTTATGTTTCCTTCGTGCATCGCCCTATTCCAGGGGGCAACTCATGAAAAATCCGCAGTTTTCAGCTATTTCAGCTAAGTGCATAAAGTCAATATCGTCACTACCCTGCTCAGGCTACATCGAGCAGTGTCGTCTGCCTGATGTAGCCTGAGCTTCCAATAGTCGAATTTGATTTCCGAAGACTCTCCAGGATGTGTCCAAGTTACGCATCATTGCGAAGGAGATATTATGACGACGAAACTGATCCAGCGGACACCGTCGGCTTACGAGTACCCCCTTCTAATCAAAAATATTCTCCAAACCCCTCTTAGTCGGGCTCCCCGGCAGGAAATTGTCTACAAAGATGTAAAACGCTACGATTACATGACGCTTTCCAAGAGAATCGGCCAACTGGCAAACGCTCTGGAAAACCTGGGCATAAGAGCCGGCGATACCGTGGGCGTAATGGATTGGGACAGCCACAGGTACCTGGAATGCTTTTTTGCCGTCCCCATGATGGGTGCGGTGCTTCATACTGTCAACGTGCGGCTTTCTCACGAGCAGGTTCTATACACCATAAACCACGCTGAAGATGACGCGCTCCTTGTTCACTCCGACTTTCTGCCCCTCGTGGAAAAACTCCGCGGCGCGATGCGAACTGTCAAAAACATCATCGTTTTGACCGACCAGGGACCAGCCCCCCAAACGAGTTTTGAAACAGCGGGAGAATACGAGGCGCTTCTGGGAAAAAGTTCGGGCGATTACGATTTTCCGGATTTTGATGAAAACTCCATGGCCACCACATTTTACACCACGGGGACCACGGGCGCGCCCAAGGGAGTCTATTTCAGCCACCGCCAACTCGTGCTTCACACTCTGGCACTGACCTCTTCTATGTGCGGCCAGGACTGCCAGGGGGGAGTGTCTTCAGGGGACGTATACATGCCCCTTACCCCGATGTTTCACGTCCACGCCTGGGGAATCCCCTACGTGGCTTCCCTGCTCGGCGTGAAACAGGTTTACCCGGGTCGCTACATGCCCGAAACGATCCTTGGACTTATCAAAAAGGAAGGCGTAACCTTTTCCCATTGCGTTCCGACCATTCTGCACATGCTGCTGGCCTCTCCAGCCTGCACCAACGTTGACTTATCCGGATTGAGGATTGTCGTAGGCGGATCAGCGCTTTCCAGGGGGTTGTTCAAGGCGGCCAGGCAAAAGGGCATCGATATCTATGCCGGCTATGGATTGTCTGAAACCTGTCCGGTCCTCACACTTGCTCACTTGAAGCCTCACATGATCGAATGGAACGAGGAAGAGCAAACGAACATTCGCTGCCTGACCGGACTTCCCATTCCTTTCGTTGACCTTAGAATCATCGATCAAGACGGGCGGGAGCTTCCGCATGACGGCGAAAGTGTGGGAGAGGTAGTGGTGAGGGCCCCGTGGCTCACACAGGGCTATCTCAAGGATTCTGAGCGCTCCGAGGATCTCTGGGTGGGTGGCTATCTGCGCACCGCTGATATAGGGTCAATCGACAAGGAGGGTTATCTGCATGTGATCGACCGGATGAGGGACGCGATAAAGACGGGGGGAGAATGGATCTCTTCGCTGCAAATCGAGGATATCCTTACGCTGCACCAGGCGGTGGGCGAAGCGGCGGTTGTCGGAATCCACGATGAAATCTGGGGCGAGAGGCCGTGTGCCATGGTCACGATAAAAGAAGAGCTCAAGGGAAAGGTTTCGGAACAGGAACTGAGAGCATTTTGCCAGGGTTTTGTAGACCAGGGCGTCATTTCGAAATGGGGCGTTCCCGACAGGTTCGTTATAGTCGAGTCCATTCCAAAGACCAGCGTGGGTAAGTACGACAAAAAGGAGATAAGAATAAAAGTCTAAAGAAAACTGTACTGATGAAGTCCCAATCAATTTCACTGCGCCATTGTTCATATCCAGCTGGACGTTTGCCCGTGGGCTGGTGGGGGCAGACCTGCCCATTTCACAGGGGTGGATCTTTGCCGGCGGATGTCCAGGAAGCACGAATCGTGGATCCTTCTCCGAGAACGGAACTGATTGCAAAGGACCCACCCGAGAGTTCCGCCCGCTCTTTCATACCGGTCAGCCCCATGCCTCTTCTTCCATCCTTNNTTTGTCCGTAAAGCTGACTCTACATCAAAACCATCGCCGTTATCCTCTATGACCAGTTCAATTGCGCCATTGTTCTTCGCAATGGAGAGGCTCACGAACTCCGCCCGGCTATATTTGGAGATGTTGTGAAAGGCTTCCTGCATTATCCTGAAGATGACGATTTTGAGATGATCCGGTATATCCGGCTCTTCTATATCGATATCCTCTTCAATGTGGATAGACGGATGGAGCTTTCTATGCTGCCTCGAAAACCAGCCTATCGTCATAACAAGTCCAAGGTCATCGAGCATCGCCGGGCGAAGGTCCGTCATTAGCCTTCTGGCCTCATCCATTGCATGCTGGGTCCATGAGATGGAAAGATCCAGAGCCGCCGCCAGCGACTTTTGCCCCTGCGACTGTTGGCGAGCGTTCTCCAACGAGAGCTTTACCGCAGAAAGAGCCGAACCGAGACTATCGTGGAGTTCCCCGGCAATCCTTTTCCTTTCTTCCTCATGAGCCGAGAGGAGCTTCGAGGAGAGAAACCGAAGTTGCCTTTCCGATTCCTGCAAAGCATCCCTCACCCGCTTGCGATCCGTGATGTCATTGCCGATGCTGAGGATGCCGCACACTTGCCCATCCTCATCGAGAATGGCTCTATTCGTCCATGAAACCCAGACCTTCTCGCCATTCTTGCGTATGTTTTCACCTTCCGTGTTTGCGCACATTTCCGGATGATGGAAGATATCATCAAATACGGCTGCAAGTTCCCTCCCGGCGCAATCCTGCTCCGGGCGAAACAATCCGATGGGGTTCCTTCCCATGAACTCTTCTTCGGTATAGCCGTAAAACTTCTGAGCAAACTCGTTTACGAATGTCATTGTTCCCCTGGCATCCATACGAATAATGATGCTATTGGCACTCTCAACAAGCTCCCGGTACTTCTCTTCACTCTCACGAAGATCTTTCTGTGCCTGCTTGAGTTCGCTGATTTCAATGCTGAGCTTGAGCATCATCGGAGCGCCGTCGAGATCTGTGAAGGGATGGGCATGGGCCATGAAGCACTGCCCACCCGGGCTGGTCCACTCCCAGTGCTGGGGAGTTTGCGTATCAAAGGCATTGGCAATGGTGCAGAAATCACATGGTTCGCCACGACCGACCAGGTGTTCATAACAGGGCTTACCGTCATGATCTCCAAAAGTCTCCAGGTAGGTGCGATTGGAATAGCGAACGGAATAATCCCGTGCCTGAAGGCTGATACATGCCGGTATTGCTTCCAGAACCGACTCAAGTCTTTGATGCGCATTTTCGAGGGCCTTCTCACGTGTTCCTATCTTTTCAGCCATGGCGTTGAAGGCGGATGCCAGGTCCTTAAGTTCGCCCGGACCGCTCACCTCGATTCTATTTCCCAGATTGCCACCTCCAAGGGCCAGTGCCCCCTCCCACAGCCTTCGTATGGAGCCGGCAATCCCTCGTGAGAGAGTATACGCTCCCAGAAAGACTGCTATCAAAAGAAGGGAGAATATACCTGCCTGGTGGATAATCTGGGATATGATCGGGGCCATCAGTGCTTTTTGGGAGCGGCCAATACTGGCTACCCAACCAATCGAGGGAATAGGGCTAAGCGCCACCACCCGTTCATCCCCCGTAGTAAAGCACGGGAAGATCCCGGTAACTTCCCTGCCGTCAAGAGCTTGCCTGATAGCAGGCCGATTCTTCAGGAGATCTCTCTCCTCCAGGGTCCACTCCCTTGCAGGGTACTGGTAGACTGCCGTGCCGGTGCTGTCGAGGATAGTGATTGTCTCATCCTTTGACAACTCAAGGGAGATGACATCCCCCATCTTGTCGGCGGAAACACCCGCTACAATTATACCCAGCAGCTTGCCTTCATTTCCCCGTATAGCCCGGCTTATGGTAAAGATGGGCTCACCAGTAGCCCGCGAGATTATAAGATCGCTTACCACCCATTTCTCGCCGGAGATGATCTTCCGTACATAGTTGCGGTCACTGAGGTCCATTTGGATACTGGAGCCATTGCTGGATGCGATGATAATGCCCTCGGGGTCCAGCCAGAAGAAACTACGGAGAGCAGAATGCGCGGCCCTGTTAGTTGCAAGTATCCGGTTCATCTGGTCTGGCGGGAGGGACTGAGGCATAGTGAAGTTGACGCCGATGGCGAGTTCCTGATTGAGGATGTCTTTGACGAACTGATTAAAAGTTCCCGTAACCGCCCGAGCCATCTCCATGTTTGTCCGGAATTCGTTTGCCTTTCGTGTTTCAAACCTTTGGTACAGGTATCCGGCCTGGATCAGCAGCACCGGAATGAATACGGAAAAAAGGAGTAAGTAGAGCCTGCCTTGAAAGGAGGCGAAGAGCGGATAGCGGGATAGTACGGACTTGGGCTGCATCGGCATCCTGGCATTATTTTCCACGCGTGGCTTTCTCCTTAATTTTTCCACACAAAGTTTGAACGATATTTGACAAGGAAGAGCGACTGGGGCGAACTCCAATTTAACCAAATAACTTTTTAAAAACAAGATTACTTTAATAGACCAAACGGCAGTCGATTCCCAATTTCATGCATGCATCGGCAAGCTCGCGGCCTGTCCGGTAGAAGAAATCGTCAGAAAGGTTATCTTGCAATCTGTATTTCATGTAAACCCAGTCGGCATACTTATAGTTCATCCGGTCAACCAGGATGTAGTCAACTTTTCCTTCCAGAGCTTTTGCCAGAAGTTGGGCTCCTGGAAGAATGGGCGCAATCATGACATAAGTCTTGATCCCAGACCGATGCAATTCACCAAGTGCTCTTAGCCGTTCCTCTATGGGTGGTGCATTTGGCTCGAACAATGTCCTGATGCTATCGTCTGCTGTGGTAATTGAAAACCCAACTTCAATATTAGGTACTTCTCTAAGAACATCTATATCTCTCAGCACTAAAGGGGAACGTGTCTGTATTATGACAGGCCAATAATGCTGAGCTAGTATTTTAAGGCATTTGTGGGTCAGCTTATATTTTATCTCTAAAGGCTGATAAGGATCACATGCGCCGCTTATCCATACGCTTCCCTGCTTTTTCTTATTTATCTCAACCAGCAATAAATCGGCTGCATTGATTTTGACATCTACAAATTCACCCCATGGTTCTTTATGCTTGCTGAACCTTTTCATAAAGCGGGCATAGCAGTAGCTACAGGCATGCTGACAGCCCACATACGGATTAATGACATAGTTATAAATCTTGGATGCAGAGAGAATGGTTTTTGACTGGATTTCCTTTACGTTCATGCTTGAAATCCTCTCGCCTGTACTCTGGAATAAATTTTTTATAAATCTTTTGACATATCAATGGAGCGGAGTGATTGGATTGGTTTTCATCCTGTATTCAGTTTAAGAATAATAACGGAAGAGATTGATCTCTGTTTTCATACTCCCGGTTTTTCAGGCTGCTGCCGCTTGTCCAGCGCCCTTTGGACGGTCTTTGCCAGGACGGTCTTGTTGAGAGGCTTGGTGGCATATTCCAGGATGCCGATGTTCCTGGCCTTTTCAGAGGATGTGATCTCACTGAATCCGGTGCAGAGAATGACCGGCATTCCAGGCCGGATCTTCATCACCTCTTCTGCCAACTCCATTCCGGTTAATTTTGGCATGGTCTGATCGGTTATCAACAGATCAAACCGGTGCGGGTCCTCACGGAACATCTCCAGCGCCTTAAGACTGTCTGTGGTAGCTTCCACTTTGTAGCCCAGGCTTTTCAAAAGCAACAATCCGCTGCCAACAAGTCCTTCTTCATCATCCACCAAGAGGACGCATGCCGTTCCGGTCGGAATGGGTTCGGGCGGCTGCTCGGATTCCTCTATGCCCTTCTCGATAAGCCTGGGAATAAATACGTGAAAAACCGTCCCAACTCCCGGCTCACTGTACACCTTCACCGTTCCGCCCATGGAGTTAACAATCCCGTGTACCACCGACAGTCCCAGCCCTGTTCCTTCCCCGACCCCTTTGGTGGTGAAATAAGGCTCGAAAATGCGGTCTACTATATGTTTTTCGATTCCGTGCCCGGTGTCGCTTATGCTCAATTGCAGGTACTCCACGGGTTCCAGATCATGAGGTTTGCCGGGGTCTAAAGCGCCCCAGAAGACCCTGGAGAGCAGGATTTTCAATACTCCCCCCTGCTCGCGCATAGCGTGGCCTGAATTGGTGCAAAGGTTCATAAGGATCTGATGAATCTGGGTGGGGTCCCCCAGCACGACGTCATCGCCAACTGCGACGTTGATCTCGTGTGCCAGGTCAATCGTTGAAGGAAGGGATGCCCTCATCAACTTGACGATTTCTTTAACTATCGGGATGACCTGGACCGGCTTTGTCACCTGTTCGGTTTTTCGACTGAACGTAAGGATCTGCTTGACCAGGTCTTTAGCGCGGTCCACGGCTTGCATTACATATTCAAGATATTTCTTGGCCCCCGTTTCCTCCGGCAATTCCAAAGCTGTAATTTCGGTGTACCCGCTGATGACGCCAAGGATGTTATTGAAGTCGTGGGCGATCCCGCCGGCCAGCGCACCGATGGCTTCCATCTTCTGGGTTTGCCGGAGTTTAGCCTCGAGCATGACTTTCATTTCATCGTTTTCCCTGCGCTGGGTTATATCCCGGAAGGTGAGGACAGCCCCTGTAGTTTTGCCGGCCTCCACGATAGGGGTACTCGAGTAGGCAGCCGGAAAGCTTTCTCCATTTTTCCTCCAGAGGACCTCATCTTTCACACGGCAGGGCTCCCCGGTTTTTAGTGTAAGGTGCATTGGACACTCTTCATTGGGATAAACGGACCCGTCATCCCTTGAGTGATGGATAAGTTTGTGCACTTCCTTTCCAATCATCTCTTCTGCTTCATATCCCAATATCGCTGCCGAAGAAGGGTTTGCAAAAATGCACTTCCCTTCAGCGTTAATCCCGATGATTCCCTCACTGGCGGCATCGAGAATCAACTTATTAAGGCGGTTGAGATGCTCACGCTCCTCTTGGGACCGCTTCCGTTCACCAATGTCTCTGGCAAAAACCAGTGCTCCGTGACTGCTCCTATACTCGATTGGAACAGTCAGCACCTCAACATCTACGGCGGTCCCATCGAGTCTGATGAATTTCTGCTCCGATACAGGAGCGCCCTTTTTCTCTACGTTGGCCATTTGGATCTGCCGCCTGGCATTTTCGTGATCGGCAGGGTGCAGGGTTTCCAGGACGGATCTTCCGATAAGTTGATCCGGAGAGGCAGCTCCGAAGAGCTTCAGGGCAGCCGGATTCAAATAGGCGAAAAGACCTCCGGTTTGAACAAATATGGCATCGGGGGGGCTTTCTACCAGGAGGCGAAACATTTCTTCACTGGCTCGCAATGCCTCCTCCGCTTGCTTGCTGATCGGTTCGGCAATTCCCCTGGAGGCAAAAAACCAGATCAAGATTGCAGCCAGAATAGAGACCAGGAAAACCCCAAGTATAATTATTCTGCTCTGGCGCCCCAGTTCTCGGGTCCTCTGCTCCGTGGCTTCGTAGAGTTCATCGGTGAATACTCCTGCTCCGATGACCCAATCCCAGGGCTTATAATACATGATCTTTACTACTTTGGTGCGAGGCTTTGGATCATCCGCATTTTTCCAGGAGTAGGTGTACTCGGCAATTTCACCATCCTTCAAACCGGTTGCCATCCTGCAGATTTCCTGGATGAAGAGAGTGCCATTGCTGTCTTTAGAATTCGATACGTCTTCGCCGTCCCTCCTGCCGTCCTTGGAAATTATGTAGCGGCCTGAACTGTCAAGGACCCAGACATGCCCCGAATTCCCAACCTTGACGTTCATGATGGCCTGTCTCAGACTCTTTACGCCTTCCTGGGGGACCCCCACGTAGAGCATGCCCACGATTTTGTTGCCGGCATCCGCAATTGGTTCATATGAAGTGAAGTACACGCCGTTCACCACGAAGGCTCGCCCCTGATATGTCTCGCCTTTGAGAATGGCGGAAATCACCGGATTGGTTTTTCCATCCGGATCCGTTTCGGGAATGTATGTGCCAATGGCCCGTTCGCCGTCGCTATTGACCACGTTGGTTGATATCCGGAGCATATCGCCAGCATCATTCATGCGCTGGAAGATCGTGCATGTCACCCCTGTCAGCGACTGAACCTGATCGACAAACAAGGCCGAGACCCTTGTATCGCTTATCTGCCAAAGCCACACATCGCCGAGCTTCATCTGAGGCAGTTGAACCATCGTTTTGACATGATTGAACTGGTTAACCGCGTTCCAGGTAATCTTCTCATGTGCAAATGAAAAGCCCCCCATAGAAGCAGCCAATTCCCGTGCCACGGTAAGGGCCACTTTGATGTCTTTCTCGTTCACTTCCTGGTGAGATTCCACAAGACTGTAGACCGATTGCGTGATATGCGTAAGGTCCATAGATGCAAGATGGGCAGCTTGTTCCCTGGCGCTCTTCAACATTTTGTCGTTTTGAAAATAGACAACCGTATAAACCGCAACCAGAGGCGCCATGGTCAAGATAATCCCGGCAACCAGCAATTTCATTCTAAGTGTCATTCCCATGAGCATGGCATGGATTCCTTTTTCGGATCATTTCAAGATGGGCGATTGCTTCGATCCAGCTGCCCGGCATTTGTCTGCCGGTGTATCATCAGCCCAGACCGGCAACTCATCTGAGTCATCATCATAAACCTGAGACTGAGCAAAGCCGGCTTTGTGATTAAGATGCACAAATGTCATTTCTTAAATGCACGCAGATATTATCGGCAGGTCAACGTTAAAAGAAGAGAATTTTTGTCGGACGATAGACAATGTCGACGGCGTAGCCCACAAGCCGCGCGACTCGGCCCGGGCAGGGAAGCATGGACAAACTCACCCCATGGTTCCTTAAATTCGAAATTAAGGGGTGGTCTTACTCGTTTCCTCTATTGCAACTGCGGCCGAGATAAGCGACAGGTGGGTCAATGCCTGAGGGAAATTCCCAAGCATCTCATCGGAATTGGTATCGTATTCCTCGGAAAAGAGCCCCAGGTCGTTGCCGGTGGACAAGGCACGCTCAAAGACCTGATGGGCCTCGTCCGCGCGGCCTTGTCTGGCCAGACATTCTGCGAGCCAGAACGAACAGGACAGGAAAACCCCCTCTAAACCAGGCAAATCGTCACTGAGCGAAGCGTAACGCAGCAGCAGGCCTCCTTGTTCAAGTTCCTGCCATACGGCATCGGTAGTGCGGATCATTCGCTCGTCTTTGTAATCCACGAAATCAAAAACAGGGAGCAACAGCAGGGACCCATCCATAATCGGATGATCGAATGCCTGCACAAAGACTCCTCGGTCCGCTTCGTAGCCTCTTGTTTCGACCGCCCTGCGCACCTCTTCGCGGCTCTTTTTCCAGTGGTCCAGGGGGGCTTTCCGGCCGATGTCCTCGGCCAGTTTTATTCCCCGGTCGATCGCGGCCCAGCACATTACCTTGGAGAATACGAAATGACGAGGTTCGCCCCGCAACTCCCAAATGCTGCGATCCGGACGTTGCCAGGACTCGACAGCGGCGTTTACCAGTTCGACGAGGAATTCCCAATAATCATCGTCTGGAGATTCACCTCGATTGTGCCATCGGTACGCCAGGTCCAGCAATTCACCGTAAGTGTCCAATTGACTCTGCTTCCAGGCGTCATTGCCCACGCGCACGGGCTTGGCGCCACGATACCCTTCAAACCTGTCTATTTCGTTTTCAGGGAACCAGCGCTCACCCCCGAGCCCAAAGACTATCTGGAGTTGTTCCGCGCTGCCCGCAGCACTCCTTTCGATAAACCGGCGGAACCCGTTGGCCTCTTTCTCATAACCGAGCTGCGCCAAAGACTTTACCGCGAAGCACGAATCACGAACCCACGAAAAGCGGTAGTCCCAGTTGCGGCATCCACCTGGATATTCCGGTAAAGAAGTAGTGGCCGCAGCCGCTATGGCCCCGGTAGGCGCATTGGTAAGACCTTTGAGCACCATGGCAGACCGTTTCGTGCTGTCGCAATAACGACCCTTGAACTCACCCTGTTTGCACCAATCGCGCCACCATGAAATAGTCTCTTCCAATCTGCGGTTCAGTTCTTCAGTGTCCGGGATCTCAAACAGACCGTCGTCTATTTCCTCCGGATTCCGGAATAAAATGGACAGGCAGGCCCGCGACCCTTTCTCCGTGGCGCAGGCGCCAACCAGATTATGCCGGTGTTTCAGTTCCAGATCCACGTTACCGGAGATGACCAGTCCATGGCTGCCGCCAATGGCAAGGAAATTGCCCTTAAAATCTTTCCGGATCCATGGCTTGATTGCTCCATAGCCGAAACGAGGTTCGACATCGATCTTGAATTCGACCGTCCCACTCACTCCCTCGATGATCCGCAGAATCTGCTGATGCGGGTTCTGCTGGCCGCCTTCACGCATCGTAAAGCAATCCAGAACCCGCGCTTCACCCCCCCTGGTCCTGAAAGTGGTTTCGAGAACCATCGACGACTCCAGATACCGTCGAATCGTGCGGTATTTTCCCACCGGCGCAATCTGAGAGTATCCCCCATTGTTCCAGTCAAGGAGGCGGCCGAAACAACTTGGAAAGTCCATTCTCGGCATGCAGCACCAATCAATGGACGCGGCTCTCGACACCAATGCGCATGAATGGCTGTCCGCTATAAAGCCGTAATCGGCAATGGGTGGATATGTGTTCTTGCTCATATGCAGGGAGGTCCAAATCCTTTCGCCACCAATCAAAGCAAAGTGAACTATAAGTAGCAAACAGCGACAATCAAGACAGAGATCCCCACGATGCCTGCATCTGCCGGCCCGCTTTCATCTGGTTCCAAACCGGAATATACAGCTTCAAATGGTCCAAATCGACGCAAAAGGTTTGAAACAGGCATATGATCTAGGCTAAAGGGGGAATGATCGGGTTTGTTTTCCGCTTCTTGATTTAAAATTAACGACAATTTTGTGTGACAATTTTGTTCATATTTGTTATTCGTTACGCTTCTTTATTCAAAAATGAGCTATCCATAGTAAAGCAGGAAAAAAATGCCCGACGAATTTAGCTTGGTTGAACTGAGAGCGTTGCACCAAATAGCCAGGGTCCTTTGCCATTCGAGCGAACTAAAGGACCAGTTGCAGGAAACCCTTGACGTTCTCAGCTCGCGGCTCGGCATGGAGCGCGGGATGATCTCCGTTCTCGATTTGCAGACCGGTGAGGCATGGCTGGACGTGGCCCGCGGGGTCGATGTTGAAACGGGACAAATCAGCTATCGGCCGGGTGAAGGCATCACCGGGAAGGTGGCTCAGACCGGGCGTCCCATGGCAATAGCCAATCTGGGTAAGGAGGCTCATTTCCTGGACCGGACCGGAGCGCGCAAATCGTTGAACAGGGCCGAACTGGCTTTTTTGTGCGTCCCGATCTTTTATCAGGGACGCTGCGTGGGCATTCTTTCGGCGGACAAACTTGCCCACGAGGTCGAGGATATCAGCCAGGAAGTCGCCATATTGAGCGCGGTTGCCGAGCTGCTCGGCAAGGTCGTCTATTTTCGCGGGGTCGAAGAAGAGAACAGTCGCTTGAGGCGCATGCTTGCCGAGGCCACGCGCCCAACGACGAGCATAATCGGCCGCTCCAAGGTAATTCATGAAGTTCTTCGCCTGATTGATCAGGTTGCCGATACGAACACTACGGTGCTCATTTCGGGGGAGACCGGCACAGGGAAGGAACTGGTTGCAAAGGCGATACACGAGAACAGCCGAAGGTCAGGCGGACCCATGGTCCAGGTCAATTGCGCGGCGATGCCGGACACGCTGCTGGAAAGCGAGTTGTTCGGCCATGAAAAGGGCGCGTTCACCGGGGCTATAACACGGCGGCGCGGCCGTTTCGAGGAGGCGCAGGCCGGGAGCATCTTTCTCGATGAAGTGGGGGAACTCTCTCCGATCGCTCAGGCAAAGCTCCTGCGTGTTTTACAGGAAAGAGAATTCCAGCCCCTGGGTTCGTCAAGGACCGTAAAGGTGGATGTCCGGGTTATAACCGCCTCCAACAAGGACCTCGAAGTCGAGATCTCACAGGGCGCCTTTCGACAGGACCTTTTCTACAGGCTCAATGTCTTCCCGATCTATCTGCCGCCTTTGCGCGAACGAGGGCCCGACATCCTTTTGCTGGCGGACTATTTCGTTTTGAAGTACGCCCGCGAGTTTGGCAAAGATATAAAACGGATCACCACGAGCGCCATAGACATGCTGATGTCCTATCATTGGCCCGGAAACGTTCGCGAACTTGAAAACTGTGTAGAACGCGCGGTTCTGCTGTCGCAGGAAAGTTCGATCGAATCCTGGCACCTGCCCCCGACCCTGCAGATGAAACCCGAAGGCTTGCAGAACTCCAGCAGAGGGAAACTGGAAGCGCTCACCAGCGCCTTTGAGCGTGACCTGATTACAGACGCTCTGAAGGACGTGCGAGGAAATCAGTCCCAGGCCGCCCGTTTGCTCGGTACGACCAAAAGGATCATTCAATACAAGGTCGAAAAATACGGAATAGATCCCAGAAGATTTCGTGCAAAGCAGTCGGCGTGATGAGCATTGACGATCAGGCGCTGTCATACCGGAAATTGATCCTGATTTCCTTCGCGGCCGGCTTGGGCTGCTACACAGCGGCTTACATGCGCATCCCGATCCTTCCCTTGTATGCTCGTTCTCTCGGAATTGACACAATCCGGATCGGAGTAATTAACTCACTTTTCATGCTGGCAGCCGCAGGGATGTCGATGCCCCTGGGAATCCTGTCGGACCGGCTTGGCCGCAAGCGTTTGGTTATGGCGGGCATTCTGATTTCGGCAAGCAGTTCGCTGCTCCTGGGCTTTAGCCGGACTTTTCCGCAAATGATGGTGATAAATCTCTTCGCTGGGTTCGGACTCGCTGCCTTCGGCCCAACGATGATGTCCTTTGTGGCCGATTTTTCACCTCCGACCCACCTCGGGCGCTCCTACGGCTGGTACACGATGGCGATCTACGGCGGTATGAGTCTTGGCCCCGCGATCGGCGGGTTTTTCGCTCATCTGCTCAACTATAACTGGGCTTTCATGATTTCGGGGACCCTGGGATTGATCGTTTTCTCGATCCTTTTGTTTTCATTTCCCAAAGCAACGCGGGCTCATTCGGTCGGACCGCCCAAAAGGGACAGTAAAAAGATCATTCGGGAGCTTTTCGGGAACCATCCCCTGATGGCGTGCTGGCTTGTGACGCTTGTTAGCTGCTTCGGGCTTGGCGTATTCATTACTTTCCTGCCGCTTCACGCCAGTGAACAGGGGGTAGACGTAGGAAAGATCGGGCTTATTTTCGGGACACAGGCAATTGTTAACGCCCTTGGCCGCATCCCGTTCGGATATCTGGGCGATCGTGTTTCGCGCAGGAGCAGCCTGGTGTTCGCCGGGCTTCTATGTTACTCCCTTTCTAATGTCGGGTTAGGGCTTTCCACCTCGCTTGCAATGTTTCTCATCAGCGCAGTTTTGATGGGCATCGGCATGGGAATTGCTTTCACCGCTGTAGGTGCGCTGATCTCGGAGTTGGTTCCGGCAGACTCCAGGGGATTTGCAATGGGCGGTTATACTACTTGTATCTATATAGGTATGATGTTGAGCTCACTGATAATGGGGGTAGCGGCCGGAGTGTTCGGTTTTCGGGTTTGCTTTTTGGTTACTGCGGGCCTTATTGCAGTCGGGGCCTCGGCGTTCAGTCTCATCTTCAGATCAATTTCGATCGGTGAAAGGGCACTTTTCAGAAGCCTGTAGCAATTAGAGGATGCCTTTTTCTTTAATTGCCTATTGAGTCACTGGACATAAGTGCCGATATGAGTGATAATTTTAGGGTAACAATCAGCGAGATCAAACTGTTGCTCAGGAGGCTTCCTAATTGAGTCCATTTTATAAGAACCTGGCCCTTTGGCTGGTGATCAGCCTGATGGTGATCCTTCTTTTCAATATGTTTCACCAGCCCCAGCGGTCCAGCCTCGAGACCACGTACAGTCAATTTCTTGCTTCCGTCCAGAAGGGCGATGTCTCCCAGGTCACTATCCAGGGTGACCATGTGTTGGGCACTTACACAGACGGCAAGCCGTTCAAGACCTTTGCCCCACATGATTCTGAATTGATCAAGACTTTGCGGGACCACGGAGTCAACATTGAGGCAAAACCCGAGGAGGAATCTTCCTGGTACATGAACGTGCTTGTTAGTTGGCTCCCGATGCTGCTCCTTGTGGGCGTATGGATTTTCTTCATGCGCCAGATGCAAATCGGGGGCGGAAAGGCGATGAGCTTTGGGAAAAGCAGGGCTCGTCTCCTTAACGAAAGTTCCAAAAAGGTGCTTTTCAACGACGTAGCGGGAGTGGACGAGGCCAAAGAAGAATTACAGGAAATAGTCGAGTTTCTGAAAGACCCGAAGAAATTTACCAGGCTCGGAGGAAGAATCCCCAAGGGCGTCCTGCTGGTGGGCGCGCCGGGCACGGGTAAAACTCTTCTTGCCCGGGCGATTGCCGGTGAAGCAGGGGTGCCGTTTTTCACCATTAGCGGCTCGGATTTTGTCGAAATGTTCGTGGGCGTCGGCGCTTCACGCGTGCGCGACCTGTTCATGCAGGGCAAAAAAAATGCCCCCTGTATTGTTTTTATCGACGAGATCGACGCTGTGGGAAGACATCGCGGTGCTGGCCTTGGCGGAGGCCATGATGAGCGCGAACAGACCCTCAATCAGCTCCTGGTCGAAATGGACGGCTTCGAATCCAATGAGGGCGTGATCCTGATCGCTGCGACCAACAGGCCCGATGTTCTCGACCCCGCATTGCTTCGCCCGGGCAGGTTCGACAGGCAGGTCGTGGTGCCTGTGCCCGATATAAGAGGCAGGGAAGGGATACTTAAAGTCCATTGCACCGCCAAACCGCTTTCGCCCGATGTCGACGTCCGGGTCATCGCAAAGGGCACGCCCGGATTTTCCGGCGCCGATCTGGAAAACCTGGTCAATGAGGCAGCGCTTCTTGCGGCACGCAAAAATAGAGACCTTATCGCAATGTGCGACTTCGAGGATGCCAAGGACAAGGTCATGATGGGACTCGAGCGAAAGAGCATGATCCTAAGCGATGAGGAAAGGCGCACTACGGCCTTCCACGAAGCGGGGCATGCTCTGGTCGCAAGATTGCTCCCCGGGGCCGACCCACTTCACAAGGTCACTATCATCCCGCGTGGACGTGCGCTCGGGCTTACACAGCAGTTGCCCCAGGATGACCGCCATACCTACCCCAAAGACTTCCTGGTCGACAGCATTGCAATTCTCATGGGAGGCCGCGTAGCCGAAGAGCTTTCATTCAATATGAATACCACCGGTGCGGCTAATGACATCGAGCGTGCGACCCAGATCGCGAAGCGAATGGTTTGCGAATGGGGAATGAGCGAGAAGATGGGGCCCGTGAGTTTCGGCAGGCGCGACGAACAGCCCTTCCTCGGCCGCGATCTCGGCCATCAGAGGGATTTCAGCGAACAGACAGCACTCAGCATAGACAACGAAGTACGGCGAATAGTCGATGAGAATTACCGGCGAGCCCGAGTTATTCTCTCCGAGCACAATGAGGTGCTCGAAAAGATCGCACTCTCTTTGCTGGAGCGTGAGACACTGGATCTAAAGGATGTCGACGCGATTATAAACGAGCTTGAACCCGGCCTTCTCTCTACTATTCCGGTCAAGGTCCCGACCTTTACCCCCAGGGCCTCCGCGTGCATTGTCGAAAGCGAAGTCGCGGTTTCCGACGGAGACGGTCAGGATAGTGCCGAGACGCCGGCAAGTCCCGCACCCGCCAGGGCGAACTAGAAAGTAAGAAGTAAAAAGTATGGAGATTTTTACTTTTTAATCACTGGCTGGCGGG
>OMOE01000106.1:1785-34035 GCA_900290365.1 Syntrophobacter sp. SbD1 | reverse complement strand
CCCGCCAGTCAAAATATTTTCAGTGCCGGCCGTCTTCATCTGCCGGGTCCCACCGCTCTCCTGCATCTTAAGATAGACTTGCTATCCTTCCTCCATGCATTATCCTTGATTCCGGCTCTATATTGAACTTTTTCCTTATCTCAGCCGGTATCGAAACCTGGCCGCGTGCAGTCACTTTCGATTTCATACCGTTATTCTCCTTTCATGCAATTTATGACGGCATGATAGGGAATTGAATCAATTCCAGAAGCATGCGGTCGATAAGGTCGAAAAGCACGCCGCACAGGCCTCCGTAGTTCATCGTGGCGCCAAACAGGACACTGCGCAGATGGTCGACTTTCTCGCTCACTTTGCCTAACTTGCTTACGGTTCCAATTCCTGCCGCAATTTTTTCTTCAAAGAGCAGTCGCTTGGCCAGAGCGCAAAATTCCAGCGTTTTTTCTTCCAACTTTTCGGTGCTCGTGGACCACTCTTCGCCCAAGCCTTCCGGCACAACCCCTGAATCCGATTGA
This sequence comes from Syntrophobacter sp. SbD1, assembly GCA_900290365.1. Lineage (GTDB taxonomy): Bacteria > Desulfobacterota > Syntrophobacteria > Syntrophobacterales > Syntrophobacteraceae > SbD1. Next base: position 33,523 of record OMOE01000106.1, on the reverse strand, counting down.
ACGGCTAATTTTTGTTCAAGATCCGACATATAGCAAAGCGTTACGTATAGAGATCCGTACTCGAGGCCTCGTATGCCCCGTCTCCAGTTGAGAAGCCATGGCTTTCTCCAGTTCCAGAGCAGGTTGGTTTCTCCGAAGGCGATGAGGCCGGCGGCGGCCTGCTTTGCGTTGGAAATCCCTGAGGGAAGGTCGGCACGAGGCGCCGGCATTGCTGTTGACTTAAGGCCAACGATTTGTGGCCAGGCATTGCGCACGATGGATATCTCATTTAAGTAATGTAATATGTTGGAAAAAAGCCGATTCCCCCAATCATCGCCGGGGGTTTCGAGATGAGCGTAGGAAAGGATCAGGCGGCCCTTTCCTTTTTCAATCCCGATTATGGCCGGTTGGCCCTTGATCCTTTCCGGATCGAGGTTTATCCCGTAGGCTTTCTCCAGCTCCTTCCAGCCGGCCTTCTCATCCACGTCGCATACTCTGAGATCTGCGACCTGAAAGCCGTCGCCGGGCACAGTGTATGAAGCCAGGCACTCAGCCGGGCAGCCGGGGTCGGGTTGAAATTGAGAGGGCCACCAGATGGAAACGGGGATCTGTGCGGGAGTATCCTTCCAGGCAGGATGCGAGAGGGCGCCGGAGACGTAAATCCGGCCGCTTGCGCTTGGAAGGCGCTCCGAAAGGGGCATTCTGCGAATAGGGGTAAGATTCAGGGCTGGGGGGCTCGACAGGGCCAGCCCCGCGCCACCGCAAAATCCGATGTAAGATCCGCCTTGCTCTATGAACTCGGCTATTTTTAGTCTGCCCGCTTCTCCGAGCGCTCGGNNCAGAATGCGGAACGTATCGAGGCAGCCTTCGCAAATCTGCGATGCGCTGAGCAGCCGAAACGGGATCTCCAGCTTTGATAATGTCTCTATGCAAAGAAGCCCCCATACAAGCGACTGGGTCCACAGGACAGCCACGGGAGGACCGTCCCAGCCTGGACCGCCGTAATCAACCCGGGTTTTTTCCGTTAGCATTATGGCTGCCGGTCCCCTCGTCTTTTTCGGTCTTGACTGCCCCGGATTTTTTGAGCATGGCGACACCTCCCTGGACGTTCACCGTGTTGGCGATTCCCGCCCGGTCCAATTGGCGCATAGCTTCGTAGGATCGGACCCCCGAGTTGCACACCAAGAGCAGCCGTTTGTCTTTTGGGACCTCCTCCATTCTACTGTTCAGAGTTTCCTGGGGAATATTGAGCCAGCGGTCTCCAAAACGCTCCACAAAAGGGGCCGCGTTGGCCGGGCCTCTAACGTCCAGGCAAATGCAGTCGGAGCTTTCCTCCAGCAGAAAACACCTCTCGAACTCATCGGGTTCGATCGGCCGGTTTAAGCCATTGAGTATATTCTCAGCCGTGTTTCCCGCCGCGTTGACTACGTCGAGGGCCGACGCAAAGGGAGGTGAGTAGGCTATCTCCAGATTCGAGATATCTTCGACTGAGGGTTTGAATGGAAGAATGGCGGCTACCGCGTTTATACGGCCGACCACCGCATCGCCGTTTGCGCCAACTGCCTGCGCTCCCAGGACGCGCCGGGTCTTTTGGTCGACCGTTAGCTGAAAATAGATCAGCTCTTGGGTCGGATAAAAGTGGGCCCTGTCGGCCTGGACAACAAGCACCGGCACGGCCTGGAAGCCGTTTTTAAGGGCAGATTGAGGCGTTATGCCCGTGGAAGCGACTGCGAGGTCGAAAATCTTGATCGCAAAACTTCCCACCGTCCCGGAAAACTTTGCGGATCCGCCGGCAAGGTTGGTCCCGATTATCCGCCCCTGCCTGTTTGCAAGGGAACCCTGCGGAAAAAAGACCGGTTTTCCGGTAATGAGGTGAGGGATTTCTATGCAGTCTCCTCCTGCGTAAATGTCCGGATCGGAAGTCTGAAGCATCTGGTTTACGGTTATCGCTCCCGATGGCGAAACAACAAGTCCGGCGCTCCTGGCAAGCTCCGCGTTGGGGCGGACTCCCGCTGCGGTGATTACCAGCTCCGCCCGGATAGAACCATCGGGCGTTATCACCTCCAACCCGCCTTCCTCCTCATTTTGCCTGATCTCGGTTACTCTGCGCCCCATATGGAGCTGCACGCCTTTTTCTTCCAAATGAGTCCTGATGATTGCTGCGAGCGAACGGTCGAGTATCCCGGGCAAAACCTGCTCTTCTATTTCCACCAGGTGGGTCTCGATCCCCCAGAGATCGCCGAGCGCCTCCGCCATTTCGCAGCCTATGGCCCCCGCGCCTATGATTACGGCCCTGTCCACCTTCCCGCTCGAGATTCTATCCTTTACGGCAATCGCCGAATGAAGGTCTGAAACGGGAGTCACCCCCGGCAGGCCGATGCCGGGGATCGGCGGCTTATTTGGTATGCTTCCGGTTGCTATCACCAGGCGGTCGTACGGGAGGTCTTTCTCAACCCCGGATCCAAGGTCGAGGACCCTCACTTTCCTGTTTGCACGGTCGATCGAAAGCGCCCGGGTTCGAGTCATTATCCGGACGTCTTTTGCGTCCTGGAAAAACTTGGGGGTCCTCTCCATGTGGAAGCTCGTGCTCATAAGTTCCTGCACGCTGCTTATATCACCGGAAATAAAGTAAGGAATTCCACAGCCTCCATAGGAAATGTATTCGTCCTGATCGATTATGACCACATCGGCGTCAGGTTCGAGCCTTTTCAACCGGCATGCCGCCTTAGGCCCAAGAGCCACGCCCCCGATTATCACCACACGTTTTATACTCATAACACGTTCCCCTCTATACTCGAGCGGCCGAGATCCCAGCGCTTCTGCCCGCCGCCGAAGGCAGCGGGCAATCTGTCTGCTACGCCACGCTGCTGCAGTCTCGACGCATCTCATCTGGATTTGCGTTCAAGCCTGGTGCTTCGGGAGGGCATAAGGCACTCCCTACGTAAGAACCACACGACCACGCGCCGCGCCTAACCGTAGGGGCGGGGTTTATCCCCGCCCGCCCTGCCTGCGGCGATTTTGCAAGCAGGCAACTTGGCCGGCGGTCCCACCGCCCCGTCGCCCTAGTCGTTGCCAAAACTGCGGATTGCACCGCAGTCCGGACAGGTCCAATGAATTCCGTTGCAGGTCATTCCCCAGAAATTTTCTTCCATGCAGTCGGAACAGATCATAAAACCGCACAGACAGGTCCAGCAAAAAATTTGCTCCTGCGAGCAGGTTGAGCACACGTACTTTTCGGGCCGACGCCATCTTCCCTTGCGCCCGGACTTTTCCAAACCGCTCATTATTCATCCCTTCACAGCTTTTTCCCAAATATTATCTTAAACCAAATATTGCGCCTGTGGCCATGAAAATCAGATTGAGTCAGGGATGCATGATTTCAGTTCCCGGCTAAAAGTGATATTCTGCCTTCAATAGGCATAGTATACCTTGCTCAATGAAGGAGGACCGGATGGAAGGATTTTCGTTTTTTTCGTTTAGTGATTTCTCCCTCTTCATGACCGCGCTGAAATTCGGCGCTCATAAGCATAGGAAGCAGAAAAGAAAGGGTACTGAAGAAACACCCTATTTCAACCATCCCATCGACGTTGCCGAAACCCTTTGGAGTGTTGGCGCGGTCCGGGACATTACTATTTTAATTGCTGCACTGTTGCATGACGTAATAGAGGACACAAAGACAAAGCCCGAAGAAATGGAGCAAAGCTTTGGCAGAGCGATCCTCTCGCTGGTCTTGGAGGTGTCCGACGATAAGGAGCTTTCGAAAGAAAGGAGAAAGGAACTCCAGGTGCAGCACGCGCCTCACCTGACCATGGGCGCCAAGCTGATCAAGCTGGCCGACAAGATAAACAATATAAAGGACGTAACCCATTCGCCGCCGCCGGACTGGTCCCTCCAGAGGCGCCTTGAATATTTTGATTGGGCCGAACGGGTTGTTTGCGGCATGAAAGGGAGCAATCAGGGGCTTGAGCGGGAGTTTTACAGATTACTTAAAGAGGGCCGGGATAAACTTGAAAAGCCAGTTGTCAATTCCTTTCAATGAGATCACACCTTTGCTCATTCGAACTATCCTCAATGAGTACCAGTTACCCTGGAGGGGTGTCCACGGCATTACCCATTGGGCGCGTGTCCTTGAAAATGGTTTGCGCCTGGCTTCACAGACCGGTGCTCAAACTCTGGTGGTGGCGCTCTTCGCTGTTTTCCACGATTCGCGGCGTACCAACGAAGGCCGCGATCCCGGTCACGGCCGGCGTGGAGCAGAGTTTGCCAGGATATTTAACGGCAAGGCATTCCATCTCTGCGAGGATGATTTCGCCTTGTTCGAAACGGCCTGCACCTACCACACGGACCGCCTGACCACCGGCGATATTACCGTTCAAACCTGCTGGGATTCCGACCGGCTCGATTTAGGGCGTGCCGGCATCGTACCTGACCCGAAATATCTTTGCACTGCCGAGGCCAAACAACCGGAGTTTCTGGGTTGGGCCTATGAGCGCAGTTGCCTTCAATATGAGCCCGAAATATGCAGATACTGGGATATCCCGACAAAACCTTGAGTAAAGCGGCCTTCCTCGGACTTCCTGCAGGAGCGCGAAAGAGGCTCTTATGCGTGGGCCAAACAAGAATCAATACAATCGATGCACCGGGATTGTTCGGCTTGGTGATAAGCATCCCATAGGTCAAGAGCGTTTTGGAGGTTCAACCACATCTGCGGGTTCGTGTTTGTAAACTTGCCGAGACGCAAAGCCATATCAGCACTGATGCCGCGCTTCCCTTTGACAAGCTCGTTTATGGTTCTGCGATGGACCCTGAGCCTGTCTGCCAATTGCTGTTGGGTCAGGCCAAACTCTTCTAAGATGTCTGCCTTGATAAATTCACCCGGGGGTATGGGTCTGTTCTTCGGAAGCATTTTAAAACCTCCTCGTGTCAGTGGTAGTCCTCAAAAATGTGTAACGCAACATGTTACATAATACAACGGCATATTTCTAAAGCCGAACCAATATCGGCGAAACTGTCTTTTCGCAAAATACGAACCAGGTGGCGAAGAGTGCAGGTGTGGCCATCCTTTCGGTTAGGTCTCCGGGGTTCCGATGAGAAAATATTCCCGAGACGAAAGTTGACTTAGTCCAGGACTTAGTCTATTTTTAATTTGCCAAAAGTAATGTCCATATACGGGATAGGATCCAAGGAGCTCAGCATATGATCACCATGAATGTCCACGAGGCCAAAACACATTTCTCAAGTCTTCTGGCGCGCGTGAGCGCAGGTGAGGAGGTGGTGATTGCAAGAGCAGGCAAACCAGTTGCCAGACTCGTGCCGTTCAATCAGGAAACGAAGAGGCGCGTAGCGGGACTCGATCGCGGCAGCTTTGTCGTACCCGAGGACTTCGATGCGCCTCTGCCCCCGGAAATCCAGGAGACCTTTGAGTCATGAAAGTTCTTTTGGACACTCATTGCTGGCTGTGGTGGCTGACCGACTACGAAAAGCTGAAAGAAGAGGCCAGGGAGATCCTTGAGAATGGCTCAAATATTGTCTTCCTGTCGGTAGCCAGTTCATGGGAAATCGCCATCAAATATTCAATCGGAAAGCTTGATCTTCCAGAGCCACCGGAGCGTTTTGTACCGAAGAGGCTGATGCGCGACGCCATCTCTTCTCTGCCGGTCCAGCATATCCATGCGCTGCGTGTAGCAGAGCTTCCCTACCATCACCGGGATCCTTTCGATCGCCTGATTATTGCGCAATCCATCGTGGAAGGGTTCCCGGTCATAACCGTTGACCGCCAATTCGAACTCTACGACATCGAGATCATCTGGGCGCGATAAACATTTGCGCCGATAAATCGCGGACAAATTCCGGAGGGTGTAAATAATCGCGGAGAATAGAAAAATTGACCGGGACAACCTGGATTCGAACCAGCGGTCGTCCTTTACCAGCAACTGTCCGGAAACGCGGTGGAACACAAGTGGAATACATTAACGGAAGAGCGGGTACCGGAGAACATCCGGCACCCCTTTTCTATCGTCAGCCGGTAGGAGTTGAACTCCGTGCAACGAAGTTAAACCGGGGTCTTACGGTATTGCTGTAATAATACCGCATATACACTTAACTCTCCAATAGACGACCTTGCCGATGCAGTTCAAACGCAATGAAAGGAGCCATTTTCTTTAGAAATTGAAATGTGATATGACCCGCTAAATAGTCATCAGTCCAAGTTTGCCGTTCAATTACAAGATCGTCGTCCGTGTTCAGCTTAAGGATATCTATCGTATTCCATACAAGCGATTTCTGTTCAACTGCCAGGTCGGGGTTTGCCTTAATAAGAAAAGAGGAAAAATCCAAAACAAATGCGCCATGCTGTAGTGTGAAGGGGTCTAGGATAGTAGAAAGGCCCTTTCTGCTGTTAAATCGAGATGACACATAGCGGTAATTACTCCACTCATAGGCCAGAGCGGGCTGTGCAGCCCTAGGAATAAAATGGTCGATCGAATGGTTACCAGTTCCATGTGGAATCCATTGAGCACAGTAGGCGCATACTTGGTTGTAAGCAGAACGCATATCAGGAAGCACCTTGCGCCAGAATTCTTTTCGAATCCATTGCTTAGTCGTAGGTCTCGGTGTGTGTTCCAAAAATTTTTGTCCGGCATTTCTAACGCGATGGGAAAAATCGATGGGTTCAGGTTGCGATAATACAGGGATCACAATGTTACTCCATGCTTTTCTGCAAAAAAAGTCCATCTAGGCCAAAACTTATCATGCGCGGGTAAATATTTTTGAAGATCTTCTGAAATTTTCCTAACATCTTCGGTCGTGACGTTATCTTGCCTTTGAAGTTTTATGGCCTCTAAAAGAGCCTGTTCAGCTTCTATTGAACGAGGTTGCTTCAGTTCAAAAATCCCCGATGTCAACCAAGAATCGGCAGAACCATAGCGAACAAACTCTGGGCATTCAAGTACAACTTCGCCAATTTGGCCTCGTTGGACGAGATTTAGATGGAAAATGCGGTCTCTGTCCAAATCAAATCTAGATTCAATAGATGCCATAACCAAAGGAGAATGTGTAGTGATAAAGAATTGGACCTCCAAGAACTTCTCTAAATCATCAATTACATCAAGCAAGGCTGGAAGAATAACCCTCTGCCATTGAGGATGAAGATGTGCTTCCACTTCATCGACAAGGATCCCCATGTTTCTTTGAGGAGGTTCCCGGATCAGTGCTGATTGTGCTTTATGCTCCTCCCAAACCCACACCAGGAGATACGCCAAAGCCACTATGCGGCGTACAGCTGCCGAAGCATATATGAGAGGGATTTCACCATATGGATGTTTGATCGTCGGGATAAGACGACTCTCCCCGGGTATTCTGGTTGGTTTGCCTGGGCTAAGATTCCCCAAATCGCCAAAAGCTAAACCAGGGGGTGATAGCCTCTCTAGAACTTTAACCAACGTCTTAAAGGGCGACACGCCAGGCATGTTCTGCCAGTTAACCCAGTCGTTAATCAACCCGTTACAAAGATATTTCGTCCTCCCACCTGCCTTAGTGATGAGCCCATCCCAAACATCTTCCCTTGAAAAAACCAGTAGGTTCTCTTCATCCAAGTCAGATGAGGTACTCCTGGCAGGGTCCCACACGGCGAAGGCACCGTCAACACGAGCATAAATCAGGAGGCCAGGGAGTGTCTGGCGTTTCTCTAAGCATGACCAGCAACGGTTTTCCCAATCATATTGAGCTGTCATGGATGCAGATTTTGCTAAACTGCCAGAGATTTGGAAGGTTATTGCAGGCTCATTTTTCTTTGCATCGTTCCTTGGGAACATTGGGGTACCGGTCCAACTTCCGCTCAATGCCCACCAAGCGGCCTCCAAAAGAAATGTCTTGCCTAGGCCATTGTCTCCGGTGATCAGATTGACTCTTTCTGAAAACTCCATCTTCAGTTCTTTTGCCGGGCCAACCCCTCGCATTTCGAGTAACGACAGAGTTCCTCCTTCGTCCTTCATGTCGGGTGGAAGTCCTGTAATTGCCCGCAGATCCTCCCATGTTACTTTGCCAGGACTAAACAGGTTACTAGCATCCACAGCTCTGGGTATGCTGCAATTAAACAAATAGTCTATTTCTTTATCGGAAATGTAAAAATCCTCCAAAAATACTTTAAGAATATCTTCTGGCGTGGCATAGCTGGGCCAGACTCTCTCACGGTATAGCCAGACGGCAAGATCAAAAGTAGGGATTCTCTCATCCGTAAATTTCTTTAGATATAATCCAAGGATGTCCAAATAATTTTCACTCCACCCCCAATGGTCCGTATCTCTGTCGTGGAGGAAAGCTCCACTTATGTCCCCTCGTGTTCGTGTGCTTTGTGCTGTAGAACTAGGGTATTTAGCGTCTATCCAATTTTTTTGTTTGCGGCCGACGCGTGACACACGGAAATACCATCGTGATCTCTCGTTTGGTTTATAATAGGTCTCTAAGAACTCAGTTTCAGCTTTGTTTATTCCGAATGCGGCTTGTCTGCCAACCGGAAGCTTCTTTTTTTTGCACACAAGAAATGTGATCAAAAAGAAGGGTGGGATGGGCTTCAGACGCTCTAGTGAGCTGCGTATCTGGTGTAAGCTTATAAACATTGGCTTACCCTTTATAAGATGTTGAGTTCCTTAATCATATATTGACAAAATTCGGGATTTAGCTCAATCCCTGTAGCAGACCTGCCAGATTGCACTGCGACCCTCAATGTCGTTCCGCTGCCAGCGAAAGGATCTAAAACCGTTCCCTCGGGAGGACATCCTATATCGAGGCAGCGCTTCACCAATTCGTCAGGAAATGGAGCAGTGGATAGCCCGTTAGATGATTTGGGGCGGGCGACAATAGTCCACATATCCTCTTGCTCTACATCTATCAACGTTTTCCGATTGAAATAATATTTCTTGTCCTTAACAAACATGAAGACATTTTCATAACTGCGACGAGGTCTATCCTCAACAGATTCAGGCAACGAGTGCTTGCGATACCATATTATCGAACTCCGGAGTATCCAGCCGCGTGCGATCATACTTATTGCAACTCGCCATGGAATACCTATTAGTGTCTTAGGCCTGAGGCCGATACCTAAGCCCCCACTCTTATCAACAGCTCGCAAGCCGAACCTGCGTTTGCTACTCTTTGGGTCAATTCCGTGGGATTTACCCTTCCCGGAGTAGTATGTGTCTCCGAGATTGAGGAATAGCATGCCGTCCTGTTTGAGTACCTTAAGAACACCGTCCATTACTGAACAAATACTGCTCACGTAATCCGCTACAAAGTCTTCCAAGCCAATTTGGCCATCGACCCCATAGTCCCGCAACCAGAAATAAGGAGGAGAAGTGACCACGCAACTGTGAGAATTGTCCGGAATGCCTTGTAATGCTTCGAGGGCATCACCAGTGTGAACAGTCCAAGCAGCGCCATTTCTTGCCACACCTTTCGACTCTAAGACCCTCTGTGTGTCTGCAGAATCTGGGAGCTGATTCAATATTTCCATCGTTTCATTTGGCCTGTAAGAGATCCTTCCCTATCGCTGAGGACATCTCTGCACTCAGCCGGTTGAGTAAATTTGCAGTAGGAACTCATGTACAACAGAACTGAAGATGTTTCAAGAGACAGTAGTGAAAGCTTGGTAACAACGGTGCCCGTTTGGGGATCGGACCACGCTAAAGCTGGACTACTCAAGGAAAGGATTGTCCTGATTGGCTATTCTAGTGTCTTAAAGTGCGGTCAACGAGCCCAAAATAGCGCCTTTAACAGCGAAGTGACAAGAAGGGTCGATCACCCCGGGCGGCTTCGACGATAGTTGGTCAAAGCGTCTCAGTCGAGATGTGAAGGTTGCCCATCCGAGAAGCGAAAGGGTTCTTTTTCGCTCCACACATCCTTGTGCCGCGGATCATATCGGCACAATTTCATGCCGTCTGAATCCATTTGATGCGTTTCGCCGAGACTATGACGAGATGGTTCTCGAATTCTTTCTCAGGGTGAGATTAGAGGAAAGGAACAAGAAAGTCCAGCACATTCCGTGTCGTGGTTGGATTGACTTTCAGCCTGATTACACCGGGATGACGTCCAAGGGGGAGGACGACCCAATCGCCGAAATGCTCATCAAGTGTGATGAGAATCCTCTTGTCTTCGATAGCTTTCCGGAGAATCTCAGCGTCAATCTGCCCGCGATTGACCGACTTCGAAGGCGCGCATCACATCGAATCCCGCAGTCCGCAACGCACTCGCCACGTGGACTCCAAACATCTGGTCGAGGTACAACCGGTAGCATCCCTACCGCGATTGGTCGGGCCACGGTAGTAGTAGCCTAATTTCTATAGGCAAATGTCAAACATGCATGCATTATTTGCACTTAGAAGTACGTTTTTGACCCAAATCATCGCTGTAAAGCACATGGAGGCTACCGAGGGGTGGACCCGTCATCAGTTCCTAAAATCCGGCGCCCTTTCGCTCTTGTATCGAGTTCCGCCTTTAAAATCTCAACAATGCACCGACACTTTTTGCATCTTGAACCGTAGTGGTACCGCAAAAGTACCCAAAAAAGATCAAGCGGCGGTGACCTTCAAGTGTGCCTGTTGCCGTGACCGTGGTTTGGCCTTAACGGTAATCTGAACATCTCGACCAAGGGCATTCAGAAAATGAAACAGGCGTTCCATGGAAAAACCGGATAGTTTGCCCCGTGTCAGGGCCGATACCTTTGGTTGGTCAATACCGAGGAGTTCGGCGGCCTGGGCCTGTGTCAGGCGACGCCTGGTGATGATGTTGAGAATCTGGCGGGCAAGCTCCGCCTTGGCAAGACGCTCTTCGGCATCAGGCAGGCCAAGGTCGGCAAATACGTTACCGCTCCCGTGATATACTTCGGTCTCTTCATTCATGCTGCTTACTCCTCTTCCCGCCATGCATTTCTTCCACTATTTTCAAGCGGGATTTAACCTTCTCGATCTCTTCCTTCGGTGTGGCGATACCATGCTTTGATTTTATCTGAAAAACGTGCAGGACGTAAACGGCACCGGCAAACCTAACGGTATAAGCGGCCCGGTATGTGTCTGATGCTGTCCTCGTTATAAGTGGCTTCTGTTTTGATACTCCCGGAAGTGTACCAGTATTTCCATAGGCCCGTCTTGTTACCACCTCTAAAGGACCCCAAGGATGACATTTTGCCGTTTTCAAACCAACCCTGCCACTCGCCTTCGGCATTACCGTAAATGTAATTTTCCTTTCCTTTCATTTGGCCGTTTCGGTACCATCGCCACACAGGCCCGTGGTACAGGAGACGGCCGTCACGTTCAATCTCGCACCATCTCACTATGTTACCCGGCTTATATCCTGAATCTTTAGCTCCTTCTGGGCATTTGAACTCTTCGGCATTTACAAGAGCCGTCATACACAGCATTGCGCAAGCAAGCAACAAAGAGGCAGGTTTCATGGTGTTTCCTGAGATTGAAGCGATTCCAGGTACATAGCCCGAGTCGTGGCGGCCCTTGGCCCTCAGCCGTTCCCCTCAGTTACTAGGAATTGATCTATGGCCGCGAGCAGTTAGCGGCTTTCTTCGATAACTTGACGCGCATTCTCTTCACTGACTGCCTGCACCGCACCATAATCACCGGCATTTCTGACCTCAAAGGCATGGAGAAGGTGCTTGTGAAAACGACTGTCGAAAGCGCCGGTTTTGACAAACTCTTTTCCGAAGGCGGCGATCACGCCGGAATGCCTGGAAAAGGAAAGTCCGCGGCTCAATAGTAAAGCTTCTATTGCGTAGAACATGGAATAATAAGCCCGGCTTGCCGCGAAACTACAGTACCCCTCTTTCAGGAGCAACTCGGCCGCTTGGATGCTTTGGGCCGATTTGTCCAGGAGTTCGCGCATAGCTTCGGTCATATCCAGACCCCTTCTTTTTCAGCATTGAGACTTAAAGGGGTCTTCCGTGACCGGAACGCATCGAAATCCATAAGCACTACAGACAAAACGGTATCATATTTGAGTGAAAGGTCGCAAATTGCCGGGAAGATGGGTTTGCTTTCGGTAAGTGGGTCGCCAAGTTGGCTCAGCAACACCAATAAGTCGATATCCGATTCTTCCGTAAAATCCCCTCGGGCATAGGAACCAAAAAGAACGATCCCCTTCAGCCGATGGGCGTATTCGGCACTCAGCAATGTTTTTGCTTCAGCCAGTATCTTATCAACTTTTCCGAGCCGTTTCCTTGCCGTTGGCATTTTTCACCTTCAGGAAAACTTCGCGAATCAAGAAAAGCGATGGGAACGATAGGGCCGTGCCCACCCATAGCAGGGTGCCGAAAAAGGATTAAAATTCCCACTTTGCAGTAAAAATCCCGTGGGGCCGTCACCCCGACGAAGGTCGGAGTCCAGTGTTTTGCTTTAAACATCAAATAGTTCAATAAAGCTCTGGATTCCGGCCTCAAGATCGACCGAGGCCCTGCGCAGGAGCCATTGGGTTGCGGCCGGATTGTCAATCGCCGGAATGACGAAATCATCCGTCTTTTTAAGGTTCTTTTCCCACCAGAGAACCCTTTTTCAGCACCCTGCTAGGGGGCTTCGACAATTAAGAGTAATATAACACAGGCAATTCTTCAAGAAATGCATAGCAGGTTTTATCGACAAGTCCAATTAACTCGGGGTAGATTATTACCTGCATGATAAATGAGAGTTATTATTCGGGACGACTGGATTCGAACCAGCGGCCACTGCGTCTCGAGCGTAGGGCAAGTCCCCCTAATAAACCGGCCTCATTTTTGGCCTTCACGCTCAGATTGATATCACAAAAAAGACCCGAATCCCACACTTCGGACCCGGGCCTAAATTGTTGTCTGGGTGGCGGAGAGAGAGGGATTCGAACCCTCGGTAGAGCTTTACACCCTACACTCGCTTAGCAGGCGAGCGCCTTCAGCCGACTCGGCCATCTCTCCTTAATATTTTATCTGGCGGAGGGAGTAGGATTCGAACCCACGGTTCCGCGCAAACGGAACAACGGTTTTCAAGACCGCCGCCTTCAACCACTCGGCCATCCCTCCAAAAGGGAAGGAAATCCCCAATTAGACCAGTTACTTTAGCTTGCCTGCCCTGAACTGTCAAGACTGAGATCGGATGACGCGCGGTGAATCTGTCCTGAGGGTAGCGCCGCCTTCCACGGCGGCGTTTTTCCCGATACCCGCAAACCGATACCCGATTCGCTATTGACCTCAAACTCGCATGGCAATTAGAATTCATTATGACCCCCGTTTTTACGGCGGTTTTTTTCGCTCGATGCTTAGATTGAAACCTGAGGAGTTTTTAGTTTTTAGTTTTGAGTAACAGGCTAAAACACTCCCGGTCGTGAAGTTTTGATTAACTGGAAACTCAAAACTAATAACTCAAAACTCGGTGAAGGGGATTGGACATGTCCGATAAGCATTCTCACGTAATCGGGACACTGCTTACGATCGGCGATGAAATTCTTCTGGGAGATATACTGAACGAAAACGCCCGGCATATTGCAATCGAGTTGCGTGCCCGTGGTTTCCGCCTCGACAAGATGATTACAGTCGGGGATATAGAGGACGATATCGCCCAATATCTTGGCCAGTGTCTGAACGGGACGCATTTTATCATCGTGACCGGGGGGCTCGGCCCAACCGATGACGACAGGACGTGTTCGGCCGCTTCCAGGGCTTTCGGAAGACCCCTCGTTTGCAATAACGACTACGCAACCTGGCTCAAAGACCGTATAGCAGATTGGGGGGTGGAATGGTCGCGGGAGGTGGAAAGGATGGCCGAACTGCCCGAAGGTGCGGTGAAACTCGGACTTAATATGGCCGGGTTCTTTGTGCTGCACAACGATATCCCATGTTACTTCCTCCCGGGTGTTCCCAATGAGATGAAACATCTGCTGGAAAAAAACGTAATCCCTGATCTTGAGTCCAGGTTTCCTAACAGGTGTGCGTATCTGAAACATATTGTCCGGATTCAGGGCCTCCTGGAATCTCAGGTCAACAAGAGACTTCGGTCCCTCGACCCTGGTGAGGGAGTGGACATCGGCTATTATCCCCAGGGGCGGGAAAACTGGGTATCCATATTTGCCGCCGCGCCAAACGAGCAAGAATGCCGCACCCTGGTTAAGAGCGCAGAGGAAAAAATCATCGCTTTGATCGGCGCCCATCACATAAGCGGCCATAATGACGACTGTCTCGAAAAAGTGATCGGACGCCACCTGCGAGCGCGCGGCTGGGGCCTGGCTATAGCTGAATCCTGCACCGGAGGACTCCTGTCGAGAAAAATATCGGCGGTCCCCGGCGCCTCGGACTTCCTGGACCGGGCGTTTGTTACCTACAGCAATCGGGCTAAGACAGAGCTCCTTGGAGTATCCGAGAGGCTTCTGCTCACATACGGAGCTGTCAGCGAGGAAGTGGCGCTCGCAATGGCCGAGGGGGCGCGCAATAATGCCTCGGTGGATGTAACTGTCTCAATAACCGGCATTGCCGGCCCAACCGGGGGCACCTCCGAAAAACCGGTGGGGACCGTATTTATCGCCTGCGTTACTCCTACTCAACAAAAAGCCGAAAAATACTGCTTCGGCGGAACGCGCGAACAAATCCAGGAAAGTGCGACCCAGGCAGCCCTGGTGATGTTGTGGAAGCTGTTGACGGGAGACGGGCACCTCGTGTGCGATTGAGCGGCGGCGGCGAGTCGCCGCTGCCGGGTTGCCCGCTCAAGATTTTTGATTTTGGATTTGTGATTGCAAATACAAGATCGCAGAATTCTCCAATCTAAAATCTAAAATCTAAAATCTGAAATTACAGAGTTGGGGTATTTATGAAAAAATTCAGCAAATCCGCAGACTCGATCGAGTCAATAATCAAAGAGTTCGTAGAAACGTCTCCGGAAAACAGCCTGAAAAATTCGGCAAACGATAGGGCGTTTGACAGTCCGCTCATCGGCTTTTCGTCTGGCGCAGATCCACTCTACCAGGATTTCAAGACCCATGTAGGTCCGTTTCATTGGACGCCAAAGGAAGCACTCGCACAGGCTTTCCCGGACCTGTTGTTAGAGGCTGAGGAGATCTCCGTCATAAGCTGGGTCCTTCCTCAAACAAAGGCTACCAGGAAAGACAATCGCAACGAAGCTCTCTATCCTTCAGAGAGTTGGGCCAGGGCCAGGATTTTTGGCGAGGAGTTCAACGTCAAAGTGAGGAAACATCTGGTTGAATATCTCATGAGAGAGGGGCACGAAGCTGTAGCCCCCGTGTTTCTTCCAAATTGGAAGATAGAACAATCGGAGCGATTTACACTTGCCTCAACATGGTCCGAGCGTCATGCCGCGTACGCGTCCGGACTTGGGACATTCGGGCTGTGCGATGGATTGATTACCGCAAAGGGTAAGGCTATGCGCCTTGGTTCGGTAGCGGCGCGAATCAAGATCGCCCCCACTCCGCGTCCGTACATGGATCACAATGCATATTGTCTTTTCTATTCGACCGGCAAATGCGGGAAATGCATTGAACGCTGCCCGGTGCAGGCTGTTTCCAAAAACGGCCACGACAAACTCAAATGTTTCAGTCATACGAAAATTGATGGGGGTGACTATGTCAAATCGCACTACGGCTTTGACGGCTACGGATGCGGACTGTGTCAAACCGGTGTGCCCTGTGAATCCAGGATACCGAAAGTAAATCAGGAATTATAAATCGATGGAACCATCCATCCGCAGCTTCATTGCAATCGACCTAAGCGATGCGGCCCGCCGGCAGATCGAAGAGTTGACGCAGGCGCTGAGGAAGAGCGATGCCCAGGTTGGATGGGTCAGGATAGATGGGATCCACCTCACGCTGAAATTCCTGGGAAACGTCGTCCCCGAGCTGATCGAAGAGATAAAACCCGTGCTTGCCCGGCTAGCCTCGCAAACCGGGCCGATTCACATAGAGCCGGCGGGTTGCGGCGCCTTTCCAACGATCAAGGCGCCAAGGGTGATCTGGGTCGGGCTTCGCGGCCAGATCAGGCCACTTGCCGAACTTGCTCAAAGGGTGGAAGCAGAGATGGCCCCCCTTGGTTTCAAACCGGAAGACCGGCCGTTCAAACCTCACCTGACCCTTGGCCGCGTCAGAGGCAGGGCGCGGCTTCAGCCACTCCAGCAAATTCTTCTTGCACATCAGGACTTTACGGCGCAACCCTTTGACGCTGTTGAAGTTGTATTGTATAAAAGTGAATTAAGGCCGGACGGCGCTCGGTATACTTCTTTATTCAAAGCGCCTCTTTCCGCGCCCCCCGCCCCAGCGGAAGAATAATCATATTCCATGTGATCTGAGTGTGTTATAGACAACGATTGGGGTCAGGCACAGACGACCTCTAAACCTTTCGAAATAAGGAGACCCTATCCATGGGACTTAATGACGACCGGGCAAGAGCTATCGATGCGGCGGTTTCCCAGATAGAACGCATGTGCGGGAAGGGTGCTATCATGCGCCTCGGGGAAGGAATAATTGCCGAAGTGCCCGTGATATCGAGCGGGTCTTTGTCGCTGGATATCGCGCTGGGGATCGGCGGCGTCGCGCGCGGCCGCATTATCGAGATATTCGGCCCCGAGTCTTCCGGAAAAACCACTCTGGCGCTGCATATCATTGCCGAAGCCCAGAAACTCGGGGGCCTGGCAGCCTTTATAGATGCCGAACACGCCCTCGATATTGGATATGCGAGAAAACTGGGGGTAGCAGTTGAAGACCTCCTGGTCAGCCAGCCGGACTACGGAGAACAGGCGCTGGAGATCGCCGAAGTGCTGGTCCGAAGCAATGCGATTGACGTTCTGGCGGTCGATTCGGTTGCGGCTCTCGTGCCCAAAGCCGAAATCGAAGGCGAGATGGGCGATCCGCATGTAGGGCTCCAGGCGAGGTTGATGAGCCAGGCGCTCCGAAAACTTGTATCGGCTATCAGCAAATCGAAGACCGTAGTCATTTTCATCAACCAGATCCGAATGAAAATCGGGGTCATGTACGGCTCGCCCGAGACCACGACTGGAGGAAATGCGCTCAAGTTCTACGCCACCATGAGACTCGACATCCGCCGGATCGGCCCGATAAAGGAAGGTCAGGATATTATCGGCAACCGTACCAAGGTAAAAGTGGTCAAGAACAAGATTGCGCCGCCTTTTCGTGAAATTGAATTCGATATCATCTACGGACGCGGTATATCCAAGGAAGGCGAAGTCCTGGACCTGGGCGTGGAGTCTAACCTCATAGAGAAATCGGGCACCTGGTATTCCTATAATGGAGAAAGACTGGGACAGGGAAGGGAAAATGCGAAGAATTTTCTGAGAGAACATCCCGAACTTGCTTCCGACATCGAGATGAAAATCCGCAGGCATTGCAATCTCCCGGTTAACGGAGCTGCACCCGTAGCGGCGGACTGATAAATTCAGTGGCCAGTGGCCAGTGGCCGGTCGTCAGGAAGAGCTTCTTCCGACCACCTTCGGTGTGGCGCTGGGCAATCGCATTGGCCAGCACGCCAGGATCGTACGCGCCACTGACGACTGACGAATGTTTTTAAAGGAGTTTGTACCGATGAAAGCCAGCCTCATCCGAAAGGCCTTCCTCGAGTTTTTCAAAAAGCAGGGGCACTCTATCGTAAAAAGCTCTTCGGTAATTCCTCACGACGATCCCAGCCTGCTTTTCACCAACGCGGGCATGGTGCAGTTCAAAAGGACTTTCCTGGGCGAAGAAAAGCGGCCGTATTCCCGGGCAACCACCAGCCAGAAATGCATGCGCGCGGGGGGCAAGCACAACGATTTAGAAAACGTCGGCCGCACGGCGAGGCATCATACTTTTTTCGAAATGCTCGGGAATTTTTCCTTCGGTGATTACTTCAAAGAGGACGCGATAAAATTCGCCTGGGAGTTTCTGACCGGGGATATGGGCCTGCCAAAGGATAAGCTCTATGCCACGATCCACGAAGGCGACGAGGGCATGAAGCTTGGGGCGGACGAAGAAGCCCGCGGGTTCTGGGCGCGATATCTTCCGCAGGATCGGATTCTGGCGTTTCCGACAAAGGATAATTTCTGGGCCATGGGCGATACCGGTCCCTGTGGGCCATGCTCGGAAATTCTAATCGATCAGGGGCCAGGCATCGGATGCGGGCGGCCCGATTGCAAGCCGGGATGTGATTGTGACCGGTACCTGGAGCTTTGGAACCTTGTCTTCATGCAGTTTAACCGGTTCCCGGACGGCACCCTCGAACCTCTTCCCAAACCCAGCATCGACACAGGCATGGGACTGGAGAGAGTTGCCGCTGTAGCCCAGAAGGTCCAGTCAAATTATGACACAGACCTTTTCGTGCCTATGATGACAAAAATCGAGCAGCTTACAGGATATAAATATGGAACCTCGGCGGAACAGGACGTCTCCGTCAAAGTCATTGCGGATCATAGCCGCGCTTCGGCTTTTCTGATCGGAGACGGCGCCTTGCCCAGCAACGAAGGGCGCGGCTACGTGTTGAGACGCGTAATTCGCCGCGCTTTGAGGCACGGCCGTTTTCTGGGGCTGGACAGGCCATTTTTGTCGGAGGTTGCCGTATCGGTCATGGAATCCATGCAGGACGTTTATCCGGAGTTGCTGGAAAACCGCAGCTTTATTACCCGGGTTATCCAAAACGAGGAAGAACGATTCAACGAAACCCTCGACAATGGCCTGAGGCTTCTGCAGACCGAAATTAAGCGGCTGACCGACGAAAATGCTCAAACGATCCCGGGCTCTCTAATTTTCAAACTCTACGATACATATGGGTTTCCTATCGACATTGTCACCGATATGTCCCGGGAATCGGGCTTCCAGGTCGATGAGGCCGGTTTCCATGATCTTATGAAAAAGCAGCGTGAGCAGTCCAGGGCTGCCTGGAAAGGGAGCGGCGATCGCCAGGTCCCCGAAGTCTATGGGCAGATCAGCTCAAGGGGCCTCGCGACAACATTTCTTGGTTATGAAACTACTCAGGCGGACTCCGAGATTATCGCAATGATCAGCGGTGGCGAGGAAATCGGCTCTGCCTCCGAGGGTATGGCTGTCGAGCTGCTCACGGCCGGCACCCCTTTTTATGGGGCGGCAGGCGGGCAGGTTGGGGATACGGGGGTTATAACAGGGCCTGCGGGCAAAATTGTCGTCTCCGATACCATCAAGTTCCCCGGAAACCTGATTGTACACATGGGCAAGGTCGAATCGGGAACTTTCCACGCCGGCGATACCGTTAAGCTGGCCGTTGACGCCCAGTTGCGCAAGGACACCGAAATTCACCACACTGCCACCCATATCCTGCACGCGGTCCTTCGCAAAGTCCTCGGAGATCACGTAAAACAGGCCGGCTCGCTCGTTGGGCCGGACCGCCTCCGGTTCGACTTCAGCCATTTTAGCGCTGTGACCGCGGAAGAATTGGCCGAGATCGAGCGGCTGGCAAATGACGAGATCCGTCGAAATCACCAGCTAACCGTCCGTATAATGGGGCTTGAAGAAGCCCTGAAAACCGGGGCTATGGCCCTTTTTGAAGAAAAGTACGGAGACCGGGTCCGGCTTGTTGAAATTCCGGGCTTCAGCCGCGAGCTTTGCGGAGGCACCCACACGCACTGGACGGGAGAACTGGGGGTTTTTCTAATACTGCAGGAAACCGGCATAGCCGCCGGAGTACGTAGAATCGAGGCCCTTGCCGGCCGGCCGGCGCTTGAATACATAAATCGTCAAAGACAAGTCCTCAACCGTGCAGCGGCCGTGCTCAAAGCCGCCCCTTCAGAAGTGGCCGAGCGCATGGAAAAAATACTCGCCCAACAGCGGCAGATGGAAAAAGAAATCGAAGCCCTTAAGGCCTCGGCCGCCGGCAAACGATCTGCCGATCTTTTCGATCAGACCGCTGAGATTGAAGGTGTCAGGGTCCTGATTACCCAGATCAAAGCTGATGATCCGAAAGTCCTTCGGGAGATAAACGATCAATTCCGGGATAAGTTTTCTAAAGGGGTTGCCGTTCTTGGAGCCGTATCGGAGGGAAAGGTCTTTCTGCTCGTGGGAGTCACCCGGGAGCTGACCCCCGGGTTGCACGCCGGAAATCTCATAAAAGAGATCGTCAAGGAAGTGGGGGGATCAGGCGGTGGACGGCCCGATATGGCCCAAGCGGGAGGGAACAGGCCCGATAAGCTCGAAGATGCTCTCCATTTGGCTGAGAAACTGATTAGAAAAGTTTTGAGTTCTTAGTTTTCAGTTTTGAGTTTCAGATCCGGTCCATGCTGCAAAAAGAAAGTTCTCTTTCCATCTCGTCGGTCAGTTCTTTACTAAAATCCAGTATATTATATGTCGCGCCGCATTCACGGCAGCGCAGGTAAGCCCTGCGTCAGGCTTTTACTAATTCAAGCTCTTTGCTGCACTTTTTACAAAGCAATTTGAGTTCTCCTCGATCAGAAAGAATTGAAATCCACGGCAACAGCAACGACAGCAATTGAGTTTATAACGCATTGGCGATTGAATTCAAGCCCTAATACCCGGCATCATACGGAGTTGGGTCAAATCGGGCGTTTCGGGTTACGTGTTGAAAAACAACTCGAAACTCTTTAATTATAACTCACAACCTCAATTTGTCGGGGGATTTTTCTTGACTCCGCCGAAGGCGGCGGCAATCCCGGCCGGCGGTCCCACCGCCCGGATGGCCGGCAAAAAAAGGGGTTCCTGAGCATTTATTACTAAGTATTGACTAAGCATTTAATATATCTTAACTTATTTCCTATTGAAATCATTTGGCCAGTAGTGTAACCTCTGAGGCCATGATGGTGTGTAATTTGCTAGCGGGGGAGCGGCAAAAGCCGGTTATTCTAAGCCCGACTGGCCGCGAAGGAGAAGAAATATGAAATCTTACGGCTCTGAAAAGTGCCTTCCTATAGATTATTACCTGAAAAAACCAGATTCGGAAAACGATTTTGAAAGTCTGCTCGAAGGGCGAGGCATACCGGACCGGTTTCAGAGCCCTGATTTGGATTTGGAGCGGGTAGACCGGATCGATTCCGAGGAGGAGGAGGGTGTTCCTGCCCTCGTCGAACTGGAAACCGAAGAAGAAGAGGTGGAAGTTGTTGCTGCCCCCATTGAAGATTTTGAAGAAGACCACATAACCTGTTATCTCAAGGAAGTGTCCAGCTATCCTCTGCTTACCCAGGAGCGCGAAACCGAGCTTGCCCAGATAATAAGGCACGGACAGGACGAACTGGTGCAGATCGTCGAGGAACATGTGCCGGACCACAGGATAATTGCGGACCTTAACGAGAAGGTCAAAAAGCTCCTGGAGAATGAGAAAACCTTCCCCGGGGTGAGGGATAAAGTGCTCAAAGTCGTTGTGCGCACGCTGGAGCGAGCCAGTAAAGATTATCCGGACAATCAACTTTTTTGGACTTTGCCGGTTAGGGTCCGGGCAATCATGAGGGCCGTGGACACGGCCAAGCAGGAGATGGTGAGGGCAAACCTCAGGCTGGTCCTGAGCATAGCCAAGCGCTACAGGGGCCGTGGCATGACTTTCGACGACCTGATCCAGGAAGGAAACCTGGGGCTGCTCAAAGCGGTCGGCCGGTTCGACCATACCAAGGGAAACCGGTTCAGCACCTATGCGACCTGGTGGGTCAGGCAGAGCATCATTCGCGGCATTTACGACAAGACGAGGACAATCAGGCTGCCGGTGCATTTCATCGAGTTGAAGAACCTCTTCTTCAAGGTCTACTATGAACTGCTGAAGGAACTGGGACGGGAGCCGCTGGCTGCGGAAATTGCGGAACGCTCCAAGCTGCCGGTCGAAAAGGTGCAGATGGTCCTGACATTGGCAGCTCAGCCTATCTCCCTTGAGACTCCCATAGGCGA
Organism: Syntrophobacter sp. SbD1; assembly: GCA_900290365.1. Classification (GTDB taxonomy): domain Bacteria; phylum Desulfobacterota; class Syntrophobacteria; order Syntrophobacterales; family Syntrophobacteraceae; genus SbD1. Next base: position 11,680 of record OMOE01000106.1, on the reverse strand, counting down.
AGACGAACAGCGGCTGGGTGACTTTATTGAAGACGAAAGGGCACTCTCCCCGGCTGATGAGTGTTCGGACAGGGAGTTGGCCGAGGTAACTCGAACGCTGCTTGCCACCTTGCAGCCACGGGAGGAAAAGATCCTGAGACTGAGGTTCGGCCTCGATGGCCAACCGGCTGAGACCCTGGAAAAAATCGGCAAGATTTTTCATGTCTCCAAGGAAAGGATCCGGCAGATCGAGAAGAAGGCCCTGCGCAAACTGAAAAACCCGAACAGGCAGGCATGCCTGAGGACTTTTATCGAGTAGCAGCAAAACCTGCAACCATCTAAATAGGTGAATGGGCGAGTGGCCCCATTCACCTGCTCACCTACTTCTCAGAGTACCTTCTTATTTAAAATCCTGGCGTAAGAGAGGTCAATCGCTGGATTCGGTCTCCAAAGCCCGATAGCCCCGCCACGCCGTCGCCTGCGGCGATTTTGCAAGCAGGCAACCTGGCTGCGGCGCCACGCCGCCTCAGTCACGCCAATGCGCTCTCGATAAGGTGTGCGGCAGGCTCGATGTTCGATGCAAGTTGGTCCGGAAGCCCATGACGTTTAAGAAGGTACTGCGTGGAGTTGAAGCTAACCAGCACTTGGCCGGTATTGGCCTCCGACACGAGCGCTTTTAGTGGTAAATCGAGCCCGGACAGGGGCTGAGCCCTCATAAGCGGCGTCCCTGCCTTCGGGTTGCCGAAAAGTATGAGCACCATCGGGGACATCTCCAAATCCACGGCCCTGGCCTCCGCCTGTTGGTCGATCACCGCGAACACCTTTATCCCATGAGACTCAAACGTATATTTCAACCGTTCCACCGTCTGCGAAAACGGCAGCCGGCTCTTAATCGTGACAATACCGCGATCGTCGGTGCTGCTTGAATTATCATCGGTCATAGCTAATCTCCAAGATAGTGCCTTCCAAGTCATAATCATGCGCAGCGGTGATCTGCACAGCGCGGATTTCACCCGCCTGCGCAAGGCCCGCTGTGATTATAACGCTGCCGTCAACCTCGGGGGCCTGGGTGGACAGGCGTCCGGCAAGGAGCAGATCGGTTTCCGGGTGAGGGCCTTCGATCAGGACCGGCAGAGTTTGCCCGACCAGACGTTGCAATTTTCGCCTCGAAATCTCCCTTTGCAGATCGAGAATTGATTTACGCCTGCCTTCAGAGGTTTTTTTGCCCGGCCTGCCGGCAAGGCGTGCGGCCCTTGTACCCGCTTCGAGAGAATAGGCAAAAACTCCGGCGTGGTCGAACTCGACTCGTTGCATAAAATCGAGGAGCGATTTGAATTCCGCTCTTGTCTCACCGGGGAAACCCACCATGATTGAAGTGCGAAGCGAAATACCGGGAACGGCCGAGCGGATGTTGTCTATGATCCGTTCAACGGGGCCGTCAGGGCGGCCCATCGTTTTCAGAACGGCCGGAGCGCAATGCTGGATGGGAATATCCAGGTATGGAACAATCTTGCCGGCACTTGCCATCGTATGGAGCAACCGGTCCGTGATTCGATCCGGATATGAATAAAGGAGCCGTATCCATTCAAGACCCGGCGTGCCATCGAGCTTTTCGAGAAGCACCGGCAGGGCTTCCGGATCGTTTCGATCAAGACCGAAGGCGGTTGTATCCTGGGCGATCAGGTTGATTTCTTTTATCCCATCGGCTGCGAGCCGGGCCGCCTCGGCGAGGATGTCGGCTTCCGGCCTGCTCCTTAGCGGACCCCGCAGGTGGGGAATAATGCAGAACGAACACGAATTACTGCAACCCTCGGCGATTTTGAGGTACGCGGAGTGTGACCCGGTAGAGATTACCCGGCCATCTCCACCGCCCGGTAGCTGCACCGGTCTTGCAATCCAAAGACGTCTCTGGTTTCCCGCAAGCTTTGATTCCAAAGCCGCTTCAAGTGCGTGGCAATGAGATGTTCCCAAAAACAGATCGACTTCGGGAAGCTCTTTCAGGAGCTTTTTCCCATACCTTTGCACCATGCATCCAGCAGCCACAAGCATGCGGCATTTTCCGGATGTCTTGTACCGCGCCGCTTCAAGTATAGTCTCTATGGCTTCCTGCACTGCACTTTCCAGAAATCCGCACGTGTTGACCACAATAAGTTCGGCATCGGCTGCTTCTTCGGTCATTCGATAGCCAAGGTCGAGAAGCTGCTTTACCATTTGCTCACTGTCCACGAGGTTTTTCGCGCAGCCGAGACTGAGAAGAGAGGCGTATTTCATTTATGAAATTCCGTTTCAGCAAGTAAGGTGAAAAGCCCCGGCTACCTTTTTACCTGATTTTTTCAGTTTATTGAACGTATCGACCGCCTTGGGCGTAGGCTCGTCAATCAGGGAAATCCCGGTTGCCGTGAGCCGTTCGCGCAACTCACCCATTATCCTCATGCGGCCCGGCAGGCCCATCCCCACAACGAGAACCTCAGGGGCTTCGGACAGTAAGTCCTCTATGTCCGCACTGGCGAGCTTATGTCCCTCCGCGCGCCACCAGTTCGAGATTACCGATCCGTCTATGATCTTTATATCACCGGTATACCTTTTGCCGTCTACCACTATTTCGCCAAACTTGTAATTGCCGATTTGAGTCATTTTAAAACCTCACAAAAAGCGGCGGGAAGCCGCAAATTTGAGGGAAAATGGATTCACCGAGGCTCTTGCAATAACTCCTTCATCGTCATTCCGGCGAAGGAGGCTGTGTCGCAATTGCGAGATGTTGCAAATTTCCCCCCTTTCCTAAAGGGGGGCAGGGGCAGGGGGGATTTTGATTCTCCTATACTGCAGAGGTACTTGCAAAACTCCTTCATCGTCATTCCGGCGAAGGCCGGAATCCAGGTTCTTCAAGCGTTTCTGGACCCCGGCCTCAAGATCGACCGTGGCCCCACGCAGGAGCCATTGGGTTGCGGCCGGGTTGTCAATCGCCGGGGTGACGGTCCTATTGAGTTTTGCAAGAGGCTCTGCATTCTCTTAAGATAATCTTCCGGGAAGACAATGCCAAAAGAAATTAAAGATTTCCGGTTCGAAGACTCCACAAAAGCAATACATGTGTAAAAATTCAAAGCTTTAGATGTTATCATGACATCTGTTCTCTGCTCTCTGTTTCCCGACTTCCGTTTTGGAGTAAGAACCGATGAAGACTTCGATGGACAACGATATTGCTTACAGGTATTGTCGGCTCAAGGAGATCCTCGCGCAAATGAAGAGCGTGGTTGTCGCCTTTTCCGGAGGGGTCGACAGCACTTTGCTTCTGCGCGTCGCTCAAATGGTGCTCGATAAAAAGGTGTTGGCGGTGACCGCTTTATCGGAAACTACCCCGCGCCACGAGATGGGGGATGCGAAGAGGCTTGCTGCGGAGTTCGGCGTCAGCCACCTGATAATTGAATCCGACGAAATGAAATATCCCGAGTTTGTCAAAAATCCTGAAGACAAGTGCTACATTTGCAAGAAAAGCCGCTTTTCGGCAATTATCCATATTGCAGCAGAACGGGGGTTTTCGCTAGTGGCAGATGGTTCCAACGTTGATGACCAGTCGGATTATCGGCCGGGCATGAGAGCAGTCCGCGAACTCGGGGTGAGAAGCCCATTGCTCGAAGCGGGGCTCTCCAAAGCGGACATCAGGGCACTGTCCAGGGACCTTGGGCTTTCCACATGGAATAAGCCCTCGTATCCCTGCCTGGCGACACGACTCCCTTACGGGACCCCGATCACGGCCGAAAGGCTCAGGCAGGTCGATGCAGCGGAAGAATTTATAAGATCCAAATCAATCAGCAGGCAGGTTCGCGTGAGGCATTACGGCGACACCGCACGCATCGAAGTGGCGGAAGAAGACGTAGCAAAGCTGCTTGACAGTGAGGTTCGAACACAGGTCGTATCGTTTTTCAAAAATCTCGGCTTTAAGTTCGTGACCCTCGACCTGCAAGGATATCGCATGGGCAGCCTTAATCGGGAAGTGGGAATCGAGAAGCAGTGAGCTGAAAACGAATAGCTGGAAGCGGATATCACTCTTTTAATTCCTGCTCCTTGCTCCACGCTACTTCCTTCTTACGAAAGGTGATTAAAAATGGACCAAAAGCATCTCCGGAACCTGCTTGAAATGGTTCAAAACGGCCGGATTAACCTTGAAGCGGCCATGCTCGAATTGAAGAAACTTCCGTTTGAAGATTTGGGTTACGCCAGAATTGACAATCACAGGTGTATCCGCACGGGTGTTTCGGAGGTCATATTCTGCCAGGGGAAAACTATCGCCCAAATTGAGGGCATTGCGCAGCGGCTTTCACAAAACCATACTAATATCCTGGCCACGCGAGCGGGGCGCGAAGTCTATGAGGCCGTTCGCGGCGTGACTGATTGTGAATACTACGAAACGGCCCGAATCGTTGTCATTCGGCCTGAACCGGTTGATAAGGCCGGCAACATTGCCGTGGTGAGCGCGGGGACTTCGGACATCCCTGTCGCCGAAGAAGCTGCCGTTACGGCCGAGGTCCTCGGCAACCGGGTCATGCGGACCTATGATGTGGGGGTTGCCGGAATTCACCGCCTTCTACATATGCGCGATGACTTGCTCGATGCCAATGTCGCTGTAGTGGTGGCGGGCATGGAAGGCGCGCTTGCCAGTGTTGTTGGCGGACTGGTCTCCTGTCCCGTCATTGGAGTGCCGACCAGCATCGGCTATGGCGCAAGCTTCGGAGGCGTGGCTGCGCTGCTCAGCATGCTCAACAGTTGTGCCTCCGGGGTCTCGGTGGTCAATATCGATAATGGTTTTGGCGCCGGATATCAGGCCGGACTCATCAACAAAATGGCCCTGAAGAATGCGCGTCCTGAACCGGCTATCGAAGATGCCGCGCGCACACCCGTGTGATATGGCGCAATGGGAGAAACAAATGAGAATCGCCTACTTCGACTGTTTCTCTGGGGCCGGCGGCGACCTGATACTGGGCGCCCTTTTGGACGCCGGACTGAGCCTCGAACGGCTTAGAGATGAACTCGCCAAACTCAGCCTTTCACATTACGAAGTGAATGTGGAGAAGGTGGTCAGGAAGGGTATTGGTGGAAGCCGCGCGATTGTAACCGTTGATGACCTCCACCATCACGATACGGGGCGGAGACTATTTCTTGCCGCCGCCGAAGGCAGCGGCGAACCCGGCCGGCGGTCCCACCGCCTAGAGGAAATTATCGGAACAAGCAGCCTCGATGACGCGGTAAAACAAAAAAGTCTCACGATCTTCAGGCGGCTGGCGAAAGCCGAAGCCAAGGTCCATCGAACCACAATAGATCAAATTGATTTTCACGAGGCAGGCGCGATGGATGCTGTCATCGCTGTGGTGGGCAGCGTGGCGGGGCTTGCGGCCCTGGGGATCGAGAGGGTCTATTGTTCGCCGCTCCATGTCGGGACCGGGACCGTTGAGTGCGCACACGGGATATCGCCGGTACCTGACCCGGTCACCGCCGAATTGATCAAGGGTAAGCCTTTCTATTCCACGGGAGCCGACGGCGAACTGCTGACACCTGCCGGAGCGGCAATACTTACGACCATTTCCTCTGGTTTCGGACCATCGCCGTCAATGACCATGGAACAAATCGGATATGGGGCTGGAACCCTGGATCACGATATCCCCAATTTGCTGCGTATCATGATAGGAGAAGCACAGGGTGAACTGCGGGGCTATGAAAAAGAACATATAGCCGTCCTTGAAACCAACATCGATGACATGAACCCTCAGATGTATGACTATCTCATGAGCAGGATGCTCGAGATGGGCGCTTTGGACGTCTTTCTGAGCCCGGTTCAGATGAAGAAAAACCGTCCTGGAACACTTGTAACGGTAATATGTCAGCCCCACCTTGTAGAGCGGTTCACTGACTTCGTTCTGCGCGAAACCACTACGATTGGACTGAGGTGGAGACTGGAAAACCATCTAAAGGCCGATAGGACGATCCGGGAGGTCCAGACTCAATACGGACCGGTAAGGTGCAAAGTGGCGGAAACAAACGAGCGCATTACCAATATCTCTCCTGAATATGAAGATTGCAAGCGAATCGCCCTGGAAAAAAAGGTCCCACTCAAGGAAGTAATGGAAGCGGCCAAAGCAGCGGCGCTTTTCGCAAAGATAGATTCCTGAAAGAGTGGAGAGCTGTGCCCCGGAGCAGGGAGCTCATGGCCATAAAAAGGATTCGCGGATTTTTCCGTAAATCCTGAGCCTCTTGCAAAATGTCCGGGATCTACTTTGCGGGCTGGAAGCCCGCGCTCCCAGGCAACACGGCCATTCCCCGGGAGCGCGGGCTTCCAGCCCGCAAACCCTTTTAAAATGGAGTTTTGCAAGAGGCTCTCCTTTTATGTTTTACGGAGGGATCTTCCAGTATCTTCTCCATGGTCTTTTCTTCTTACGACTGAGTCACGAGAGCGCCGGTGTTTTCAGAATTGCCAAGTTATCCGTTAGTGTGCATAAGCCTTGTTAGGAATGGAGTTTAATGAGGAGAAAAAATGATCGGGTTCCATGGACATTATCTGGTTGATGAGGAAGGAAACCGCAAGGCCGTTGTGGTGCCTATTTCGGATTGGGAGCAAATCCTCGATGCGCTTGAAGAACTCGAGGATATACGGGCCTACGACAGTGCTAAAGAAGACTCAACGGAGGCAATTCCCTTTGAACAAGCCATTTCCGAGATCAATAAAGGGATTTCCGATTGAGATATGAGCTTCTCATCAAAAGGAGAGCTCAGAAGCAGTGACTTGCTCTTCCTAGCACCCAGTTTGGTCCGAACTGGGGAGCAGGGAGCAGGCCGGCCCCGTGTTTCTTCCCGCTTCACGCTCCTTGCTTTTCGCTTCAGGAGTTACCGAATCCCCAACGCCTCACGCAGGTAGGGCGCGGTATGGGAATTTTTCGACCGGGCGACCTCCTCGGGCGTACCTGCCGCAACGATCCGCCCCCCGCCTTCCCCGCCTTCCGGTCCCAGATCGATTACGTAATCGGCCGATTTGATTACGTCCGGATGATGCTCAATGACAATAACCGTGTTCTGCTGGTCAACCAGTTTGCGCAGGACATGCAGGAGTTTGCTGATATCTTCGAAGTGCAGACCGGTCGTTGGCTCATCGAGGATATAGAGGGCCCTTCCCTGTCCACGCCGGCTAAGTTCAGCCGCCAGTTTGATCCTCTGGGCCTCACCCCCCGAAAGAGTGGTGGCCGGCTGGCCCAGCCGTATGTATCCCATTCCGACGTCTCCGAAAGAGTGGTGGCCGGCTGGCCCAGCCGTATGTATCCCATTCCGACGTCTATAAGGGCATCGAGCTTGTAGCGGATAGCCCTGAAATTCGAGAAAAAGACGGCTGCCTCGTAAACCGTCATCTCCAGGGCCGAAGCTATCGAGTGGCCCCGATAGGTAATGTCCAGTGTTGCCCGGTTATACCTGCTTCGCTGGCAGGCCGGACAGGTGACGTATATATCCGGCAGAAAATACATTTCGATTCGTTGAAGGCCTTCGCCTCGGCAGTTCTCACACCTGCCCCCCTTTGCGTTGAAAGAAAAGCGTGCGGGGGAATAACCCCGGGCTCGCGCTTCGGGCACTTGAGAATAGAGTTGCCTGATGAGGCCAAAGACTCCCGTGTAGGTTGCCGGAATCGAGCGTGGCGTCCTTCCGATGGGCGATTGATCGACAAGGATCACTTTTGCAAGCCGCTCGGCGTTTTCAAGGGTGGAGAACGGAGCGGGATTGGTTTGAACATTATTGATCTTTCGAGCAAGCGCGCGATAGAGAGTATCCAAAATGAGAGTGCTTTTGCCCGAACCCGAGACCCCTGTTACGCATGTCATACATCCGTATGGAAAATCGGCGGAAATGGACTTGAGGTTGTGACCTGATGCGCCGGTCAGCCGGAAAAAATCCCCGCTCTTTTTACGGTGTCTGGGAGTTTGGATCTGTTTTTTGCCCGAGATATAGAGCCCGGTGAGCGAACCGGGGCAGTTTGCTATCTGATCGGGCGGCCCCGAAAAAACAACCTCCCCTCCCTGGGTCCCGGCTCCCGGCCCCATATCGATGACGTGATCCGAGCGAAGGATCGTCTCCCTGTCGTGTTCGACCACAACCAGGCTATTGCCGGCGTCCCGGAGCCGCATCAAGATGTCGAGAAGCCTTCGGTGGTCGCGCGGATGCAAACCGACACTGGGTTCATCGAGAACATAGAGAACACCGGAAAGATGCGAGCTTATCTGGTGGGCCAGTCGAACGCGTTGGGCCTCGCCGCCCGAAAGAGTGTTGGAGGAGCGGTCCAGGGTCAGATAGGGTAGCCCGAGTTCAACCAGGTTATCCAATCGGCTAAGGATTTCTTTTTGGGGGCGCTCTAGAATCTGCCGCCCGGATTCGTCGAAATCAAGTCCTTTAATCCACACCGCTACGGCAGCCGGATTCAGCGCGGAAACACGATCTATCGAAAGACCTCCCAGCCGAACCGAGCGAGCGGCTTCGCTCAGCCTGGTTCCCTTGCAGGCAGGGCAGGTGGAAGGTTCGGATATCAATCCCGGGACCTCGGGCGCCTCTTCTTGAGAATCGGCCGCGGTGCCGGCAGACTCATCACAGGAAGCCCCTTCCCCGTCGGATCCTGCATGGCCCAGACCCCTGCATGAAGGGCACATGCCAAAGGGGTGCTGAAAAGAAAAAAGAGTGGGCGTAAGCTCCGGTCCGGTATATCCGCATAAAGCGCACCGGGCCGACTCGCAATAGAATCTTTGCCACCCTTCGGGAGTGGCTATTCCGGCCGTTCCTTTTCCTGCCCTTAATGCGAGTTCCAGCGAATCGATGAGCCGCCTGCGCTTTTCTTCATCCAGCACGAGCCGGTCGACAACAATTTCGATAAGGTGAGAGGGCCTGCGAGGGAAGGAAGGAAGGGGGTCCAGTTCATAGATGGCGCCATCGGCTCGAACCCTGCCGAAACCGTCTCTCCTGAGCCGTTTCACAAGATTGGGCAAATTGTTTTCTAAAATCTGCCCAAGCGGCGCAAGGAGCAGAATCCGGCTTTTCGGGGGCAGGCACTCAGAAAGATCCGCCACTATTTCGGCTACGGTCCAGCTCCGGACGGGCAAATCGCAGTTCGGGCAATAAATTGTGCCCAGCCGGGCGAAAAGAAGCCGCAGGTAATCATAAATCTCGGTCAGTGTCCCCACTGTTGATCTGGGATTGTGGGGCAAGCCTTTTTGCTCGATTGCAATCGAAGGGCTCAGTCCCTCGATTTCATCCACGAGCGGTGCATTGAGCCTTCCGGCCATCTGGCGCGCATAGGTGGATAGCGCCTCGAGATAGCGCCTCTGACCTTCGGCGAAAAGGGTATCGAAGGCGAGCGAAGATTTGCCCGACCCGCTCACCCCCGTGATTACGACGAACCTGTTTCGAGGGACCCGCAGGTCGATATTCTTGAGGTTGTTCTGCCGCGCTCCATGTATGTAGATCGATTCTTCCATGCAATCTGCAGTCCCTGATTCGATTGAGCGGGAGACGTTAACTCAAAACTAAAAACTCAAAACTCAAAACTAAAAACTTCTAATGAATTCTATTTTGAGCAATGAAGGCTGCGAGGCCTACGGCTTCCACCAGGCTCCCCGGGTCCGCTGTTCCTGTGCCTGCTATGTCGTAGGCGGTCCCATGATCGACCGAGGTGCGCACGATTGGAAGTCCCAGGCTTACGTTTACGGCCTCGTTGAAATGAACGAGCTTTACCGGTATGAGTCCCTGGTCGTGGTACATGGCTATCACCGCGTCAAACTCGTTTGACATGGCGCGGTGGAAAACGGTATCCGCCGGCCAGGGACCGCTGATTCGGGCGCTAAAACCGCTCCTTGGGCCGCCCGCCACAATGGGGCCGGCGCCGAACTCTCCAATTACC
>OMOE01000106.1:0-1775 GCA_900290365.1 Syntrophobacter sp. SbD1 | reverse complement strand
CGCCACAATGGGGCCGGCGCCGAACTCTCCAATTACCGGCCTGATAACCTCGATTTCCTCACGCCCGAACCTTCCGGCTTCTCCCGCATGCGGGTTTAAGCCTGCAACGGCAATGCGGGGCGATTTCACGGCAAAGTCATTCGACATCGATTCGGCCGTGATTCGGATGACCGATCTCAGCAGTTCTTTTGTAATCAGGCCCGGGACATCGGCGATGCATTCGTGGATGGTAGCCAGCGCCACCTTCAGCCTGGGCCCCGCAAGCATCATGACCACCTTTTGAGCGCCCGTCAACTCCCGTATGAATTCCGTATGCCCAGGAAACGGGAAGCCCTGCCCGTGAAGCTGCTCTTTGTTTATGGGACAGGTGCAGACGGCATCGACAGAGTTTTCGCCAGCAAGCCCGACCGCTGTCCTTATCCATGAGACCGTGGCCTCGCATGCAGCCGGTGAGGGTTTGCCGTATTCAATGTCGGCCGGCGCAAGTAAGGGTGACGGATTTCCCGCACCCGATACCGGTGTCGCATCCAAAAGTGGAATTACGCCCTCGCCAACCTGAAGGTTGCCCCGGCGAAACGCAGGCAGCATTTCCCCGGTTAAGGGCCAAATTGCCGCGGATGATCCAAGAAGCCTTATTGCACGCTCAAGCGGCATCCTGTCTCCGATCACCAGCGGAGAGCACCGCTTAGGCGCAAGCCCGCGCGAATCGAACGCCTTGACGATTATTTCCGGTCCGACCCCGCACGGATCTCCCATTGTAATGGCGACAACCGGCCGCATCATTGGCCTCTCTGGTTCATGCTAAAAGATGGATCTTAAAAGCGCGGGGAGCTGCGCCCCCCACACCCCCTTCGCCGCTGCGCGGCTCGCTTTTCTTGCCGGGCATCCTGTAGCATGCCCGATGGTCGGTTTGAATTGAAGCTTAAATTGTAGCATCCTTGACCCTATTTTGTATCAACAATATGAGCGTACAATCCGGCTTCAGTGAACAGCGAGAAACGACAAATTCCTGTCATTATTCTCGCTCTATTCGCTGTAAATACAGGGAAAATACATCGGCCGATCCAACAACCTACCGATTTAGTAGGAAGTTTGAATTTTCGTCCTTGGAATAACAGCGGGGTAAGTATGACACCACCACCCCCCGAAACGCGACACCCCCCGAAGTCCAAAATGAAATATTTTCCGGGTGAACCGTCTCGATTTGGCACGATATTTGACCCGGAGAAAAATTGCTTGCCGTCAAGATCACAATTCTAAGTTAACGTCTTGTTTCCGGTCAAGGCACGTCAGTCGGAAGGGTCCAGGCACCCGATCACGTCACCGTTGCCGATACCGTCGAAGTTGCCTCTGCCGATCACGTCAAGGCTGTTGACGATCACGTTAATGGTCAAGGCAGGACTGCCGGTCTTGTCAGGGTCAATCCTGCCGGTCACGTTAACTCTGCCGGTAATGTTGTGGATGCCGATAACGTCAACGCTGCCGATGCCGTTCACGTTGACGCTGCCCTGGATAACGTCAACGGGCAGGGTTACGGTCATTGCAGGGCTGCCGGGAATTGAGGCGGACGAGGCTTTGTGGGAATATGGGAGAAAGCCGAAAATGCGGCCAGAAGGGGCGTAGAGCGGTTAGAATGGGATGAACAGGTCAAGCTCAGGTCCACATGGCTACAGGTTCAGCCTCAAGCCGAAAAGTTCTGCTTTTCTGTTCGGTCTTTGACAGGAGTTTCGGAGCAACGCCTCGCAATAAGGCTCATTCCTCTGTATATTCAATAA
>OMOE01000107.1 GCA_900290365.1 Syntrophobacter sp. SbD1 | reverse complement strand
AGTTTCATTCTCGTTCAAACGGCGTCTGCGGACGTAGCGGCTCCGCTGGATTCCGGCCCAAAAACCCTGCCGGAATGACGAACAGGGGGGCCTCCACCTTTTCGCGGTTTCAGGGTGTCCCATGGGGACCTGAGATACTAATTCATAATTTCTAATTGCCTTTTTGCCTCTTCTCGTTGATATCGATCGCTCCAATTCGGACTTGCAGATCGGTTTTGCTGACAACTGATCCCACGCGGCGCAGGCCTTATAACCGCGAAGTGGTGAGAAATCCGTGTCCATCCGTATTTATCGGTATCCAAACGGATTGCCTCGGAGCGGAGCGCAAGGGAGGTTTTAAGCAGCTCTGCCAAACGGAGTAAAAATGGGTCCTGAATTGATTTTCTTGATGTATCCGTGTCTATCCGTGTTCATCCGTGTCAACAAGACTTGCCGGTGGAGGGATCGCTTCCTCCGGAAACAGGGCATGAACCAGGTCGGACAGTCCACAACCCACAACCCGCAACCCTTTTACCCCGTTACAACCCGTAGAGCCTTTCATATTTGTTTCTCAAATAATCGATCAAATAATCAGCCTTGAGTTCCTCGCCCGTGGCGGCCTGTACCAGGCTTCGGGGGAGATAGCGGCTTCCCTGCGAATGGACGTTTTGCCGAAACCATTCGAGAAGAGGAGCAAATTCACCCGCTTCGAACATTTTCTGCAAATCGCCAGAATCCCGTTCCGCTTTGGCGTAAAACTGCGCTGCATACATGTTTCCAAGGGCATAGCTGGGAAAATAGCCGATTGCTCCTGACGGCCAATGTACGTCCTGCATCACGCCGTCGGCGTGATCGGGCGGGAGCAGGTGAAAATACTTTTCCATTTTGGTGTTCCAGGCTTCGGGGAGATCGTCTGCCTCGAGTTGCCCTCCGATCAGCATTCTCTCCAGTTCAAATCGCATGATGATGTGAAGATTGTAGGTAACCTCATCCGCCTCGGTGCGTATCAGGCTTGGACGAACCTCGTTCAGGGCGAAAAGGAACTTGCCGATCTCCACGTTGTTCAACCACGGAAAATGCGCGCGTGCTTCGGGGTAGAAATGCTTCCAGAACCCGAAAGACTTTGCCGCTATGTTTTCCCACATTCGCGACTGGGACTCGTGGATTGCCATTGATATCGACCTGCCGCGAGGGGTGCCCCAATGTTCCAGTGGCAGACCCTGCTCGTAGAGGGCGTGTCCAGTTTCATGGATCGAGCTGAGCAGGCCCATTACAGGCGAGTTTGGGTCGAACCTTGTAGTTATTCGAACGTCACCCGGTCCGATCTTCGAGGTAAAAGGATGGGCTGAGAGGTCTATCCTGCCTGCGCCGAGATTGTAGCCCAGGCGGGTGACTACTTTCTCTATGAAGCGCTTCTGAATGGACTCAGGTGAATCACCCTTTAAGGCTGCCGTGTCCGGTTTTTGCCCCGAGTTTTCGATTCTTTGGAGCAATTCAAAAGCAGCCCCTGCAAGCCTGTCGAAAAGGGGTTCGATATTTTTTGCTTTTTCGCCCGGTTCGAAATTTTCGATCAGCGCATCGTAAATCTCTTCCCCATCACTGGAAAGCTCCGCAGCCTCCTGCCGTTTAAGGCTTATGATACGCTTGAGATACGGAAGAAACCCTTTCCAGTCATTTTGGCGTCTCATGTTTTGCCAGGCAAGCTCCCCTTCGGAGCCCGCCTTTGCAAGCTCTACTGCGAGCGTTTCCGATATTTTGGTTGAGCGCTCATATCTTCTTTTCCATTCACGTAGATTTGCAGCCTCATCGGATAGAGGTTCTCCTGCGATTCCCGAGTCTTCGGCCTTCGCAAGCATTTCTCCGAACCGGGGGTCCGTCGTGCGCCTGTAAAGAAGAGCGGTGATTGTTGCGATTTGCTCCGCTCGGTGTGAATGGCCTTCCCGGGGAAGGCATGTGCGCTGGTCCCAATGCAGCAGCGCTTTCATCGAATCATACAGCGCGGTGGTTCTGGAATAGTCCAGCAGCCATCGGTAAGCTTCCGCGGGTTCCTCAATGTGGGGCTTCATATATCGTGCGCCCCTCCTTCCGTGCCCAGTAGAGCAATGTGCCGGCTACGCGGCTGCGCCGTTCATATTCGGCTTCCGAGTATACCAACACATCCACCCCGGTCCCGATGGGACCAATAAGTTGGCGCAAAAGCACCATTTCTTCCCCTCGATTGGTCTCCCGCGGCTGAATAACCATAATATCAAGGTCGGAGTCTTCATCAGCCTCGTTGCGCCCGTAGGAGGCAAACAAAATTACCTGGCTGGGTTTCGTGGCTGCAACAATGCGCGTGACAATTTCCTGCAGAATTTTCTCGTCAATCATAGCGGCGCCTTTAATCGGAAGACGAAAATCTCCACTGCTCCCTGTTCATTGACTTTTACGGCCACAGACTTAGTTTGCAGTTGATTAAAAATAATGCAACTTCAAGTAATATGAAAGAATTAAGCGCTGCCTTTTAGACCCTCGTTGCCGTGGAAGATTTAGACTTCGGATGGAACGTAACTGACTCATAACTCAAAACTCAAAACTCAAAACTGAAAACTCTCATATGCTTCCTGATGAATTGAAACTCAAGCTTGAGAAAATGATTTCGGATGCGGAATCGCCCCGCGAGAAGGCCATAGATGTGATGTTCGAAATTCAGGAACTCCAGGGCTGGATGAGTGACGAAGCCATGGTCGAAGCGGCGGGGCTGCTCGGCATGACTCCCCTTGAGCTTGAGGAGCTTGCCACGTTCTATGACTATATCTACCGAAGCCCTGTTGGAAAATATGTCATCAAGGTCTGTGACAGCACCGTATGCTGGCTCGAAGGCCACCAGAGCATAATCGACTACATCAGCGCCCGCGCCGGCGTTCCCATGGGCGGGACAAGTCCGGATGGGCTCTTCACGCTTCTGCCGGTCTGCTGTATCGGCTATTGCGACCGTGCTCCCGCAATGGTGATAAATAAGCGGGTGTATGGAAAACTGACCCCGGAAAAAATCGACAGAATCCTTGATAAACTGGCCAATTCAGCCGAATTTCACGAATCGGAATAATTGTCATGCCGCAATATCCTCAGGTATTGTTCAAAAACAGGAAACCGGACCGGGTGGCGACCCTGGACGAATACCGCGAAAGCGGCGGGTACCAGGCCCTCGAAAAATTCGTCGGTGGAGCGGTTTCACCCAAAGAGATCATAAGTTTGGTGGATCAATCGGGCCTGCTGGGTCGAGGCGGCGCAGGTTTTCCCTGCGGGAAAAAATGGGCGGCGGTTCCGGAATCGGGCGCCTTTCCGCGATATCTTGTCGCAAACGGCGACGAGATGGAGCCTGGAACATTCAAGGACCGCATTCTGCTCCATGTTGACCCGCACTGCATAATCGAGGGCATGGTCCTTTCGGGTTACTCCTTTTCGGCCTCCAAAGCATTCTTCTTTGTCCGTCCGTCCTACGAAAGCAGTGCGGTCATATTAGAGCGCGAGCTGGAATACGCGCGGCAGGCAGGTTTTCTGGGAAACAACATCCTTGGTACGGATTTTTCTTTTGACATCGTGGTCCATCGCAGCGGGGGAAGATATATTTGCGGAGAGGCAAGCGCGCTGCTAAACGCCATAATGGGGAAAAGACCCAACCCCGTAAAGCCCCCTCCATATCCGACCGAAAAAGGCCTCTGGGACAAGCCGACCGTCGTTAATAACGTGGAAACCCTGGCCTGTGTGCCTCATATTCTGCGCAACGGTCCCGAGTGGTTCAAAGGCCTGAGCGCCACCCCGCATGGGGCCGGCACCAAGTTGTACGGCATAAGCGGTAAAGTAAATATCCCTGGCGCGGTCGAGCTGCCGATCGGCACGCGGCTGAGCGAGATAATCGAAGAATACTGTGGAGGAATGAGTCCGGGCTCCGAATTCAAAGCCTGTCTTCCGGGTGGGGCTTCGACCCGGTTCATGACCAGGGAGCATTACGATATCCCGATGGATTTCGAAGATCTCAAGAAAATCGGAAACCGCCTCGGCACCGCCGCCATAATGGTCTTCGATCAAAAAACCTGTCTTGTGGGCGCCACTTTGAATCTGATCGAATTCTTCGCCCGTGAGTCGTGCGGGTGGTGTACGCCCTGCCGGGAAGGGTTGCCATACATGCGGGACCTGCTGTGGAGAATCGAAAACGGAGAGGGGAAAGAAGAAGATATCCCCAATTTGAGGAGATTGTGCAAGGAGGTGTGGAACTCTTATTGCGCTCTTGCCCCGGGGGCCGCAGAACCGGTAATCAGCCTTCTTGATTTTTTTGAAGATGAAGTACGCCAACATATTAGTGAAAAAGGATGTCCTTTCCATGCCAAGGCTGATCATTGACGATCTTGAAGTAGATGTCCCAAAGGGCAGCAAGGTTATCGACGCCGCCGAAAGGTTGGGCATCATGATCCCTCGCTTCTGCTATCACGAGGCGCTGGGATCGGTTGGGGCATGCCGGATGTGTGCGGTCAAGTTTATCCAGGGCCCCTTCAAAGGCGTGCAGATGAGTTGCATGATCGATGCTCAGGATGGGATGGTCGTATCTACAACCGACGAAGAAGCGGTTCAGTTCCGCCAAAGGGTAATCGAGCTGCTGATGATGAATCATCCCCTGGATTGTCCTGTATGCGACGAGGGCGGACAATGCCTGCTGCAGGATGAAACGGTGTCGGGCGGACACGCAATCCGCCGTTATCGGGGCAAAAAGAGAACCTATCGCGACCAGTACCTGGGACCTTACATACAGCATGAAATGAACCGGTGCATCCATTGCTACCGCTGTTCCAGGTACTACCAGGAGTTTTCAGGATACAGGGACCTCGGCCCACTGCAGATCGGGGACCGCATGTTTTTTGGAAGGTTTTCGGACGGTAAGCT
The DNA here is from genome assembly GCA_900290365.1 of Syntrophobacter sp. SbD1. GTDB lineage: Bacteria > Desulfobacterota > Syntrophobacteria > Syntrophobacterales > Syntrophobacteraceae > SbD1. Next base: position 30,609 of record OMOE01000107.1, on the reverse strand, counting down.
CGAAAGCCCTTTTTCTGGAAACCTGGTAGACATCTGCCCAACAGGTGTCTACACGGACAAAACCGCCCGGTTCAAAGTAAGACGGTGGGATCTCCACAGAGCGCCTTCGCTTTGCAACCACTGCCCGCTTGGGTGCAACACGATCGCAAACGCTCATTACCGAGGGGTCATGCGCGTGGAGGCCCGCTACAATCAGGATGTAAACGGGTACTTCATATGCGATGCGGGCAGATTTGGATTTTCTTACTCGAATGGAGGCGCACTCCACGAGAAGCGGCCCTGGACGCCGCGAATTCAGGGAAGCGACGTTTCCGCGAAGGCAGCTATCGCAAAAGCACGGGAAGATCTGGACAATGTAGCCGAAAAATATGGTCCCGGGGCTATCGCAGCGGTAGGCTCGGCTCGAAACAGCCTCGAGTCACAGTGCATGCTAGGGAAAATATGCAGGACAAGAGGTTGGCGCGGGCCGGTATTTTTTACCGATCCTGCAAAACTGCGGAAGACGCGCTCGGCCCTTGAACGGCTTGACGGCGACATCGCCGTGTCGCTGCGGGAAATCGAGAATGCGGATTTTATAGTCATTGCCGGGGCCGATCCCCTCAATGAAGCAGGGATGGCGGCCCTGGCGGTCAGGCAGGCGTCCAGGAAGCAGGCCCCCATTGTCACAATCGATCCGCGTCCGCTTTTCCTGCCCTGCGATTTCGACCATATACCGGCTGCGCCCGGAAAGATCGAGCTGTACCTGGGCATGCTGATAAGCGCTGCGTTGGCAAAGGATTCGACAGGGTTCGGAAAAGAGGCTGTGGATTTTTATAGCGCCCTTGTTGCCGAAAAGGGGAAAAGTGAGGTCCCTGCCGGGATTTTTTCGCTTGCCGAAAGACTGGGAGCCAGTCAAAGGCCGGTGATAATTTGCGGAACCGACGTGACCCGGGAGACTACGCCATCGTTTACCGCCGATTGTGTCCGTCTGTTGCGGCTGGCAGGAAAACAGGCAGGCCTTTTTTATCTGCTTCCAGGGGCGGGCTCTTTTAGTTCCGCGCTCCTTTCCGGAACCGATGGCGAAGCTTTTGGCGACCTTATCGGCGATATTGAAAACGGTCTTATCAAAGCGCTGGTAGTTGTGGAAAGCGACCCTTTTCATTATTATCCGGACCGGGTCAGGCTCGAGCGGGCTATGGAAAGCCTCGAACTTGTGGTTGCGATAGACTATTTCCCATCCTCGACTGTGAGTCGAGCTTCCATTTTTTATCCGGCTTCCACCATCTTTGAAACTGGCGCCACATATGTCAACCAGGAAGGAAGGGCCCAGTTTGCCCGGCCGGTTCATCACGGAGGCGTGCCTGTCTGGGGAGGGGAACACCCGCCGCGCGTCTACAGCAATTCTATTCCGGGAGGCGATCACCTTCCGGCCTGGAAGGCGCTTTGGGAAATTGCCGGTTCGACGCCCGATACTGGAGCGGCCGATATTTCCCCGGGCGAATTCATCCCGGCGGAGCACGCTGCCTTTGAAGCATTCGGCTCCGATAATTACCCTGTCGATGGAATAAGGGTGCTTCAAGGAAAAGCGGGGCTGACTGGGAATTGGAACTCCCGGATCGAAGAGTCATCGCAAAGACCCGAAAACGCCGAACCACTGGAGCTTTTGATGGTCGAGTGGATGTTCGGCACAACGGAATTTTCGGCCTGGTCGGATAGCCTTGCTTCGGCTATTGCCGAACCATATATGTCGATGAATTCTAAAGATGCCTGCCGCGCAGGTGTTTGCGACGGTGACAGGGTGTCCCTGGAATTGGATAACGGGACCATTGAAATCAAGGTTTCAGTGTCGGACCGGGCGGCCGAAGGGGTATTGGTCATCCCTCGTCATCAGTCGCTGGATTGGCGGAAGATGAAAGATTTCTCCGTTAGGGTTCTGCCCGGCAAGATTCGGAAGATCTAAGCTATGGATATGAAAAAATGTGCAGTCGGAGTCGATCTGGGCGGTACCAAGATAGCTCTTGGCATCGTAGATGATGAAGGACGTTTGCTGGAGCGGCTTCGCTACGATACCGAAACGCAAGGGGGCTACGGGGCGGTAATCAAGCAGATCGTCGATGGGGTTCGACAGCTCAAGGACAAGGGTAATCCGTCTGGCGCGCCGATGTCCGGGGTCGGAATCGGGGTTGCCGGGCAGGTAGACCCGGAGACCGGGGCCGTCGTGTTTGCGCCAAACCTGGACTGGCGTGACGTTCCGCTTCGGGGTGACGTGGAAAAGGCATGCGGACTTCCCGTTGTGGTAACCAACGATGTCAGGGCTGCGCTATGGGGCGAATGGCTTTTCGGCGCGGGCCGCGGTGTCGAAGATCTGATCTGTATCTTTGTTGGAACGGGGATCGGCGGAGGCATTGTCTGCGGCGGCAGGGTGCTTGAAGGATGCAGCAACACCGCCGGGGAGATCGGGCATATGACGGTCGATCTTCGAGGCCCGCTTTGCAAGTGCGGGAACCGGGGGTGCATGGAAGCACTGGCCGGCGGCTGGGCCATGGCCCGCAGGGCGCAGGAGAGTGTGAAGGCCGGCCCTGTCGCGGGAAGCGCTATTTTGAACATGGCAGGTGGCAAAATCGAAGAGATTACGGCAAAAACCCTGGTTGATGCCTTTTATGCCGGAGACCCGCTGGCGGTTACCATACTCGATGAGGCCACAGACGCTCTGTCAGCAGGTATCGCCGCCCTGGTAAACGCGGTTAATCCCTGTAAGATTATTCTGGGGGGCGGCATCATAGAAGGCATGCCCGAGATGGTCTCGCGCATAGACAAAGGGGTGCGCAGCCGCGCATTGAATGCGGCAACCGGCCGCCTTGCAATTGTTGCTTCAAAACTGGGAGGCGAAGCCGGTATAATAGGGGCTGCGGCGTTGGCCATGAGGCGGTAGGACCGCCGGCAGGGGCCTGACTATTGCCCACACATGGAGCCGGGGGGTAGGAGATCTGTTCAAATTTCCCCCCTTTTCTAAAGGGGGGCAAGGGGGATTTTGTGGTGCTCCGATTCAACAGAAACCTCAAACCCTTTGCCAGAGAGCTACGCAAGAACATGACAGACGCCGAACAGGCCCTTTGGTCCAAATTGAGGAGAAAGCAGCTCAACGGTCTTATTTTTTACAGGCAAAGAAACATTGGAAACTACATCGTAGATTTCTACTGCCCGGCTGCGAAACTCATCGTCGAACTCGATGGGGGCCAGCATTATTCGGTTGAAGGCAGGGCCAAAGACAAGACCAGAGATGAGTACCTGGTCAATCTCGGCCTAAATGTGCTCAGATTTTCCGATCTGGACATTCTTAAAAATATGGATGGGGTCTTGTCTGTATTATACGAACATACCAAAATCCCCCCTGCCCCCCTTTAGGAAACGCGATATTATACTTGACGTTACCACCTTCGGGTGGGATAAGGGGGAAACAAAATGTTCACAGTAGCCCTTAATCAATGCATTAAGTCGTTTAAATTATGGAGTTTATTAGATATGCTCCAAGTCCACGCAGATGAATTTATGGCTGTCGGAGAACTCTACCATGATTTTAAAACAACTTTCGTTATTTCCAGCATCAATTCAGATACCTCGATAAGCGAACAGGATTTTGAGGAGATGAAAAAATACCTCAAAAGCCTAAAAGGACATTGTGACAAATTATTTTTACCTGTTTCGTGTGCTCTGTTGGAGAAGAAGATTGATGATCCGCCCCGAAGCCGAAGAGAATTTGAATTGCTCTATGAAGCAGTTGTTACCGAAATTGAGTCCAGGTTGTTTCTGTATGTACCGGCAGAAAGAGCTGTATTTCATGAATCTCGGTTCAATTTAGAACAACCAATCGTGGCAAATTTCCCAAATGCATCCAAGGAAATAGTAAGGGCTTGCAATTGCTATGCGCTGGGCGAGTTTACCGCAAGCGTGTTCCACAGTATGCGGGCCGTCGAAATAGGTTTATGGGTTTTTGCTAAAAAATTCGATCCAGGATATCCATTTCCGGTTGAACTTGCTGGTTGGCAAGACTTAATCACTCATATAGAATCCAAAATATCAGAGATGAAGAAGCTTCCAAGGGGGGAAAAGAAGGACGAAGAATTGAAATTTTGCTCATCTGCCGCATCGCAGTTTTTCTATTTTAATAATGCGTACCGAAAGCACGTTTCACATAGCAGAGAAAACTACAACCAGAGCGAAGCACTTAAAATAGCCTCAGATACATTAGAGTTTTTAAGTAGACTATCTTCGACGCTATCAGAGTAATCACGTTGTTTCGGGTGTTGGTCTTTTTGGCGATTTGGCAATCTTGTTAAATGCTTCCTTAAATTTCTTTTCGGGATCATCCACCAAACCAATCCGCTCGACTGTCTCTATGAATCGGGCGGATTGTTCTTTGTTGTCTGGTTCCGGTCTTTTCTTCCTGCCCATAGCTGATCCTCCCTTTAGAGAGCTAGATTTGCTAGCTAATGTCGATCCCCTTTTTGACCTTGGGCATACTTTGGCTTGCATAGCATTGCCACATGGACCCAAGATAGACAGGCCAGAACAGAATAATATTCAATAAATGGATATTTATCAACGATCTCAATGGATTGGGGAGATTGAAGCTGCTTTTAAGTTGCTCGTATGTTGCTCCTGAAGTAAATAGGATACCGATAATCCAAATAACTATCGCCGTTTTCATTATTTACTCTCCCCTGAATGGCTTCTTCCCTTCTCTAATCAGTTCCAGCTAATTAGTCTCTTCGCACGTAAAATCGCATCCACGGGCGAATTTGTCAAGCGCAAGGGACTGTGCCGCCGCCTCAAGCTGCTAAAGCCACACATAAATAAATGCTCATAAACTTATATATTTATTTTAAAGTTGACAAAGCCGTTCAGCGAGCATAAAAAAAGGGCGGATGCGTGAACATCCGCCCAGTTGAGGGGTTGCAATTGATTGTGTTAGTTCTTTTTACAAGGCGGAACAGGTGTAGACCGTTTATGAGCGGGTACGTGTTCCGTCTTGCCGTCCACCTTGCGAGTGTACGGATGAACCGTTACGATCTTTTTCCCTTCTTGAGTTTTCATGAACTCACCACCCTTCTCGCGTAAGAACCGCGCCGCTAAACGGTGTGCGCGATAGAGTGGTTTGCGGGGCCATTGCAACCCACATCACCTATACAACTATCTGATTGTCTTGTCAATTTGCGCAGACTTGACCCGCCATCGCACAAAGGGAATCCGCAACTGTTTCAATCGGGGGGACTTCGGGGCTTTCTTTGGAGGTTTTTCAGTTAGTCGTTTCGTAAGTCAGTCTTTTACCCACTACGCCTTTGAGCAGTTTTTCTGCCCTAGCCGAATCATCAATTCCCTTTGCTATCCGGTTGCTGTACCGGAAATCAAACTCCGCGAGGTATCGGTGCATGTGCTCCTTGGCGCAGTGCTGGTAAACACCCTTCATCCCACGCTTAAAGATGGAGAAAAAGCCTTCGACGGTGTTGGTATGAATTTCTGGATCGGCAAGCGAAACATATTCTCCCTGGCTATGGCGAACAACGTCATGGCCCGCGAAATCATCCTTCAGGTAGGTGTACTGTCCCGCATCGTCGGTCATGATCCGGGCTTCCTTTGCGATGTTTTCCTTCAGTATCGGGACTATGGTTTTTGCGGTAACATCATCAATAACCACGCTTCGAGCTTGCCCAGATTCACGGTCTATCAGGGAAAGAATTTTGTTTTTGTGCATGTAGCCGCGACGAACCGGCTTCTCGGGATCATTCCAAAGAAAGGTTTCATCCGATTCGACGGTCCCGCCGTTACTGCCGAAAGGCGCAAGTTCGCCGGTTCGCATTGCTTCGCGGATTCTATGGCTCATAAACCATGCGCTTTTCAGGGTGATGCCCAAAGTTCGGTGAAGTTGGTTTGAACTGATTCCCTTCTTTGAGCTTGCTATTGCGAACATCGCCTGAAGCCAGAGCCTCATAGGGATATGGCTATCTTCGAAGATGGTCCCGATCTTGACAGTAAACGGTTTCCGGCATACATAGCACTTGTACAGCCCTGGCCGGTAACTCTTGCCCTTGAGTTTGCCGATCTTCTCCTTGCTTCCGCAATGAGGGCAAACAGGGCCGTTTGGCCAAAGCTGGGATTCGACAAAAGCATAGGCGGCTTCTTCATTGTGAAAACGGGGATCGGATAAAATTGGGTGGCTCATGGCTCTATCTCCTTTGTTGGAGATAATATACAGCATTATTTGGGGATGTCAAGTATAATATCGCGTTAGGAAAGGGGGGTGATTGGCAAAGCCCCCCTTGCCGCCCGATTTTCACTCCGGGGGGCATGTGTGGGTAATAGTCAGGGCAGGGGCGGAGGACGGATGTTTCTGTCCACCTTGTCCACAAAGTCCACGATTGTGCTCTTCTTGCAATATCTCGTTATATTGCTTTGCTGGAGATGACCTTTTTCGTGCAGAGACTCCCGGCTTGGTATGAATTCTACGCGTTTGGTTAATTATGAAGTTCCAATATTGTCCGTATTGCGGCGCCTCGCTCAAAGTAAAAGCGGCCAAAGAGGGTGTAAGGTCTTTTTGTCCCGATTGCGGCAAGGTTTTTTATCGGAACCCGACGGTGGGGGTAGCGGTCGTGCTGGTTGAGGATGGAAAGGTCCTTCTGGTCAGGCGCAGGGGATCGTACATCGGGCAGTGGTGTATCCCATGCGGCCACCTCGAGTGGGACGAAGAGGTGCATGAAGCCGCCGGGCGGGAATTCTTCGAAGAAACCGGGATAAGAGTCAGCGTTGGGCGGGTTTTTTCCGTTCACTCCAACTTTCACGATCCTGAATTTCAAACTGTAGGGATCTGGTTTTGGGGGACGCGGACGGGAGGAGAACTTCGACCGGGATCGGACGCGAGCGAAGCAAGTTTCTTCAGCCTGGACGATTTGCCGGAGATGGCGTTTCCGACAGACAAAGACGTATGCAGGGAGTTGAAGGAGTATTTTGAAGCCCGTCTTCCCGGAGAAGATTGAGAAAGCCAGCGTTGTTTAATGTCAGGTGTCTCCCCGGCAAGCTCTGTCAGAAAGTGCCGCCCGTTGACTTCCAGTCACCGGTTACTCAGATTTGAGAGAAGCCATATCGATGGAGAAGCGGTACTTCACATCGGACTTGAGCAGTCTCTCGTAAGCTTCGTTGACTTTCTGGATGGGGATGACTTCGACATCGGCGGTAATGTTATGTGCGCCGCAAAAGTCGAGCATCTTCTGAGTCTCGGGGATACCGCCGATGAGCGAGCCGGAGAGGGTGCGGCGTCCGAACAGAAGGCCGAAAGCGGCGACGGCGAGGGGCATCGCGGGAGCGCCGACCAGGGTGATGTTGCCGTCGCGGCGGAGCAGGTTGATATAGGCGTTGATGTCGTGATCGGCGGCGACCGCGTCGAGGATGAAGTCGAAGCTGCCGGCGTGCTTTTGCATCTCGTCGGCATTGCGGGAGACGACTACTTCATCGGCGCCGAGGCGGAGTGCGTCTTCCTTCTTCCCGGGCGAGGTGGTGAAGACGACGACATGGGCTCCGAACGCATGAGCAAACTTCACGCCCATGTGGCCCAGTCCGCCGAGGCCGACCACTCCAACTTTCTTGCCCTTTGTGACGCCCCAGCGGCGCATGGGCGAGTATGTTGTGATCCCGGCGCAGAGGAGCGGCGCGGTTCCGGCGAGATCGAGGTTGGAGGGGACGCGCAGAACGAAGCGTTCATCTACGACTATGCTATCGGAGTTGCCTCCATAGGTGACGCCTCCTAGGTGCTTGTCCGGGGAGTTGAAAGTGAGGGTCATGTTCGGGCAGAACTGCTCAAGACCGGCCCGGCACTCGGGGCAGGCTCCGTCGGAGTCGACCATGCAGCCGACCGCGGCAAGGTCGCCGGGCTTGTACCTGGTGACTGCCGAGCCGACCTTGGTGACACGGCCGACGATCTCATGGCCGGGGACAATCGGATAGACAGTGGGCATGAGGCCGCTCCACTCGTTACGCACCTGGTGGAGGTCGGAGTGGCAGATGCCGCAGAAAAGTATTTCGATCTGAATGTCGTGTTCGGTTGGATCGCGCCGCGCGATCGTGGTGGGAGCAAGCGACGATGTCGAACTTGCTGCGGAGTATGCTTTAGCGTTGTACATGGATTTATCCTCCTATTGGTTTCGTTTCTACCCTCAATCAGGCTTGGTATTGTTCGTCGGTGACCTTTTCCATCCAGTCGACGGCCTTGCCGTCGAGTTGTTCCTGAATGGCGATGTGCGTCATGGCCGTGGTTGCCGTGGCTCCATGCCAATGCTTCTCGCCCGGCGGTATCCAGATCACATCGCCAGGCCGAATCTGCTCGATCGGACCTCCCCAGCGCTGCACAAGGCCGCAGCCGGCCGTCACGATCAGGGTCTGACCCAGCGGGTGAGTGTGCCATGCTGTCCGAGCGCCGGGCTCGAACGTAACACTGGCTCCGAGCGCGCGCGCCGGAGCGTTTGCCTGGAACAGCGGGTCAATGCGCACCGTGCCGGTAAAATACTCGGCCGGTCCTTTGCCGGAGGGTTGAGATCCACTTCTTTTGATTTCCATTTTCTGAATTCCTTAACTCGACGGTAGCAGTCGTTTGTCTGGCGCTTGCAGCCTGCTGCTCGCGCCCGTGATGACGGCGACTCTTCCTTCGATGTATTGAACTCCTTCTTTGATTTAAAGATAGGAACTATCTTTCTCCACGTCTGCGTTGCCTGAAGGACGAAGGACATGGGGTGAATCTTATTGGGTTTTGTGTAAACTAAGATAAAGCCCTGATCGTCAAAGGGGCAAAGATCAATTGCCGAGGAAAGGTGACATTGCGGTGAGATCTGATTAATCTTGAGATAACCGTCGTCGCGCTATTATGGTTACGGGTATCTGTATGTTGGGTGCGCCATCGGCTGTTATTATCCGTTTTATGGTTATGGAGGCTATGGCTGGTGGGGATACGGCCGTTATCCTTACTACGGGGGTTGGAGAGGATACCGCACGGCTTATAGAGGTTGTTATCGTTGAGGACCCTTTAACCGAGGACACTAGATAGAAAACAGCATGGAATGTATCAGTTGTGAAGTGCTGGTTGTCGGCAGCGGCGCAGCGGGTCTGCGGGCGGCGATTTCCGCGCGGGAAGCGGGATTGGACGTCGTTGTACTGTCCAAAGGATCTCCCGGCAAGTCCACTTGCACCGGGTTCAGCGGAGGTGTAATTGCCGGGGGGCGGCTCTCCGATGCATCCGAAACCCACCTGGAACGCACTCTTCGCACCGGACGCGGAATAAACCGGCTCGAGCTTGCCGAGATTTTATCCGACGAGGCCCCCGCGAGGCTCGATGAACTGTTTCGGTGGGGCATAAAGGCCGAATTGCGCAAAGGTTACCTTTTCGCGCAGGGCCGCGCGCCTGTTTTGGGCATGGAAATCATCCGATGCCTTCTTCGCAGGAACCTGGAACTGGGCACACGATTTAGCGGAAAAATTACGGCGGCCGGCCTGGTCATGGAAAACGGCTCCGGGGGGCTGATTGGGCTTAACTCATCGGGCGAATGGCTCGCGTTTACCGCTGCGGCCGTAGTTCTGGCAACCGGAGGGGCCGCCTCGCTCTATCTTCTGAACGACAACCCCGGACGAATGCTTGGAGAGGGCTCCAGGCTGGCCCTCGATGCCGGCGCAACCCTCCAGGATATGGAGTTTGTACAGTATTATCCGTTGTGCCTCGCCGAGCCGGGGCACGCGCCGCTGGTCATGCCTCCGAGGCTCGCCGACAAGGGGCTTCTGGTAAACGGGAGCGGCGAGGATATCCTGCAAAAATACGGAATCGAAGAACGTCCGGCGGCCGAGTTTGCCCGGGATCGCCTCTCCCAGGCACTCTTTCGGGAAATATACCGCAATGGTCAGGAAGTTTTGCTCGATCTTCGGGCCGTTTCCGAAAAAATATGGCAAAAAGACCCCTTCTCCGCTTCCATGAGGCATATTCTTGAAGAGCGATACGGCGCTTTGCAGAGACCTCTGCGCGTAGCTCCCGCTGCCCACCACACGATGGGGGGAGTGAGCATTGACGGCGGTGGCGCAACCTCGGTGCCGGGACTCTTTGCCGCAGGAGAAGTTGCGGGCGGTTTGCACGGCGCCAACCGGATGGGCGGCAATGCACTAAGCGAAACGCTCGTATTCGGGGCCCGCGCCGGGAGGTCTGCCTCGGACTGGGCAAAAGGGACAGGGGAGAGGAAGCCGATTTTGGACCAACTTGAGGAACTGCGCCAGGAGTGGTGCTGCCTCCGTTTGACCGAGCCGGGGCTGCTCAAAAAACTTCAACGAGTCATGTGGGAGAACGGCGGAATACTAAGAGATGGGACTGGTCTTTCGCTCGCTCAAACCCAGGTCCTCGAAATCGCCGCAAGCATTCGAGATTTCCCGGGAGAAGCCGGCCAGGCAGACGCAATCGAGCTTCTCTCAGCCACGCGAGTGGCATGGATCATCCTGAAGGCGGCGCAAAAAAGAATAGAGACCAGGGGCTCGCATTTCAGGGAAGACTACCCTGATCAGAACGATCTCGAATGGCGCGGGCACCTCCTGGTCCACACAACTCCGAAAGGGGATGCCTGGGATTTTGTTGAAGAGTAATTCTAGGCTCGACAAAAGCTTTTTTGATGTGATAATGCTCACACTATTGTGAAAGTTTGTCCAATTTGGGGCGCGATCAACGGAGGATTTTAAAAAATGCCTGAATTCAGTTACCAGGACCCTTTCCCACTAGGGGAAGATGACACAAAGTACAGACTGCTGGCAAAAGATTATGTTTCTGTTGCAAATTTCGAAGGCAAACAGATTCTCAAGGTAAAACCCGAAGGGCTCGAATACCTTGCAAATCAGGCAATGCGCGAGATCTCCTTTCTGCTTCGACCCAAACAGCTCGAGAAGTGGGCTGCAATTTTGGAAGATCCGGAGTCCTCGCCAAACGACCGTGGCGTTGCCACCGCACTCCTGCAGAACGCGGAAGTAGCCGCCAGGTTCGTGCTTCCGCTTTGCCAGGATACCGGCACCGCGACCATTGTCGCCAAAAAGGGCCAGCAGGTGTGGACAGGCGCAATAGATGAAGAATGTCTTTCCAAAGGTGTTTATAAGACCTACACGGAAGAGAACCTGCGCTATTCGCAGACTGTGCCTTTGACGATGTACGAGGAAAAAAATTCAGGGTGCAACCTCCCTGCCCAGATCGATATCTATGCGTCCGAAGGGGCGGAATACAAGTTTCTTTTCGTTGCCAAAGGCGGGGGGTCGGCCAACAAGAATATGCTCTACCAGGAAACAAAGGCGCTTTTGAATCCTGAGAGCCTTGAGAAATTCCTTGTCGGCAAGATGATGACCCTTGGCACGGCCGCATGCCCGCCTTACCATGTTGCGTTCGTGGTCGGCGGCACGTCGGCGGAGACCTGTCTCAAGACGGTAAAGCTTGCGACTACCGGCTGGCTCGATCATCTGCCCACGACCGGCAACGATGGAGGCCGGGCATTCCGTGACCTGGAAATGGAGGAAAAAGTCTATAATGCCGCCTGTAAATCCGGGTTCGGCGCACAGTACGGCGGGAAGCACTTTGCGCTTGACGTCAGGATAGTCAGGCTCCCGCGCCATGGCGCATCCTGTCCGGTGGCAATGGGCGTTTCATGTTCGGCGGACAGAAACATCAAGGCTAAAATCAACAGGGAGGGGATCTGGATCGAGCAACTCGAGACGAATCCGGAAAAATACCTACCGGCAAAATACCGTGGAAAACATGAACACGGAGTTGTGAAAATCGATCTCAACAAGCCGATGAAAGAAATACTGGCCGAGTTGTCGAAATATCCGATCAAGACTCAACTCTCTTTGAGCGGAACGATAATTGTGGGCAGAGATATCGCGCATGCCAAACTCAAGGAGAGAATCGACAGGGGCGAGGGGCTTCCCGAGTACCTCAAAGATCATCCTATCTATTATGCCGGTCCTGCCAAAACACCCGCCGGGATGCCTTCGGGTTCGTTTGGGCCTACAACGGCCGGCCGCATGGATTCCTATGTGGATCTGTTCCAGGCTCATGGCGGTTCGCTGGTCATGATCGCCAAGGGCAACCGTTCAAAACAGGTGACCGATGCCTGCAAAAAACACGGCGGCTTTTACCTGGGTTCAATCGGTGGGGCCGCGGCTATCCTGGCCCGGGACAATATCAGCAAAGTCGAGGTGCTGGAGTACCCCGAACTGGGTATGGAAGCAATCTGGAAGATCGAAGTGGAGGATTTTCCCGCTTTCATCCTGGTCGATGACAAGGGCAATGACTTTTTCAGCCAGATTATGTGTTAGGGGGTTGCGGGCCAGACCGTCCCGGTCTGGCCTCCGGCTTTGCCGGAGGTCCCCCTTCCCAAATTATCTCCACTCTTCCACCACTGGATTGCTCAGGACGCCTATTTTTTCTATTTCGACTTCCACTGCGTCTCCATGGCGGATTCGTCCTACTCCGCCGGGAGTGCCGGTGGCTATTATGTCGCCAGGCATGAGCGTAAAATTTTTCGATAGGAATGCCACTATATCTTTTACCGTGAAAATCATCTGGGAGGTGCTAGAATCCTGAACTCCGGCGCCGTTCAAACGGCACTGAATGCGCAGGTTCTGAGGATCGCCGATATCTTCGTGCAGGACGATCTGCGGCCCAATGGGTCCGAAGGTGTCAAAAGATTTTCCCCTGAACCAGCCCGAACGATCTCCTGTCTGAATATTGCGCTGGCTGACGTCATTGAAGCACGTATAACCAAGGATGTGCTCGAATGCCTCCTCAGGTTTTACGTTCCTGCATTTCTTTCCGATTATTACCGCCAACTCGGCTTCATAATCGGTGCGAAGGTCTTCAAAGCCGTATCCCAGCAGGAAAGCGGGTATGACGATCGGCTCACCCGGGCCTATGAGCACGTTTGGGGTTTTCGGAAAAAGAATAGGTTCGGCCGGGATCTCCTCTGTAAACCCGCGAACTTTGACCGAGTGGCTTTCGGCAATATGGCTTCGATAGTTGAGGCCAAGTGCGATTATCTTCGATGGATTCACATTGTAAGGCTGCGATTTGCCCAAAACCGGCAAGACAATCATAAAACCCACCTCTTAATCCTTAGGAGGAACTATAGGCGTAGCCATCTTTTCGTATCCCGCAGGCAGTTCGAAAAGGGAATCGTCAAGTTGGCCCAACTTGATATTCTTGTACTCCATTATCACTTCCGAGTCTTCGATCTTGATAGGAAATGGAAATTGTTTGGAAATCCAAAAGAGGGTCTTTTCACCGTCTTCTACCGCCTCGTATTTCTTGCACGGCATACCGGAAACTGTCTCTTCGCCGAGAAACTTAGCATTCTTTTCCTTTGCCGCCGTCCACTCTTCAAACGTCTTGTCCGAAGACTGATAAGGCATTTCCATATACGTTTTTTCGTCGGGGGTGAGCATCCAGGTCAATTTCTTGTCGGGGCGGATGATCATGACCTGAGACTCGTCTTCTTCGGAAGTTTCCTGCCTGACTTTTTCGCCCTTTACGAAAATCTTGCCTTTCATTGGCTCATCGCCTTTGGGTACTATGACCATGTCGGCTGAAAACTCTACGTCCGCCTGAGCGGTTCCCAGAAAAGTCAAAACGGCTAAGGGTACGAAAAAGATAATGGAAACAATCAGCATTCTTCTCATCGCAATCTCCACGGGGTTGAATTTGAGGCGGTGGGACCGCCGGCCGGGTTCGCCGCCACCTTCGGGGGCGGCAAGAAAAGGGGCGGTGGGACCGCCAGCCAGGTTAGCCGCCACCTTCGGGGGCGGCAAGAAAAGGAGCATGCCAGTCTGGCATAAGTGTTTTAAAATCTTTTTACTTTTGCTTCGGCCTCCTTGAGATATATATTTTACTCTTAACAGTGTCAATAACTGTGAGGGTTCTCCAAAACGGGGATTGAAAGCGCATCTGAGCGGAGCCTGTCGTGGCGGTGCAAGATTTTATTTATTTATCGGAAAAAGCTGGAGAAACGCTTCTTTGCGCCTATATTCAGCCGAGGGCATCGAAGAGCGAGTTCTCCGGGACATTCCATGAAAGGCTCAAGATACGGATCAGTTCCCCCCCGCTAGAAGGAGAGGCGAACCGGGGATGTATTGATTTTCTTGCCAAAACTCTCAGGATTTCCAAATCGGAGATCAAACTGCTCAGGGGTGGGCAGTCACGTGAGAAAACGTTTATTATTTCAAGGCCGATTGATTTTGTCCGTGATAAATTGAAGGAAGCAGGACTTTAGGAGTTTTGAGTTTCCAGTCTTTAGTTTTCAATTGACTAAACCAAGAACTCAGAACTCGAAACTCGAAACTTGCCAGGAGATTGCAATGCGAGAAGCCGTAATAGTCAGTGCCGTTCGAACTCCTCTGGGGAGCTTCAATGGGTCTCTTAGTTCTATAGGGGCTACAAAGTTGGGTGGCATCGTGATCGAAGAGGCTGTAAGGCGCGCTGGAATAAGCAAAGATCAGGTAAACGAAGTCATAATGGGTTTGGTGCTACCTTGCGGCTATGGTCAGAATCCGGCAAAACAGGCTGCGATAGTTGCCGGCATGCCGTTTGAGGTCGAAGCGGTCACTGTGAACAAAGTCTGCGGTTCTGGTCTTAAGGCGGTGATGCTTGCCGCCCAGGCAGTCCAGGTTGGCGACGCCGAGGTCGTGGTCGCGGGCGGAATGGAAACCATGAGCATGGCGCCATACTATCTGGAGAAAGCACGCGGCGGATACCGGATGGGCAACGGCGTGCTGGTGGATTCCATGGTTCACGACGGCCTGTGGGACATAGTAAATGATTTTCATATGGGCATGTCAAACGAGCTTTGCTGTGAAAGATACGGAGTAACCCGCGAGGATCAGGACAGGTATGCCACTGAGTCCTATCGCAGGTCCCTGGAATCCATCTCCACCGGTAGATTCAAAGACGAGATCGTCCCGGTGCAATTGCCTGCCCGAAAAGGCGAATCGGTTATTTTCGCCCGGGACGAGTGCCCCAGGGAAACATCCTATGAGGCGCTGGCGAAAATGAAGCCGGCCTTCAAAGAAGGCGGAGTCACTACGGCGGGCAATGCCTCCGTGATAAGCGACGGCGCAGCGGCGGTCGTTGTCATGTCCAGGGAAAAGGCAATGCAACTGGGTTGCACGATTATGGGAACGATAGGCGCCCAGGCGTCCGCCGGCATCGATATGAAGTACGTTCTGGTAGCCCCGATTCTGGCCATACCCAAGTGCCTAAAAAAAGAGGGCATTCCTATGGATAAGGTCGATGTTTTCGAGGTTAACGAAGCTTTTAGCGGATCAACCGTATGTGTGCTAAAAGAGCTGAAACTGGACGGTTCCAAAGTAAACGTCGCCGGGGGCAGCGTCGCTTTGGGTCATCCGATAGGGGCCAGCGGCTGCCGGCTTCTGGTAACGATGATTCATGAAATGATACGTTCCGGCAAAAAGACTGGACTTGTATCGCTGTGCCTCGGAGGAGGCGAAGCGGTGGCCATGGTGTTAAAGAGGTAGATACCTGATTGCAGATTTTATATTGCAGATTTTAGATTTGGCAAAGCTCGATAGGCAGACATCGGAAAAGGAGGAGACTCGAATGGAAATAAAGACCTTTGGAGTTGTAGGCGCCGGCCAGATGGGAAGCGGGATTGCCCAGGTCGCTGCGATGAGCGGCCTTCAGGTGATAATGAATGACATCAAAGATGAATTTGTCGAACGCGGTCTCAGGAATATCACGAGTATACTTGCCAGGAATGCAGAAAAAGGAAAAATGACGCAGGAGGAGAAAGAAGCCGTTCTCGGGCGGATTAAGGTCTGCACCAGTCTAAAAGATCTGGCTCCTGTGGATTTCCTTGTAGAAGCTGCTAGCGAGGTAGAGGCTATCAAATTCGCCGTGTTCCGTGAACTTGATTCAATTTGCAGGCCGGAGGCCGTCCTTGCGAGCAACACTTCCTCTATCCCAATAGGCCGGATTGCAGCTCAGACGAAAAGGCCGGACAAGGTGATCGGCATGCACTTCATGAACCCCGTGCCGGTTATGAAGCTTGTCGAGGTAATTCGAGGCATCGCGACTTCCGATGAAACTTTTCAGACTACATGGGACCTGTCCATGAAGTTTGGAAAAACGCCGGCCCTTTCCAGCGACTACCCCGGGTTCATTGCGAACCGAATACTCATGCCGATGATAAATGAAGCCATTTATTGCCTCTACCACGGGGTTGGGAGCCGCGAGGACATCGATACGGTTATGCGGCTCGGCATGAACCACCCCATGGGGCCGCTGGCCCTGGCCGATCTGATCGGTCTTGATACGTGCCTGGCGATAATGGAGACACTTTACAGCGGTTTTTGCGACTCGAAATATCGGCCATGCCCGCTATTGCGCAAGTACGTCGAGGTTGGGTGGCTGGGGAGAAAAACCGGCCGTGGTTTTTATGAGTATTAATTGACAGCGAATCCTATAACAAGGATCCTTAAATGGACTTCGAACTAAACGAAGAGCAGAGAATAATTCAGGAGACCGCTGCGAAGTTTGCCTTGCGCGAACTCGAGCCTGTTGCGGCCGAGATCGACCGAACTAAGAACCGTGAGATTCTCAAAACAAACCTCAGAAAACTTGCCGAACTCGGCTTCATGGGATTGAATGTGGAACCGGAGTACGGAGGCACCGGCGCCGGAAGCATCGTCTTCTCCCTTGTTATGACCGAACTGGGCCGCGCATGCGCGGCGACAACTGTTACGGCCTCTGTGAGCAATATGGTGGCCGAAGTCATCCAGGCCGTCGGTACGGAGCAGCAAAAAAGGAAGTATATTCCTCGCATTTGCTCCGGTGAGTATTTTGCGGGCAGCTTCGGGCTGACCGAGACCTGCGCGGGGTCAGATCCCGCAGGGATGCGAACGTCTGCCGTTCTCGACGGTGATTATTGGGTCCTCAACGGAAATAAAATTTTTATCTCCAGTGCGGAATATGCAGGATGCTTCGTGGTTTGGGCCGTTACCGACAAGGAGGCGAAAAAGGGCAAGGGGATAAGTGCCTTCATTGTTGAGCCCGACTTTCCCGGTTTCATCATTGGAAGAGATGAACATAAGCTGGGCCAAAACGGTTCGTCGACAAACGAGCTGATTTTCGAAAATTGCAGGGTCCCCAAAGAGAACATGCTTGGCAAGATGAATGACGGGTTCCGGATCGCTGTTGCGGAACTTGCGGGCGGCAGGATCGGCGTCGGATCGATGGCCCTGGGAATCGGCCTTGCCGCCATGGATTACGCAACGAAGTACGCCGGCGAAAGAGTGCAGTTCGACAAGCCAATCGTTTCGCAGCAGGCAATCCAGTGGATGATTGCCGACAACTACACCAGGCTCGAGGCTTCGCGCCTGCTTCTGCTTCGCGCCGCGTACCTCAAGGACCAGGGGAAATCTTATTCGAAAGAGGCCTCAATGGGCAAAGTTTATGCCTCTGAAGCGGCAAACAAGGCCTGCTATGACGCCCTTCAGATGCTCGGCGGTTACGGCTATATAAATGATTACCCTGTCGAGCGCTTCTATAGAGATGTCCGTATAACCACGATTTACGAGGGGACCAGCGAGATACAGCGGCTGATCATCGCTCGTGAATTGTTGAGATAGGCGGTGGGACCGCCGGCCGGGTTAGCCACTCAAACACTTCGGCGGCGGCAAAAATCTCTCTGCCACCTCTGGAAAAAGGGGGCAGAGGTAGGCAGAGGTGGGTTTGTGAGCAAGAGCCGCGACCCGCAGACCCCGAACGAAGTGAGGTTGGGATTTTGCTCTATAGGGTTATCGTGATTCTGGTCTCGATCATTGTAGGCGCCCATCAATCAGCGGCCGCGCTTGAGATTGCCGGTAAGGCGGAAATTGTCACTGGCGTCGTCTCCATTGAAAGAGCCGGAAGGAGCGAACCGCTCGAGGCCGGCGGCCCCGTGTTCGTTAAAGACAGTATAGTCACCGGCGCCGATGGTTCGGCCGAGATCTCTTTTGTCGATCAGAGCAGGATGAAACTTGCCCCCGGCGCCAATCTGGAAATCACTGAATATCGATACAACCGCGCCGAAAAGATCAGGTATGGACTCATTTCTCTGAAATTGGGGAAAGCACGGTTCGCCGTGCAGGAGCTTCAGGATTTCAACGACAGGCGGTTTCGCGTTAAAACGGGGACTGCGATCGTCGCGAGCCGCGATACAGACTTCATCGTTGATTTTGAACCTGAAATGCCCAGGGACGAAGTTTGCCGGCATGGGCTAACCACTGCCCTGTGTCTTGAAGATTCCATTGTTTTTTCCAGCCCCGGCTTTCAGGATAAACCAGCGCTGTTGACCGCCTATATGACGGGACAGGCTTGCGGACCTGACCTGCCTGCTCCGCCCCGGTTTGCCACTGCCGCTGAATTTGCTGGTATAATAGCGGGCCTGGAGCGGATAGGAAACCGAAATGCCGAAGCGTCTGGAATGCCGGGTAACTCTACCGGGTGCTTGCCCAATCCTGAGAAATCCGATCAGGGCACGGTTGAGGAACATTAAATATAGACAAAGACGGGAAGCGATGTGCTCGAGATTACCGTAAACACGTGGAATGAACTCCAGGAAGAACTCTACAGAGACTCCTGGAACCAGGACCTGGGGCGATTCCGGTCCCGTTGCGCATTCAGGGGCCTTTCGGATGCAGGATACCGCCTCGAGACCACCCTTATGCGTATGGGCGGCAGCTTCGCTGCCCTGGAGCACCACATTCTGCGCAATTTCAAAAAATATGCGCATAGAGATCTGATGACAGGCGACTCCGTATGGCACTGGCTCTCCGTAGCCCAGCATTTCGGGTTGCCCACAAGGCTCCTTGACTGGACCTACTCCCCCTTTTGCGCCCTGCATTTTGCGACTTCAAATCTCGAAAAATATGATACTGACGGGGCCGTTTGGGCCGTAAACTATGTCAGCACCCATAAACTGCTCCCGGAAAGTCTCAGGGAGCAGCTAGAGAGGGAAGGGGCCAATGTGTTTACCGTTGAGATGCTTTCCGGATCGCTAAAGACCCTCAAGCAGTTCGACGATCTTTCACAAAAGGATTTCACAGTCTTCGTCGAACCCCCTTCGATCGATGACCGGATTGTGAACCAATTTGCCTTCTTTTCGCTCATGTCGGACCCTGAAACAGTGCTGGACTCCTGGTTGGATGCCCATTCCGGGATTGGGCGCAAAATCGTAATCCCCGCGTCTCTGAAATGGGAAATTCGCGATAAACTGGATCAGGCCAATATCACCGAAAGGGTGCTTTTCCCGGGACTCGACGGCCTCAGTAAATGGCTGAAAAGACACTACAGTCCGAGGCAGCCGCTACGGCCGGATTTTGCTGACCATGGCCAAGGATAAGCCCCGGAGGTTGAACAGGAAGCAATCCGGCGTTCGATATGCCCCTTCACCAGCTACGAATAAAACGGCTGCAAGGGTCACTCAGACCTGGGGTCTCCGTTTTGCAGCAGGTTTCATTATTTCCTGTATTGGATTATACGCCGCCATCCAGGTGCTTCCGTCATCATTTACGCAGCCGCTCAACGAGCACATCGCCCGATCCCTGGGCCTGGTCCTGAGTTCTCTCGGTGTTTCTGACATCACCACAGTCAATGACATCGTCTCAGACGGGAAATTCTCTGTCAAAATCATCCCTGAATGCACCCCGCTTTTCTCGGCAGGCCTTTTCCTCTGCTTCATAATTTTCCACCCTGCCACCGTCGGGCAGAAAGCGGCTGGATTGCTTGCGGGGCTCCCTGCGTTGTATCTTGGCAACCTGGGACGCCTCATCATTACTTTCATGGTTAGCCGGCACAACCAGTGGCTCTTCGACGTGATTCACGTCTATCTTGGGCAGGTGTTTTCGATATGCATGATTTTCATGACCTGCATCCTGTGGCTCAAATGGACCGGTAAGGAAGAGTCGAATGAGAGCCTTCCCGCAAAGGTGGCAAACTTTCTGGCGCGCTTTGCTCTTATCTCCGGGTGTTTGTTCCTCATGTGGGTAAGGGTGCATCCCGAATACATCCGGTTCCTTGACCGATTTATGCATTTTGGCTTTTCACTGTTCGGCCATCACTTCAATTCTGCACGGCAAACGTCTGTGTACTATGAGACTTTCAGCATCGTGACCTTTGCATCCCTTGTCCTCGCGGTCCGCTCAACGCCGTGGAAAACCAGGGTAAAGCAATTGGCTGCGGGCTTTGGGTTTCTTTTTCTCACCCACCTTTTTCACAGAATCGACAATTTCCTGGTAGTTCTCTTCAATTACACCGCCGCAATACCGGTTGACTTAACCCTGTTGCTCATCGGACAATACCTGCTCCCCGTACTGTTTTTGATTTACTCGATCCGCATGCCAAGGCAGGATTTGTGCGGCCCAGTCAAGAAATCGCACGATCAACCCGTGGCGGGCAGGGGAGGCTGATTGCGGATTAGCGCCTGTCATCCACTCAATGTTTTTATCGATGATTGTCCGGCATTGCCTCAAATCCGCCTGGACCCGAGCTGACTGCGGCGCATCGGAATTATCGGCCGGCCACTGAGTGAAGAGATCGGATGCCTCCTGCCACCGGTTCATGTAAAAAGAACAGCAGGCAAGTGAAGCGAGGCCCTTGTCTGCGATTTTCTTATCCTCGCTGAGAGAAAGCGCCCGGTATATATTGTGAGCCTCGATATATTTGCCGGATGCAAGAAGCCCCCTGGCGGTTTCAAAGATGGTGTCACAGCCAAGGATTTCCGCAAGGTGCAAACCCGCTTGCTTAATGGAGTTATCTTCGGGCCAGGAAGAGAGCGCCTGCCTGAAAAATCTCTCGGCATCTACTGTTTGGTTCATTTTGAGGGACGCCTCACCCAGCAATGTGAGGCCCTCCGCGTTTATGCGGTTATCGGGATTTTTCTTTAGGAAGTCCTCTAAAATGGGGCGCAATTGATCCCACTTTTTCATTTTGCTCATCACAGACGCCTTGTATAACATGAAAAAATCGAGCATCGAAGAACGGCCGAATTTCGCTATGCCTTCATCGAGCAAATCAAGGACACTCAGAGTCTCCGGGGATTGCGCAATGGCAGGTGAATCCTCGGATGCCGACCCATCCGGACCGGATTTGATTCCCTCTATTTTTTCGAATTTGCCGGTTGCAAGGTAGTAGAGAAGAACCGGGTCATGATGATTTCTCGTCGATATTGATCCAAGTGTAATGGCGGCGATAAGAGCAAACGCAGCAAACAACCAGGCGTTTATCCCGATTTTTGAGGATCGGATTGGATTATATCGGGTCAGGCCGGGAAGGATGCGGATATGACGTACATGAGGGAGCCGAGCGAGCAGCGCTTTGAATATTAACACCAGGACGGTGATAAAAAACAGGATCTTGCCCCAAAGATAAACTCCCGACCCGGTGTCGAACGTCAGGACGACTCTGGAGGTCTTGGGTACGAGCAGCATAAAGGCCGGAGAGGCAAGGTAGAGTTCTCCCGCCCCCTCTGTTATTCGCCAGTCCGGATGATAGGAGACTTTTATCCACAGGGGGTGGCCAGGTTCGGAAGTGTCGATGGTAATCCGGGAATCACCAAGGACGGCATTGGCCCGAATTTTTTGAGAGATCTGAACCGGGACTTCGGGAATGTGTTCGGGGTCCCCGTCATAGGCCTGAAGGTTCTTCCAGAATTCACCCGGCGAACCTTCGGACGCCACGACGAGCGGCACGCTTAATGAAGACCTGCGGAACCATTCGAACTGAACCTTTTTCCAGTTCTTGGACGGTATTCGCAGGGGCCTGAATTTGAGCGGCTCAACATAAGAATCCCCGCTGCGTCTGAGACGATAAATCCTGAAGGGCGGAAAGGACATTCGAAGTTCGTAAAAGGGCGAAGAGTCCAGGGTATTGGATATATCATCGGAAACTGCTATCACCTGGCTGACGTTGAACAGAGCCAACCGTTTAGCCGCGCGGTCCGGATCGGGACGCGAGAAGTAATACTGTGGAAATGGGGCGGAAGGGCTTTTGCTCAGCTCAGATTGTATATAGAAAATGAAAGGGGAATTCAGGCTCGATTGCATGTAGAGCCCTTCCAGGGTTGATCTGCCCGAATAGTACGGGAGCAGTTCGAAAGCCCTGATGCTTCCGGTATCGTTTGTTATGTCATTGTGCTCGTAAACCACCCTGGGGCTGTTTTGATCTCCACTCAGGTAATCGTTGACGCGCAGATAAGAGTTCCAGAGAGGTTTGGACTCCATGCCGGAATAGTTCCATTGAATCCAACTGTCAACGACTGCGGCCCTGGTTAGAGCAATAGCGACAACCCCGGCGCAGAATCCGGCCAGCCAAAAATTCGGGCGTGGAAGGCCCGATATGAGCCTTCCCCATCCTACAGCTCCCATAAGCACCAGCATTATCTGGGCGAAAGGCAGGAACCGCATATCCACGAGTCCCGCGAAAGAAGCAAGGCTGAAGCCGAGCAGCGCAACACCGAATTGCCAAAGCAGATAAAGTTCCGGACAGTCTATTGGCGTTTTGAAAACGAAAGAAAATCTTCTTTCCGGCCAAAAGAGCTTATGTATTGACGACCCTCCAAGAATCAGAGTTCCGGCAAACGAGGGCCACAGAAGGGGAGGTGCTATTTCTTTCCAGCTCTCGAAATGCCAGCAATACGAATAGGTAGTATTCCAGGGCATGCGCCAAAGAAGGGGCAGCAGCCAGAACGCGACAAGTCCGGCCGCTGCGGCATGAAGCTTGAAAATGTTCCGTAGATTCCTGCCCCATAGAATGAAATAGAATGATCCCATTATGGACTGGAGAAGGGGATACCCGTGGCTCAAAGCCGTCAATGCTTCAATGGCGGAGCTGCCCAGCGGGGATTTGCCCCTGGAGATGTCCGCATACAGTTTTCCCGTGAAAATGATATAGAGAATGAACGATATCGAGAAAGCGAACTCGCCTGCAAGAGTGCTGCAAATATTGCCTCCAAAAATTTTGTTATCGGTCATAAGAAGAAAGGGCAGTGATAGCAAAGCGCCGATTGCAGGGATATTCTGCCGGTAGCCCAGATACCTCAGGCACAGATAGACAGCGGCTGGAAGGGGGATGATCCCCAGCAGCGTCACCAGTTTGAAGGCAACCTGAAGAGAGACTGCCTTCGAGATAAGCGCCATTAGCGCAAAAGGCAGCGGAAAGTATTGCAGGAAGAGCGGAAAGCCTGCATAGGCGCCGTGAATCCATGTGACCGGAGAAAAGAATGCGAACAGAGATCTATTCATGGCGACGGCGGCGATGAAATGAGACGGGGTGTCGCCCCCGGCGGCCAAGGTTGGTTCGAAGACAAGGGACCACGGAAAAAGAAGGATCAGCAGGGTTTCGGATATCAATAACAGTAGGAGCGGCGTTTTAATTTTTTGAAACATCGTCCCGAAGAGTTTTGAGTTTTGAATTTTCAGTTTTGACGTTTGATTTTAGAGATTTTTTCAAATAATACAATTTAAAATGCTTACAGCAATGCACGCAGGTGTTGTACTATCTGGTCTTTGGGGAGAGCGCCGAGGAGGCGGTTGACAAGCCGGCCGTTTTTGAACACGAGCATCGTTGGAACGCTCTGCACCTGATATTGGGATGCCAGGGCCGGGCTCTTGTCCAGGTCAACCTTTATGAACTTTATACGTCCTGAGTATTCCGAGGAGAGTTCGTCGACAAGCGGCAGCAGGACCCGGCAATGACCGCACCAGCGGGCCCAGAAAAGAACCAGTACGGGCCCGGCAAACCTGATGACTTCGGCCTCGAACGTACGGTCGTCAGCGTCTACAGGGTGTTGGGGGTAGGCGGCGGTGAAATGAAGCGGCGCACGGCACTTGCCACAGACGGCCTTTTCTCCTGCCCGTGAGCGCGGGATGCGATTTTTTACGCCGCACTGGCTGCATTGGATTATAAAACTATCTTGCACGATTGATCTCAGCACTCCGTTTCATTTAAAATAGCAACACTGAACTCAGTGGAGATGAAGCAACGAATAATCACGATATTTTTCCACGCAAGCGCGACTGCTGATGTGGGTCCTCTAACAGGAGAAATGCAAGTGGCACGGGTAGATGACTTCAAGGAATCATTCCGGCTGGCTTCCGTGGAACTCAAAAAAAGAGATATCGCCACGCTGGCCAAAGCCGCCGGGGGCGAGTTTTCCCCGGAGCAAGGCCTGGTCGTCGCTTTTCTCGGCTCTAAGTATAGCGTTGAAATTCATCAGGAAGCCGATATTCGCAGACTCAACTCGACTGAGGATGTTTCACTTCCTGACAAAATTCTGATAGCGCACTATTTGCTTGGCGCCGCCGGGAAACAATCTGCCGGAAAACTCATCACTTTTCGTCAGATACCGGATGGTCATTTTTACTTTGACGCATTTCAGAGGCGCGCCAGGGACCCCCTCGTAAACTTTTTCGGCAATAACGGTAATCTTTTTGTAAAATGCTCCGAAATGATAGGCGCGAGGCGTGTGGAAAATGGGGACTATGGCATGGAGTTTACCGTCTTTCCCCATATAATAGTTCAATTGGTTCTGTGGCTGGGAGATGAAGAATTTCCGCCCGATGCCACAATTCTTTTCAATGAAAGTATACAGAGGCTTCTTTCAGCCGAAGATATTGCGGTCATGAGCGGA
The DNA here is from genome assembly GCA_900290365.1 of Syntrophobacter sp. SbD1. Taxonomy (GTDB): domain Bacteria; phylum Desulfobacterota; class Syntrophobacteria; order Syntrophobacterales; family Syntrophobacteraceae; genus SbD1. The sequence continues at coordinate 5,896 of OMOE01000107.1, read as the reverse complement.
GGCCTTGTCTACCGGCTTATCGGCCTTGGAAGAAAAATCCAGTCGGGCAGTTGATTTAACTGTATTGGAGGCAGCATTTGAAGATAGCAGTAAGTGGAAAAGGCGGGGTCGGCAAGACCACATTGAGTGCTTTTCTTGTAAGGTGGTTCGCAGAGCAGGGCAGAAGCGTCCTTGCAATCGATGCTGACCCCGATGCCAATCTTGCGCATGCCCTGGGGATACAAAACGCCTCTGAAATAACCCCCGTCTCACAGATGCGGGAATTGGTGGCCGAGCGGACCGAGTCGGTTCCCGGCGCTTACGGAGGTTTTTTCAAGCTCAACCCGAAAGTCGATGATCTGCCCGAAAAACTTTCCGTACGTCAGGGAGAAAACATACGGCTCATGGTCATGGGCGGAATCAAAAAAGGCGGAACGGGCTGCGTGTGTCCGGAGAGCATCCTGCTCAAAAACCTTGTCCAGCATTTGATACTGAGACGTGATGAAGTAGTGATAATGGATATGGAGGCGGGTATCGAACACTTGGGCCGAGGGACTTCAAAAGCCGTGGACTGGCTGATCACAGTCGTCGAGCCCGGTCAGCGCAGCATTGAGACGGCTTCGCGAATTCGTGAACTCGGCAGAGATATCGGGCTTACAAAGATCGGCTTGGTCGGCAACAAGGTTCGCAACGAGAGTGATCGCGCATTTCTGAGGAAAGTCCTGGGCGGTGAACTGATTCTTGGTTTTATTCCTTACGATGACCTTATCATTGAGGCCGACCTCGGTGGTCGGTTTGCTGAAAAGGTGAGCAGCCAAACCCAGGCGGGTCTCGAAAGAATAGTAAAAAACCTGATAGAGGCGGCGGAAGCAGCCGGGCTTTAGGATAATTAGGAATTAAAAATATGATAGATGTCCAAAACCAGGCCGACCACAGGAACATCAGCATCGATAAAGTTGGCGTAAAGGATATCCGCTACCCGGTCACCGTAATGGACAGAAACAAAGGGGTTCAGCATACGGTCGCCTCGATAAACATGTATGTCAATGTGCCGCGTGAGTTCAAGGGGACTCACATGAGCCGTTTCATCGAAATTCTGAACGAATTTCACGGACATCTGGATATCAGGGAATTTTCCTCGGTGCTGGGAGCGCTTCAGGAGCATCTCCATGCGGAATCAGCACACATGGAAATAAACTTTCCATATTTTATTCGAAAGCTCTCTCCCGTTACCGAGAGTGCCGGGCTGATGGAATACCGCTGCCGTATCGCCGGTACGCTTGACAGGGAGAAAGGCTACGATCTGGTGGTCGAGGTAAATGTTCCGATCACGACTGTGTGTCCATGCTCCAAAGAGATCAGCGATCAAGGCGCTCATAACCAGAGGGGTATGGTGCGTGTGGCTGTTCGGTTCAAACGTTTTATCTGGATCGAAGACCTTATCGAACTTGTGGAAAGAGCCGCTTCCTGCGACGTCTACTCCGTGCTGAAAAGACCTGATGAAAAGTATGTCACGGAGTACGCCTACGACAATCCGAAGTTTGTTGAAGATGTAGTTCGGGACATAGCCTACGAGTTGAAGCACGATTCGAATGTGTGCTGGTTTTTGGTGGACGTTGAAAATTTTGAGTCCATTCACAACCACAGCGCCTATGCTTTTATCGAAAGGCAAAAGTAAGTCAGGAATCGATCCGCCCGCATTTTTTCTCCTGCTTTTCACATAAAGAAAATGCCGTGCATATATTTAAGCTCGTTTATTCTTGAGGAGAAATCAGGTGAACGATCTTAAAGTCTTTGAGAACGTATGCCGGGCTATGGCCGATCCGGCCTTCTATCCTCATCGGATTTCGAATCTGGAGAGGCGCGAAACTCACATATCGGTGGTCTTCCTGACCGGGGACGTCGTTTATAAACTGAAAAAACCTGTCGATTTCGGTTTCCTTGACTACTCGCAACTTAAGACCAGGCAGAGGATGTGCGAGCTTGAAGTAAAGCTCAACCAGCGACTGTCGCAGGGTGTTTATCTTGGCGTGGTACCATTGAGCAGAGAAGGCGACAAATTTAAGTTCGGCGATAGCGGCGAGGTGGTGGAATATGCGGTCAAAATGAAGCAGCTTCCTGATGAGGCCTCTCTTTCCAGCCTGGTTGCAGGCACTACGGTCGGTCCCGATGAAATGTCGCGGCTTGGCCGACGTCTGGCCGAGTTTTATGCTGCGGCAGAGCGTGGTGAGCAAATCGACAGCTACGGTGGCTGCCAGGTAATAGAATTCAACACCGAGGAGAATTTCCGCCAATTGGCGCCATTCGTTGAAAGCGTGCTGGAGAAAGAACGTTTCGATTTTATTATGGAGTCGAGCCGCGGGTTTTTCAAAGACAGCGGGTCCGTTTTCAAGCGAAGGGTAGTGGAGGGCAGAATCTGCGATGGTCATGGAGACCTTAGGGCCGAGCATATCTATTTTCTCGACCGGATTCAAATAATCGACTGTATAGAATTCAACGAACGTTTTCGATACGGGGATTGTGCTGTAGACCTCGCCTTTGTTCACATGGATCTGGAACGTCTTGGGAGACCGGAATTAAGCCTCGCGATTTTGAACGGCTATACGGAATCCAGCTGTGATTATGGCATATATACGCTGTTGGATTTTTACTCGTGCTACCGGGCCGTAGTGAAGATCAAAATATCCTGCCTGAGCGCCACCGAGCTGGAGGAAGGCCCAAGAAAACTCGAAATGCAAAGTCGAGCCGTCCAGTATCTGGACGTTGCCTTCCGGTACTCCGTGCAGTTTGCCCGGCCGACACTCTACGTCCTTTGCGGATTGCCCGGGACCGGGAAATCGACCTATGCGAAAAAACTCCATCATGCATTCGACATTGACCTCTTCAGGTCCGACGAGGTCCGCAAGGAGCTTCCGGAATACAGCTCGCGCCGTGGTCCCGTGCCATTCGGGACAGGGATGTACAGGCCGGAGATACGGGGGCGGGTCTATTCCCGGCTGCTCTCGATAGTGCAGGATGAGCTCAAAAAGGGGTGCTCGGTTATTGTGGACGCCACTTTTTCAATGCGAAAATGGCGCGAAGAGGCGGTGAGGCTTGCCGAAGACCTGGACGCTAACATTATATTCCTGGAATGCGAGTGCTCGCGGGAAACTATCTTGGAAAGGCTGGGCCACCGCCGGGAGGGCAAGGACGGTCAATCCGATGCAAGACCGGAACACCTGGGAGGATTTGTCGATGAATTTGATATCATAAACGAACTCCCGCCGGAACGTCACACCAGAATAAACACCGAAGGCGAGATCGAGGCAAACCTGAGGACAATTCTATCCGGGATCTATTCACAAAAACGAGCGCAGGTGGAACAAGTAATCGCGCGCCTCTAATGCTAAACTACCTCTCCAGTGCCAGTTCTATCAACCTGTCGAGAAGCCGGGGAAACTCGATGCCGGCTTTTGCCGAGGCCTGCGGGAAAAGGCTTGTGGCGGTCATCCCAGGTATGGTGTTTGTCTCGAGTATATAGAGGTCGTCCCCCGAGAGGATCATGTCGGTACGGCTGTAGCCTCGGCAGTGAAGGACGTTGTGGGCGCGTCTTGCATATTCCTGGGCTTTTTCGGTCAGCTCCCGGGAGATTCGGGCGGGGCAAATCTCTTTGGCCCCGCCTGGCGTATATTTTGCCTTATAGTCAAAGAACTCGTGGCTTTGGTCCGGGCAGATTTCGATCAGAGGAAGAGCCATCAGATCGTCATTTCCCAGAACCCCGGCAGTGATCTCAATCCCACTTATGAATTTCTCAACGACGCAACATCTGTCGAAGCGCCAGGCTTTTTCAAATGCGCCCTGGAGATCATTTTGCTCTCTAACGATTGTCATGCCTATGCTGGACCCCTCCTGTTCCGGCTTGATGACAAGCGGCAACCCCAGTTTGTCAACAACCGCCGAGGCTTCAATCGGGGTTGACCTGTCGACCACCATGAATGGAGATGTGAGTAGACCTGCCATGGCGTAAAGCTGCTTGCTCAGGACTTTGTTCATGGCAATAGCGCTCCCCAGTACGCCACTGCCCTGATATGGTATTCCCAGGGAGTCCAACAGTCCCTGGATTGTCCCATCTTCGCCCATTCGCCCGTGCAGAATGATCAGGGCAACGTCTATCCTCTTGGCGTCCTTTGCCAACAGCGGCAGGTCCGTTGCCGGATCGTATCTCAAAATGTCATAGCGTGATTTATCCAGCGCGCGGAAAACTTGTTCGCCACTCCCCAGGGAAACTTCGCGTTCAGCCGATTTTCCCCCCGCCAGCAAGGCCAATGTCAACTTTTTCATTTCCATGACTTGGGTACGCTCCTTTGATGCGGTTGATAGTGATCCCCATAATTTCCGTGCCCTGAGGCGCAATGGTAAGGTGAGAAAAAATTGTCCGCTCAAGTGCAATGTAGAGATCGAGTTTTTGAAGCAGGAATTGAGTTTGCACAGGCGCTTTCGCATAGCGCTCGATCAGGTCCTGATAGCGTTGCTCGATCGATACGACCTGGTCGTGCTTTACCCTTTTGTCGGAATAGTTGACGATCAGCGATTCGGTTAGAGGACCGGCAACTTGTGAAGGCGTGAGCCATATGTGTTCCCTGACGATCTCGGCAACGGCGAAGTCGACAATTCCATCCAGCATTTTAGCCCCAAGCGCGGCATGGTCCTCACCCGTCCTGATGCCCGTCATCTTTCCCACATCGTGCAAAAGGGCCGCTGCCTCTATCAGCCGCAAATCGAGCCTGCAGCTGTTTCGGTTCAACCGCTCGGCAAGGGCCAGCGCCACACCGGCAACGAGAACGCTGTGCCTTTGTATATTTTGAGGCATATCGAATTTTTGGTGCAATTCCATGCACTCGGTACGGGACGGAATCAGCATTTCTATTTGTTCGTTCACTCCATAAAAGATCATTTTAGCTTAATTCGCACTTTTTTTAAACACCCGACAGCCTCAAAACAATGAACCCGAGAACGTTTGCGTAAATTCCCGCCAGGACGTCATCAAGCATTATCGAGACGCCTCCGGTGAGCGTTCTTTCTACCGAGCGGATCGGCCACGGCTTCCAGATATCAAAGAGGCGGAACAACAAAAATCCGGCCAAAATTGACGGCAGGCTTACCGCATGACCTGCCATGGCCACCAGAAAGCCGCACAATTCGTCTATTACGACCTCCCCGGGGTCTGTTCTGCCTATTTGTTGTTCAGCCTTTTCGGAAGAGTACCAACCGATCAGAAATATGGAGCTTGCAAAAGCCAGTTGCATCAGCCATGAAAGATGTCCTGTGGCGAGAAAACAGGGAATCCCGGCAATCAGCGTTGCAACTGTGCCTGGAGCAACCGGCGCTTTGCCGATGCCAAAGAGGGTGGCGAGGCGGAGATGGATTGAGCGATCTTTTCGCATTCTTTCCTACGGAACGTGCTCGATCACTATGACATCCACCCCGTGGATGCATTTCGTGAGGATTTCAAAAAGGTTATCGACCGGGACTTTCTGTTTTGGTCTGCCTGGGCTCAGTGTGGTGGTGTAGATTCCGCAGATATGAAGTTCAATTTCGAAATGGGTTGGTTTATATTCAAACGAAGCGCAATCGTCCTCTTCGGAATAAACAAATTCGAGATAAACAGTGTTGCCTTTATCAGTGGTGAAAAATCCCTGCCCTTCTTTTACGAAGGACAGCCCTGAATTTGCAAGTTTCTGCTGAGGTTCCGCGGCAATATCCAATTCCGGGTCCTCAGCCTGAGGTGAACCAGCCTTGAGCCGGTATCCGGCGAAACAGCGCAGGGACTCCACAATAGGCGGTTTGATCCACACTCCGAAGCGCTCGCCAACCTCTGGATAAATCCTCAGTATGTTTTCGAAATCCTTCTGGACCTGGGCCGGGAGCTTGAGCATAC
>OMOE01000108.1:14129-33846 GCA_900290365.1 Syntrophobacter sp. SbD1 | reverse complement strand
CCTTTTGAGATGCTCGAGCCGTGTGCGGCGAAAGTCGCATGCACGGTTCCAAGGGGGCTTGGGACTGGCAACGGTCCCCGGCTACCCGATGTATACCTGGTGTCGAAAACCTCCGGAAACCAGTTCTACACCATTACGTCCGGTGCGGGAACCGGGGGAAACGTTTCGCCTTCCGGTTCGTTAAATGCCATCAGTGGCGGCGATTATACCTTCTCGTTTACACCCACCATCCTCGGCTATTGCATTTCGAATGTAACGGTTGACGGAAACTCCGTGGGGACGGTAACCGGCTCTGCTTTGAGCAATGCAACTACTGCAATCTTGCTCTGATATCGTGCGGGTTGACAAAATGATTGATTCATTTTCCCAAAACTATGATACTCGAGCGCCGAACCCGGTACGGGAGGGCTTATCGGGCTACCGTCCATTAAATAGACGCGCCTGTGCGCGGAGTCACTCAAAGTCTTCTCCGCGCCCTCTGCGTCTGCTGTGGAGGTTTAGTCAGCTCAGAGAAAGGCACGACTATGTTATCGCCGATCATACGGATTACGATTATCATGACTTATGTGCTCTTCGGAGTAACTCTCCTCTACGCCGCAGCTGAACCAGATCCATATAAGGCCGAGAGATGTCTGAGATATCCCGGCAGTTACGATATTCATCCCCAAATCAACGGGCCTTTTCACGATTGGCAAATTACCTACAAAGTTAATCTGCCCTATCCGTCGAGAGATGTTTTCTCCTTTTATGAAGGACATTTGCGAGCACTGGGCTGGAGCTTGTTTGATGATGATCCACGTCATGGAACTTGGCAAACCTTTATGGGCAGCACGAAGGATGGGTCTCCCTGGGTGCACCAACTAATTTCAAAGTGGAGGAAAGGTGATGTAATCCTTGTCCTCAGAACTGCGTATTATTCGTCCAAATCTATGGCCAACCAGTCGCACCCAGATAATGACATAGAGAAGGTAGATGTGGTTATTACACGTCCGGCCACGCTACCTCCACCGCCAAGTCCCGAAACGAGCGTGATAAACTCGAAGGAAGGCCATTCGGAGCCATATAAACGTGAGGAGTCCCTGAGATATCCTGGCAGTGTCGATATTCGCACGCAAACGACTGAGCCTTATAACGTATGGCAGATACAGTATAAAGTTCACCTAAAATATCCGTCGAAGGATGTCCTCGCCTTCTACGACAATCATTTAGCCTCATTAGGCTGGGTTCAGTTCGCTGAAGACCATTATGAATCGAGTTACAGGGCATGGCAAAGCTTCATCGATCAAACGTACGCAGCATCTCCCAGGGTGTATCAACTACTAGCCAAATGGACAAAAGATGACAGGATGATCCTCTTGGAAATCAGATGTTATTCATCTCGTTCTACAAGCGAAGAATCGCCTTCCGATAGCAACGTTCAGGAAGTTGTCGTGGTGATTGGACCTTTCATCAAATATCCTCCCCTACCTCTCCCTGAAGATAGTAACTCGACTCAAACGAAGTGAGATGAAAACAAGGGGGTCATGAGAAAGAAAGTGAAACCAAAGGTATATGTATTACACAGGTGGGGGTGGACTAAAGTCTGCGACGATTGTAGGTGTAATGACCCCCCTGACCCATTATGACTGCGAGTTCTTTCGCTTAAGTTGACGGCTATGGAATCGAGGTCCGGAGCAGACTCTTACACCGCTGACTACCGTGAGACCACTTTCGCCTTATCCTGTAATCCTCCGGAATCCGTAACCGTCAATTCAAACACCAGGTCTTCCGCGCCTGCATCGATGCCTGGCGCCACAAACACAGGTTTGATCGCTGCCGGGTCTATTCCCTCCCGGGTCATCCGGTTACCTTACGTACCAGCGCCCGGCCAATGAAGCGGAAACGGTCGCTGACAGGAAAGCGCTTGAGCACTGTTTTCACCACCCCTTTGGTAAACCGGGTTCGTTTCGAATAATCGATATTGACATCGACGATTACCGGCTGCCCCCCGTCAGCCATCGCCAGGGCCGCCCGTATGCCTCCGGCTATATGTGAATTGCCGCCTATGGAAACATAGCCGGCGCCCGTAGCCAGAGCCATCCCGTCCAGGCGGAGCTTGCCGAGCAGGGTGCACGTTTTGCGATTATACGTTACTTCCTGCCCCTGGGCGACTTGGGACAGCTCCCCGTCGGAGAAGACAAAGCAGGCGATGCCGGCGCGCTCAGTGACCGCCGTGAGCAACTCCAGTCCGGTCATCATAAAGGCGCCGTCTCCCACGATGCCAACCACCTGCCTGGTTGGATTTACCAGCTTGGCGCCGATGGCGGCGGGAATGCAGTACCCCATGCAGTTGAAGTCGGTCGGGGAAAGGAAGGCGCGTTCCCGGCGGACTTCGTATAGTTCCGCTGCAAGAAAGGTGTGATTGCCGTCATCCACCACCAGGATCGCATCATCGGCCAGCTGTTTGCGCAACTCGTCAAAAAACATCGCCGGATTGACCCTGTCGTTCCGGTGTTTATACCATTCTTCACGGTAAGCGTTCTTATCCTCCACAATCTGTTTCACCACGAGCCGGCGCCGCTCATCGTTTTGCAACCGGCGTTCCGCAAGTTTTTCCAAAAGCCTCGGTACAACTATTCGGGCATCGCCGGCAATCATCACCTTTGCCGGGAAGTTCCGGTTGAAGGCGGCGGGGTCCACGTCCACATGAATGAGATCTTCCGGAACGGTACAGCCAAAGCTGCCGGTGGGAATTTCACCAAAGCGGGCGCCGACAGCCAGGAGGCAATCGCATTCCTTAAAGGCATTTTCCGCGGCAGGCACCGCCGCGCGGCTGAACCCCATACCGGTATGGAGGGGATGGTTGCCGGGAAAGGCGCTCATTCCCTGGAGTGTGGTCGCCACCGGCGCGCCAAGCAACTCGGCAATCCGGCCCGTTTCCCGGGCGACGTCAACTGCGCCCCATCCCACAAAAATCCCGGGTTTCAAGGCCTCGGCCAACAGTTCGACAGCCTGGTCAAAAGCCGTCTCATCCTCCACCATGGCAGGGGAATGGGGCCGGAATACCGGCAGTGCATCAACTTCGCCCTGGAAAAGCTGAATATTAGCCGGGATCTCGACCACTACCGGCCCCGGCATGCCGCTTACGGCACGGTGATAAGCTGCAAAAATGGCCGGCACTATGTCACGGTGCTCCTTGACCAGCCAGCTCCCCTTGCTGATGCCTGCCAGAATTTTGTGCTGATCGAGTTCGTGCAGCTTAAAACCGAAGTCGATGTCGGTGCGTATCCCGCCCGAAATCACCAATAGAGGAATACCATCGAGATAGGCTTCGCCGATGCCGCTCATGGCATGAGTCAGCCCAGCCGCCGGCACAATGACCAGGGTACCGATCTCACCGGCAGAACAACGGCTGATGGCGTCGGCCATAAACGCGGCGCCCACCTCATGGGTAACGAGGACCGGGTGGATTGTGGCCGATTTGCTGAGCTCATCATAGATTTCTGTATTGTGAACGCCGGGAATACCGAAGGTATGCGATACCGGCAATTGCTCCAGCGCGTAGCGCACCAGCCAGGCGCCGCTCCGTTTTCCGCCGACTTTAACCGCGTTGTCTCCATTACGAAAATCTTTCATCGCTATGTGCCTGCAATGGTATTAGCGGCAATCCTTCCGGTAAGGACGCAACTGCCGAGAAAGGTCCCTTCAAGGGAGCGGAGCCCGTGAATCCCGCCACCGCCGAAACCGGCAGCTTCTCCGACTGCATAAAGCCCGTCGATCGGCACGCCATCCCTGTTCAGCACCCTGCATCGCAGGTCGGTCTGAATTCCGCCGAGGCTTTTGCGGGAGAGGATGAATTCCCGGATGGCAATCAATGGGCGAGCCCTGGCATCCAGAATCTTTTGGAATTTGCAGGTGCGAATACGGTCGCCGCGGTAGGACCGGTTGTTGGCGATGCGCCGTAACTGATCATCGTTAAAGAAGGCCGGGCCCCGGTCGATCGTCGCATCGTACTCGCTGATGTCGCGCTCCATAGTGGACAGGTCGACACGCAGATCAAACAGGCTCCGTTCGTTCATCTTCTCTACCAGTTCAGGTAAACTGTCAGCAGCAACAAAATCTTCCGGACATTCCCGAAGCAGCCGTTCCACCAGCTCGTTATTACCAAACAACAGGTGCTTTAACAACAGCGGCTTACTCTTTGTGGTGAAAGCGGTCATGTAGTCGCTTCCGGACACGGCCAGCTCCCTGGCGGCTATCTTCCAGTTCAGCACTTGCCAGGAGTATCCCCCCGGTTGCCGGACAATGTTTTCCACCAGCCAGCGGGTATCGGCATAACTTATCAACGGATGTGGACCGATCCGCTTTCCCAGGGCGTTCATCCACAACGCGGATCGCGGCGGCACCAAGCTCAATCCGTCATCGGCCTTTCGCCGGGCAGGGTGGTGAACTCCAGCGGCGTAATGCCACTGTTTGTCAAGATGGGTAAGATTGCCCCCCAACGCAGCGACCTTGTCATGGAGCAAGCCGTCCCCATAGCGATGGGCGCCATTGAGCATAATCTGCGGCGGCCCTTCCCATTCGCCGTACCAATTGGCCCGTACTTTACTCAGGTCCCCGCCGCTGATGCCGCCGGAGGCAATCACCACCTCCCCCATGACCTTAAATTCCATCCCACTTGCCAGCTCTGTCCCTACCACACCTGCAACGCGGCCGCCGGCCGTCTCAATGCCGTTTACCTCGTGCTCGAACAGCAATTCCAGGTTTTGGCGTTGCGGGTGCGCTTCCAGGGCGTCGATGAAGCGCCGGATGATTTCCTCTCCGGTGCCCCAGGCAATGTGCCAGCGCGGCACGGAATTACCTGGCCTGAACAACCCGCGTTCCGGCCAATTGACGAGCGGCAGGAATTGAATCTTCTTTGCTTGCAGGAAATGGAAGATGTATTCGAGGGAATGTTCGCAGTAAAACTTGGCCCAGGCCCGGGGCCAATGATCGTTCTCGCCAAAACAGGCGTAGCTTTGCCAATCACGGTAGGCAAGTTCAGGTGAATCCTTTATCCCCAGCCGCTTCTGGTGCGGTGTCCCGATGAAATGCACCCCACCGAAAGATTCTTTGGCCAGACCACCGAATCTCTCCCGCTTGTCCTTATCGATCAGCAGAACTTTCCTGCCACGCTCCAGCAATTCGTAAGCGGTGACGATTCCCGCCAACCCGGCGCCGGCTATTGCCACATCCGCCTGGTAGCTTTTTCCCATATCTCTCCTCAGTCCATATCTTCCCACATTTCATTCTGGTGAAGCCAAATCGGGTCGGCATTGTTCTTAATGAATTCATCCACATCCATCCCATCGACTGTGGGAGGTCTCTTAACGCGCTTTTGCTTGCCGTTTATGAAAACGGTCATGTATTCCCGCTGCCTCTTTTTCTTTGTCGCCTTTTGGGCGGGAGACAACTTTTTCTTTTGTTTTGCCATCCTGCTATTCTGACACCTCTCTGCATGAGCACCGTATTATGCGCCTGCAAGCATTTAGGACCGGAATTCGCCAAAACTTCATGTACTCCAAGATCATTGAGGAATCAATTAACATGAAGCTGAAAACTCAAAACTCATAACTGTTCTCGATTTTGATTGTCCCGGCCATCCCTATCAGATAAATTGCCGAGGGTTTTGTAATTTCAATCCGACATTCGCGCGTTCCCGGCAAGAGATTTCTTGGAGGTCTTGGCCATCTTCATTACCGAACACTGTTTCGGCCCGGGACGCACGAATGTCTGTCTGTCTCGAAAAGTCACTGGATTTCGGCCCAAAAGCGATGCCGGAATGACGAAAATGGGGGCTGCGCGCCTTTTGATGGTTTCAGAGTGTCCCAAGGGGGTCATGAGATACTAATTTATCTTTTCTTATGTTTCTTCGTGGCTCTTCGTGTCTCCTCAAGATCGACCGTGGCCCCTCGAACAGGCTGGCGGAATGCGGCCGGGTTGTCGATCGTGTTCTTCGTGACCATACGGAGGCCGCATAGTCAATCGGATTTCGGATTTAAGCGGCAATGAGCAACTGGTTGAAAATTTACGGCAACAGGCGTGTCTTGAGCCTGGTGGGACTGGGTTTTTCCTCGGGGTTTCCCCTTGCCCTCACCGCTTCGACGCTTCAGGCCTGGCTGGTCACCGAAAAAGTCGATCTGAAAGTTGTAGGCGCCTTTTCTCTGGTCGGCTTGCCCTATGCCCTGAAAGTTTTCTGGGCGCCGCTCATGGACCGGTACAGTCCCCCGTGGTTTGGAAGGAGGCGCGGTTGGATCGTTTCACTTCAGGTCCTGCTCGCTTTGGCGATCTTCTCTCTCGGGTATTGCTCACCCGCTTCTTTCCCTGCTCTGGTGGCATTTGCGGCCATGGTTACCGCTTTTTTGAGCGCCAGCCAGGACATTGCGATCGATGCCTACCGGGCTGATGTCCTGCATGCAACAGAACTGGGCCCGGGGGCCGCTACAGCGGTAGTTGGCTACAGGTTGGCGCTTCTGATCTCCGGGGCACTTGCACTCATTTTGTCCGATCATGTTCCCTGGCGCACAGTTTATACGCTGATGGCCGGCGTAATGCTCGTGAACACTCTTTTTACGCTCGCAGCACCCGAGCCTGAAATCAGGGTCATCCCCCCCAAAAGCCTCAAAGAGGCGATCTGGGGCCCGTTGGCCGGGTATTTCAAACGTTCGGGGGCGGTCGAAATGCTGTTTTTCATATTAATTTACAAACTGGGAAACGTCATAGCCGGGGCGATGACCACCCCATTTTTGCTCGACATTGGCTTCAGCCGTTCAGACGTCGGCATGGCAAACAAGGTTTTAGGGCTGATCAGCACGATTTTAGGGACCCTGGTGGGCGGCAGTATCGTTGCCAGAATAGGCATAAACCGCTCCCTTTGGGTTTTCGGTTTCATGCAGGCCTTTTCCAATTTCTCGTTTACGGTCCTTGCCCTGATCGGAAAAAGCTACCCCGCGATGATTGCCGCAATCGGGATCGAGAACATATGCGTCGGTATGGGAGATGCGGCCTTCATCGCCTTCATGATGAGTCTTTGCGACAAACGTTTTACGGCAACGCAGTATGCTCTGCTGACCAGTTTCATGGCGGTGGGCAGGATCTTTGCGGGAGCGCCGACCGGGGTTGCCGCCCAGGCCCTGGGATGGCCCATTTTTTTCTCCTTGAGCATACTTGCCGCTATTCCCGGCATTATGCTTCTTACCCGCTTTGCACCCTGGAACGGCGGGGGTTCAATGGCCAGTGGCCAGTGGCCGGTGGCCGGTGGCCAGGAAAAGGGTTTTTCCGCCGACTGAGCCCCGCCCGCCGGCCACCGCTTTATTATTTGAGAAGTGGGTTTTTTCTAACGACTGACGACTGACCACCGGCCACTGCTTTATTATTGGTTTTGAGCGCTAGTTTTGTTAGTCTACCTAGTTCGTGTCCATCCGGAAACTGCGGATGTGACACTTACAGTTTCCAATTCGAAAAGGAGGCATTTTTCGTCATGGCAAGGAAATCGAGGGTTTGCGCGGAGGCGTACCTGGGTCGGCCCTCGCCGCGCCCCATGAGCATCGGAGGAGCGTGGAACCATGTTCGACCCATTTAGCCGGACCCCGTGAGGGGTACGCCGCACAAGCAAACCCGAAGATTGACGCCGCCAGGACGGAAAAGGACCCTTCCCGGATGGAAACTGGTTCGCAAAAAGTCATGGTGCAGGAGGAAGACTCACAGATCGTGGTTTACTGGCTGAAACAAATTGGTTCGAAAACCTCAGAGATGTTCCGCAGGGACCCTTACGGGCATTCGATAGATACGAAACCTCGATTTCCGTTCCAGAAATGGTTCGAGAGAATGGTGCGCCATGTCACCGTTCCCGAAGACCAGTTGAAAGCGATCGAGGAACTGTCCGCCAAGGGCATCATAGTCTACGCGATGAAAGAATCGTCGCAGATCGATTTTGTCTATGTCAGCATGCGGTTGCATCAATTGGGTCTGCCGTCGCCTGTATTCATGTTCGACCACCACCCCTATATTTGGCAGCCCCGATGGTATGCGTTCAAGACCCTTGTGCACCATTTCGTACATCTTTTGCGTAACGGCTGTTTCCCGGACCCCTACGCCGGGGGCTACTACGCAGGAAAGATCAAGGGAGGCGAATCGGGTCTACTCTCTCTTATCGGCAAGAGGGGCTATTATCGAAGCACGGTTCTTGTCGGAAACGACCCGTTGGAGCATCTGTTAGATATCCAGAAAACATGTGAGCGGCCGATTTTCATCGTGCCCCTGGTTCTTCTTTACAGCAGGCGTCCGGAGGGACGCCAGAGATGGGCGCCTCTGGAGCTCTTTTTGGGCCAGAAGAAACCTTTCGGTTTTTTACGCAAGATGATTTCGTTTATCAGAGGTAATCCCAATGCGGTAATGGAGACAGGGGAGCCGCTGAATGTAGCGGAAATTTTGCCCGATTTGCCCGAAGACCTCTGGCAAAAACGCCAACAGATTTTCGAGCTTCGCCGCGTTCTGATCGACTCGGTCGATGAAATAAAAAGGGCCGTTGTCGGCCCGATCATCAAGAGCAAGCTGGAGATGAAGGAGATCATCCTGCATCATCCAAGGCTTGAGGCCCTTATGCGGCGGCGTGCCCGCGCCTCCTCGCAGGAAATCTGGAGAGTCCGGATGGAGGCTGACGCCTACCTCGAAGAGATAGCAGCCAACTATAACGTCACTTTCATTCAGATTGCGGCAAAGTTCTTTAACTGGGTCTGGAACAATGTTTTCGACGGCGTCGACCTCGATTCCGAAAGTCTGCAGAAAGTCAAGCGAGCAGCTCGCCACCACACGCTTGTCTATGTTCCATGCCATAAAAGCCACATGGACTATCTCCTGCTTTCTCAGCTTCTTTACAGCAACAATCTCTACGCTCCTTTCATAGCGGCGGGAAAGAACCTCGCCTTCTGGCCTCTTGGAGCGATTTTTCGCATGGGTGGGGCCTTTTTCATACGCCGCGCATTCAAGGGACTGAAGTTCTACGCCGAGGTCTTCGCGCTCTACGTCAAGACAATGGTCCAACTGGGCCACAACATGGAATTCTTCATAGAAGGGGGCCGCAGCCGAACGGGGAAGCTCGTCCTGCCAAAGCTGGGGCTGCTGGCCATCCTCATCCAGGCCGTCGAGGAAGGGTTTTGCGACGACCTGGTCTTCGTGCCCACTTCCATATGCTACGATCGCATTCCCGAGGTGGAATCCTATCTCAAGGAGATTACAGGGGGGGCTAAGGAGAAGGAAAACTTTGGTCAACTCATGGGCCTGCGGCGGGTCCTGCGGAAACGATACGGGCGTGCGTACATCAAATTTGCCGAACCTATTTCCCTCAGGAGCTATCTTGAGAGCAACAACCATGACCTTGGCGGTATGCAGCCCAAAGAGAGGCATGCGATGTACCGTAATTTTGCCTATCGGCTCATAAACTGTATAAACCAGGAATCCATGGTTACGGCTCACGCCCTGGCGGCTTCCGCCCTTCTGGCGCAGGCCCGGCACGGTGTTTCCAAAGCCGAGTTTCTGGAAATATCGCAGATATTTCACGATTTCATAGCAGCTCGCGGGGTTGGGCTCGCAAAGACCGTAAAAAACCTGGGTGCAAGCCTTCAGGATTCGCTCCGCTATATGGAGCGCAGTAAACTCATCGGCAAACTAAAGGATGAAGACGGCGGTCTGGAAGAAGAAGTTTTCACTATCGACGACAGTAAGCGGCTGGCCCTTGAATATTACAAGAACAACATCATCCATTTCCTGCTTCCGGCGGCCTATGTCTCGACTTCGATCCTTTCTCAGCAGACTTTCCGCTTCAGTGTGAGTCAGGTGCTCGAAGATGTAACTTTCACAAAAAACTTCTTTAAATTCGAGTTCGTTTATGACAATGAACTAAGTGACAAAAAGCTCGTGCGGGAAGTGCTCCAGGTCTTCGAGGACCTTGGGTTCCTGCACCGCGTCGGCGAAGGTGACCAGCCTTTCATCTTAGCTCACAAGGGTCTTCGGGCCTCACATGCTTTTCATGGACTGCTGCGGAACTATTTCGAGGGTTACTGGCTGGTGCTGCGCGGTTTGCGTTATCTTCAGAAAAACGGCTTTTCAGAAAAGGATTTCATCAAGAAGATATTCGGCCTTGGCCACAAAGCCCTCAAGTTGGGGCTCGTAGAGAGGCCCGAGTGCGTATCGAAGATAATATTTGATAACGCCCTGAAGCTTTATATAGAAAAGAGCATAATTATCAAGGGCATGGGCGGAGATAAAGAAGACGAGGAGCAACTGCACCCTGGAAAGCAAAGCCATGCCGCTATCCAGTTTTACAGCAAACAGATAAGCCGCTATCTGCGTTCCCCTCATTTTGGGCTGCAATAGTAAAACAGTGGCTGAAGACTGACGACTAATTAGGAGGTATCCAGATGGACATTTCCGTTCATCCCCTTGATCCGACGAAAAGGCGCCCAAAACCTGCAGATGAAAAAAACCTGGTTTTCGGCCGAGTTTTCAGCGACCACATGTTCATGATGGATTTTACGAAGGGGAAGGGCTGGCAAAATCCCAGGATTGTCCCTTACCATATGCTGGAAATGGACCCGGCCGCAATGGTGCTCCATTACGGACAAGGGATATTCGAAGGCCTGAAGGCTTACAGGTGGCCCAATGACAATATTTGCCTCTTCCGCCCCGAACAAAACTGGGAACGCCTTAACCGTTCAGCGCGCAGGATGTGCATGCCCGAGATCGACCCCGCCTTCCAAATGCGGGCTGCCGAACAACTCATTGAGCTGGAAAAGGACTGGGTCCCGCACAGCGTTGGCTCCTCACTTTATGTCAGGCCGACTATGATCGCGACCGAACCTCACCTGGGCGTGCGCCCCGCCGGCGAATATCTTTATTATATAATCACCGGGCCGGTAGCCGCCTATTATTCGGAAGGGTTCAACCCTGTAAGGATTTATGTCTCCGAGGAATACGTCCGGACTGTCCGGGGTGGGGTTGGAGAGGCCAAGACGATGGCAAACTATGCCTCGAGCCTCTTCGCGGCGGAAATCGCCAAAGAAAAGGGCTTCACCCAGGTGCTTTGGCTTGACGCCATCGAGCGGCGCTATGTTGAGGAAGTGGGAACAAGCAACATTTTCTTCAGGATCGGCCAGGAACTTATAACCCCGCCGCTTGGCGGTTCGATCTTGCCCGGGGTTACCCGCGATTCCGTGATTCAACTCGCCAGGCATTGGGGGATCAAGGTTACCGAACGTCAGATTTCCATCGATGAGGTAATCGAGACCGCCAAGTCAGGTGAACTCAAGGAGATGTTTGCCTCCGGGACGGCAGCGGTAATTTCGCCCGTTGGCGAAATTTCTTACCGTGGCCGGGAATACAAAATTTCCGACGCAACGGTTGGCGAGTGGGCGCAGAAACTCTACGACGAAATCCTCGGCATCCAGTATGGCGAAAGAGAAGATATATTCGGGTGGATAAGGCATCTGGAGACCTGAAATGGCCGACTGTATTTTTTGCCGCATAATAAGGGGGGAGCTTCCATGCGCGAAAGTTTACGAAGATGAGCGCGTGATCAGTTTTCTCGATATTAATCCGATCAACGCGGGGCACACGCTTGTTCTTCCAAAGAAGCATTACGCGACTCTGTTCGAAATTTCCAAAGACGACCTTCATGCCTGCGCGATGGCGTCTCAAATGGTTGCGACGGCCATCCGCAACGCTGTAAAAGCATCGGGTTTGAATCTTTTACAGAATAATCACCGTGCCGCGGGACAGCTTGTGGACCATATTCATTTCCACCTGATTCCGCGCTTTGCCAGGGACAACTTTTTAAGTTTGTGGCCGGGCAAACCTTGCTCCCAGGAGGAGTTGGGCAAGATTCTCGAGAAGATCAAAACCGAGCTGTGACAGGAGATTAATATGCTTTTGCTGGCAATATTCGGATCACCGCGCAAGGACGGCAACACGGATCTTATGATGGCCAGTTTTCTTGATGGAGCCATGTCGGCCACCGATGTTGAACTGGAGAGGATCTACGTCAGGGACCTCAGGATTTCAGGCTGTCAGTCCTGCGGGTACTGTGATGAACATGGAGTTTGCATCCAGCAGGATGATATGCAGAAGGTCTACCCCTTGATGGATAGGGCAGACAGGATCGTTATTGCAAGCCCCATATATTTTTACGCACTTGCCGGCCAGACCAAGCTGCTCGTGGACCGCAGCCAGGCGCCGTATATGCGCAAGTATAAGAGAAAAGCAGAGGATCTGGCCCCGATCACACCCCCGGACAGGAAGGGATTTTTCCTGTGCGCCGGGGCCACTCGCGGCAAAAGGCTCTTTGATTGCCCTGCCCTGACCGTAAGGTATTTCTTCGATGCGATCGACGTGGAATATTCGGGCGAACTCTTTTTTCGGCAACTGGATGAAAAGGGAGCCGTACGGAGCCATCCTACGGCTCTTGAAGAGTGCAGGCAGGCAGGTGTGGCATTTGTTTCCACGTAAAAAAGGCCGGCAGGAAACCGGCCCGTCACAAAGCTCAGTCAAATCGGCTTGCGCCGATTAGCTTCACGTCACCTCTCAGGCTTTTTTGACATTGACCGCCTGCGGCCCCTTCTGTCCCTTTTCAATCTCGAATACCAATTCCTGGCCTTCACTCAGGGTTTTGAATCCCGAGCCTTCGATGGCGCTAAAATGAACGAAAATATCCGGTCCGCCATTTACTTCGATAAAGCCATAACCTTTTTGCTCGTTGAACCACTTTACTCGACCTTCCGACATTACAAATTTTCCTTTCACTTGAGCCTCTTGCAAAATGCCTGCATCGTCATTCCGGCGTTTGACAACCCGGCCGCAACCCAATGGCCACGGTCGATCTTGAGGCCGGAATACAGGATCTTCAAACGTTTCTGGACCCCGGCCTTCCGCCGGGGTGACGGTCTTATTGAGTTTTGCAAGAGGCTCACTCAATAAAAAGAATTCAGCCAGGTGCGCTATTGGAGCAACTTTCGGAAACGTCTTGCTAAGGCGAAAGACCGATTTCCAGGCAAACCCCAAATACCGACCTCAAGTCACAGATCGGCACATTCTAAAGATCCCGAGGACAAAAATCAACGGCAAACACATGCTGCGTAAGGAACAAGGGACCATCATATTTTCCTGTTCCTCCCTGGAGCTATTTTGTCACCAGGTGCTCCCTATACTGGATATAGGCATCTCTCATTCCTATATACGGGTCGAGTGAAGCTTGTTTTAGCTCCTCGTATTGACCAATACGCAGTGAAGCCGCATTTATGAACTTTCCGGACTGTGCGGAAAAAGTAATCCACCAATCAACGGGCAACCAGAATAGCGGATCCATCACCGTATCCACTCCATAGCCGAAAAGGTCTCTGGGATCTGAAGGACCCAGAATCGGAAGCATCAGGAAATCACCAGGCCCAACTCCCCAAAGAGCAAGAGTTTGACCGAAATCCGCCTCGTGGTTTTCGAGTCCAAACTGGGTTTGGGCGAAATCGAATAAGCCGGCCAGACCCAGAGTCGAATTTATAAGGAAGCGCAGTGTTTCGTTTACCGCTTTGTCTGATTTTCCCTGAAGCGTAAGATTGACCCAGCGGCATGGGAAAACGACATTGTGGAATCCGCGTTGGATCGCCTCGCGAAAGCCCTTGGGCAAAAGTACTGAATAAAGCACGGCCGCGGGCTTGAGTGCGTAGAAATAGAGCCGGTCGTTAAACTCAAAAACCCCTCTGTTGAACTGTTCATGCGGGTCATTGATTGTTGGCGCTGCCGGGGCCCCTTCAGGTTCAAGGTTTTGTTCATCGGCGGCAAAGGCAAGGTTGAATCGCGACTTGCCCAACATCAGCGGAGAACTTGAAAGGGTGAAAATCAAAAAAGAGATCACAGCGACCTCGAGTTTTCTGCTCGTTCTCATCAGGAGCCTCCTCATACGGTCAATTGGTGGTGAAAAGTATATATATTAATATGGCGATTCACGAGTGCAAGCAAATTAATACAAAGCGAACCGCTTTAAAGACCATGAAACCGGGCTCATCTTTTCGCCCGAACGTATTTAATTCTATATATCGGATTGCACAGGCCCTGAGGTGTAATATATTTTAAGAGCTTAATCCGGAAAGATTTCGGGGGACAAGGTTTTCCTTAGCGGAGAATGGCCCCCGGCAAACGTCGAGGGCTTTTCTCCCAGCCGTCAATAGAAAGGGACTCAAAGACATGGCGAACGAAAAGAAAGACCCACTGAATAAATTTATGAATAGTCTCAGAGGGCCGTCAGGAGGTGGAGATCGAAAACCGGATCAGCGGAAGGTGCATTTTTCAATCTGGTACTTCATCGTGGCACTGCTTGTGATTATGTGGTTTCAGACGTTTTTGACCGAACAGCAAACAAACATAGTCACCTATTCCGAATTCAAGGAACTGATCAAAACCGGGAAACTAGAGTCGGTAACCATCGGCACAGATAGAGTCACGGGTACTCTCAAAGAGGCCAAAGAACCAAACAGAACGGTCAGCGCCATAAGGGTCGAAGATCCGGATCTGGTAAAAGACCTCGAAGCGCAGAAGATAAAATACAGCGGCTCCGCCGACAACAAGTGGATCGGCGTAATGATTTCCTGGCTGCTGCCGCTGGCTATATTTTTCTTCTTCTGGAGTTTTCTGATGCGTCGGATGGGAGGCGGGCCTCAGGGAGTGCTATCGGTTGGCAAAGCGAAGGTAAAGATCTACGCCGAAAAAGAGATCGGCGTATCTTTCGATGATGTGGCCGGCATAGACGAGGCAAAGGCCGAACTTGAGGAAATAGTTGAATTCTTGAGAGACCCTGGAAAGTTCCAAAGGCTTGGGGGCAGAATCCCCAAGGGGGTCCTGCTTTTGGGGGCGCCGGGGACCGGCAAGACCCTGCTGGCGCGTGCGGTAGCTGGAGAAGCCGGAGTGCCTTTCTTCAGCATGAGCGGTTCGGAGTTTGTCGAGATGTTTGTTGGAGTAGGCGCCGCGCGTGTACGCGATCTATTCGGTCAGGCCAAAGACCACGCTCCATGCATCATTTTTGTGGACGAGTTGGATGCCCTGGGAAAGGCGCGCGGGCTCAATCCTATCGGAGGTCATGACGAGAGGGAACAGACATTGAACCAACTGCTCGTTGAGATGGACGGTTTCGACACGAGGGCCGGTGTAATCATAATGGCTGCGACGAACCGGCCTGAAATACTTGATCCGGCATTGCTGCGGCCCGGCCGCTTCGACCGGCACGTTGCAATCGATAAGCCCGACATTCGGGGCAGGGAAGCAATTTTGCGTGTTCATGCAAGAGCAGTCAAACTGGATCTTAAGAAAATAGCGGCGATGACGCCTGGTTTTGTGGGCGCCGATCTTGCCAACCTGATCAACGAGGCGGCTTTGATTGCCGCCAGGCGCAACCGCGAAGATGTTACAATGGCAGACTTTCAAGAGGCTGCCGACCGAATAATAGGCGGGCTGGAAAAAAGAAACAGGGCGATGAATCCCAAAGAAAAAGAAATCGTCGCATACCATGAATCGGGCCATGCGCTGGTGGCGATGGTACTGCCCAACACCGATCCGGTCAGCAAAATCTCGATTATCCCACGCGGCATCGCCGCTCTGGGGTACACACAGCAGCTTCCAACCGAAGACCGGTACCTCATGACACGCTTTGAGCTGCTCGCCAGACTCAAGGTGCTGCTGGGCGGCAGGGTTTCAGAGGAAATAATTTTCGGCGACATATCAACTGGGGCTCAAAACGATCTTCAGCGGGCAACGGACATCGCGCGCAGCATGATCATGGAATACGGAATGAGCGAGAAGCTTGGCCCGCTCACCTATGTCAGCGAACCGCGCTCCGCGCATCTCGACCTTGGGCTTGGCGGAAGAGAGAGGGAGTTTAGCGAAAAGACCGCCCAGCAGATCGATGAGGAGATTTCCGGCATAATCGAGGAAACGCACATCGAGGCGCGGAAGATTCTCACCGATCAACGCAGTATGCTCGAGAAGCTGGCCAGGATACTGCTTGAAAAAGAATCAATTGAGGGCGAAGAGCTCAAGAAATTCGTGGACGAAGTGAAAACCACAATAGCCGAAAGGGAGAGCTTGAAGCAGGAGGCGGGAAGCGTGAAGCGGAGAGCGGGAAGAGTCAAGCAGGAAGCGTGAAGCGGGAAGAAACACCTTCTTCTTGCCCCCTGCTCCTTCGCCATGAATCTGAAATCCGGGGCTTGACATCTTTTCTCTATAGGGTGTATATAGACTTTTTTGCAGATTTAACCGTTAAGAACAAAATAATTTAAGAGAATTGAATCCTGGGAGGTTTGGTTTGGCCAATCATAAATCAGCTATCAAGAGGGCAAGACAAGGCGAGGAGCAGCGTGTGCGAAACCGCTCCCGCAAGACCAGAATGAAAAACGTGGTAAGGGGCCTCGAGGACGTCATCGCAGCCAAGTCTACCGAGAAGATTGCCGAAGCGTTGAAAACGGCGGTTTCCGTGATTGCAAAAACCGCCTCCAAAGGGGTTATCCATAGGAATACAGCCTCACGAAAAATTTCCCGCCTGACGCGCAGGGTCAATGCTCTTTAATTTCCGGGCCGCATAAATCGCCGGCGCAGAGCAGGCAGCGCGGGAAGTTATAAAATGGGCAAAGGGGTCAAAGACTTTCCACTCCATATTTTCTGCCGCCTTATCGCCGGCCCTTTGCGCTTCGCGCCAGAATAACGATTTATCCGGACCACTCCACGACGCCCAATCGCCGATATTTCACCGGAGCACCCCTGTCCCGCCGAGACACCCACAACCATGAAGAGGGCTTTAATCCTGTCNNCCCCTGTCCCGCCGAGACACCCACAACCATGAAGAGGGCTTTAATCCTGTCAAGTTCCCTTGGTTTGAGACGATAGGCGGGGAAAATCATTTAGACCCGGGGATGGCGCTATTCGCTTGTCGAAGAATATACCGAGTCTTCAGGACGTGCTCTTATGTCTTTTTGCTGTCGAAGCAAAGACCGAACACCAGGTCTTCGAGCAAAAGCTCAGGGGAAACCCCGGTGCTCTTGATGGCAATATCGGTTTGACCAATAGCCTCGATCGCCTTGCGCAGGTCCGCCTCAGAAAAACGAACGGCTTGCTCCCGCGCCTTTTTGACCGCGAAGGGGTGAGATCCCATCCGTTTAGCCAGTTCAGCTTCCGATATGCCCTGCCTCAGACCATCTTTAACCTGCCACACCAAACGAATCTGCCAGGCCAGAGTCGACAGGATCTTCAAAGGGACCTCACCGGCGAGAATCATGCTTCTCAGGGAACTTGCCGCTTTGTCAGCCTGCTGCGCCTTGATGTAATCGAGCATATCGAACGCGGAGAAACTTCTCTGAGAGCAAGCGGCTTCGACAATGTCTTCAGCCTCGATCCTGTCAGCATCGCCAACGAAGGTGCAAATCTTGTCCAACTCGGATGCAAGGGCCTGAAAATCAGCGCCGACCATCTCAACAAGGACAAACGCCGCCCTGTGCGAAAGGATTTTCCCCAGTTGTTTTCCTCGCTCGATCAGCCATCGCGGGGCTTCCTTGTCTCCGGTAGACCGAAACTGGACGATCTTGCCTTTTGCTTCCACCGCTTTAGCAAGTCCTTCGATGCTTTTTCTGTCCGGAGCGGTCATGATGAGACACGCAGAGGGAGGAATTCTCCCCACGAAAGACTCCATGGCGGCACGGTCGGCCTTTGCCCAGGCTTCGACATTGTCTACCATGAGCAGTCTCCGTCCTCCGAACATGGGCGTGGTGGCAAGTGTTTCGATCACATCCCCTGCTTCTGTTTCCCTTGCCTGAACCCGTTCGCCGTTGAAATTTTTGCCGCCCTTGGAGAGCACGCTGGAAAGCAGTTTCTTCCATGCTTCCTCCATGAGGAAAGTGGACTTCCCCACGAAGAGATATACCGGGTCTATCTTGCCGCTATCCAGTACTTTGGTGAAATCTTCGGAGTTCATCAGAAGTTGCTCAGAAACCTGTCATGGATGCGCGTGGACATCTCCTGGGAAAGAAACCGGAGCGCGTCCTCCCTGTTTTCGAAACCGCTGATCGGGTCGGGATTAAGCGCATTGTTCACCGTGTAAACTTTGAAAAAAGTGAAGCCCGGGTCGTGCCAGAGTACTTTGTGTGTCTTCTTATCCTCGCATAGAATATCAAGAGTTATGAAGAGTTCGTTTTCCACTGTAAAGCGTTGCGATACAACACTAACGGCAAAATGCGCAATCGGCACAACAGAGATGCTCTTGATGGTCCCTTTGAATACTGCTTCAGCATCATCTACCGGGACCACCCTCATTGTGCCCTTGCGCATAAATTCTTCTCTCAGTGCACCGGCAAAAAGCGCCCCGGCGTTGGGCTCGGACGTTTTGTTTTCGAATACCGGAATGGCGATACACCTAAGTCCCGGTTTAGGCCCCTCGCCTTCACCGGAAAAGTGATAACCGCATGCGGCAAGGCAAAAAAACATAACGCTTACTAACAATATCCGTTGAAAATTTCTTCCAATCATGGCGAGCACTCCGGACCCTGTCTTCTAAACGACAATATTAATCAGCTTCTTTGGCACAACGACCACCTTCCTGACCTGTTTTCCTTCAATGAAGTCACTGACCCTTGGGTCGTTTAGAGATATGTTTTCCAATTCCTCATTGGTGGCGTCCACGGGAACGGTTATCCTGCTTCGAAGCTTGCCGTTTATCTGTACGACAATGAGCATTTCCTCGGCTTCGAGGGCCTGGCCGTCCCATTTGGGCCAGGCAATATTCAAAAGAAGCTCTTCATGGCCGAGGATTTTCCAGAGTTCTTCGCAAATGTGCGGAACCATGGGCGATGAGACAACTATTACCGCTTCGACAGCTTCCCGGAGGACCGGCCATAATATGGGACCATCCGGCCTGTTGTCGAGCACTTGGTATATCAGGTTCACAAGTTCCATAACGGCGGCGATAGCCGTGTTAAAATGGAACCTTTCGCGAATATCTTCGGTAACCTTCTTTATAGTCTGATGCGTCTTGCGGCGTAGTTGGCCGAGGTCTCCGGTCAGTGCCCCCACGCCCCGGTAGGGCTCAACGGACTTGAGATCCTTCAGGTTTTCGGTAACCAGCCGCCACACCCTGGAGAGAAACCGGAAAGAACCCTCGACACCCTGTTCGCTCCAATCGAGGTCCTTTTCAGGCGGTGAGGCGAACAGGCAGAAGAGGCGAACAGTATCCGCTCCATATGCCTTGATCATTTCATCCGGGTCAACCACGTTTCCTTTTGACTTACTCATTTTGAAGCCGTCTTTTATTACCATACCCTGGGTCAGAAGGTTCCGGAAAGGTTCATCGACCTCGAGATACCCCATGTCGCGAAGGACTTTTACAAAAAATCTGGAATAGAGCAGATGCAAGACGGCGTGTTCTATTCCGCCGATGTACTGGTCAACCGGCATCCAGTACCGGACTTGTTCCCTGTTCAGCGGCCCCTGGTCGAAGCCTGGACAGGCGTATCGGGCAAAGTACCATGAGGATTCCACGAAGGTATCCATTGTATCGGTCTCACGCCGCCCTTCGCCCCCGCATTTCGGGCAGGCGGCAGAGTAGAAAGGCTTGTGAACAGGCAGGGGCGAGCCGCCGTTTTCCAAAAGCTCGACGTCGAGTGGAAGCATTACCGGCAGG
>OMOE01000108.1:0-14123 GCA_900290365.1 Syntrophobacter sp. SbD1 | reverse complement strand
TGCCGCCGTTTTCCAAAAGCTCGACGTCGAGTGGAAGCATTACCGGCAGGTCGTGCTCGGGGACAGGCACAACACCGCATTTTTCGCAGTAAATGATCGGAATGGGCGTGCCCCAGTAGCGCTGGCGGGAAATTCCCCAATCGCGTAGCCGGTACTGCACGGTCAGTTCCGCAAGCCCTCTTTTTGCCAGGGCCTCGGTTATCGCGATCCGGGCCCCGGCCGACTCCATTCCTGTAAACTCTCCGGAATCAACCAGGACGCCGTCATCTTCCAAAGCATGTGTGAGATCTTGTGTGAGAGAAGCTTTGTCCGCCCCTGTGGGTCTTATGACTACATCAATGGGCAGACCGTATTTTTTTGCAAACTCGAAATCGCGCTGGTCATGGGCCGGCACAGCCATTACCGCGCCCGTGCCGTAGGCCATCAGTACGAAATTGGCCACATAAATCGGGATCTTTTTGCCTGTGACCGGGTTTATGCACCAGCTTCCTGTAAACACACCCTCTTTTTCGAGCTGATCGGCTTCGCGCTCGTTTCGCTTCGACTGTTTTGTCTTTTCGACAAAATCGAGCACCGCGGCCTCCTGCGGTTTTCCGCCGCACAGCTTGTCGACCAGGGGATGTTCGGGGGCCAGGCTCAGGAAGGTAGCCCCGAAAAGGGTATCTGCGCGGGTAGTGAAAACCTCGATCTTTCCCTCCCCCGATTCGAGAGGGAAGAGTAACATGCTTCCGGTGCTCTTTCCGATCCAGTTTTGCTGCATGACAAGCACGCGCTCGGGCCAGCCGGGCATGTTGTATGTATTGTCGAGGAGTTCGCCGATATAGTGAGTGATCTTAAAAAACCACTGCTCCATCTCCTTTTGCACGACCGGGGTGTCGCAGCGCCAGCAGGCGCCGGCTTCCACCTGCTCGTTTGCCAGAACCGTTTGACATCCTGAGCACCAGTTCACGTAGGAACTCTTTCTGTAGGCCAGACCCCGTTCATACATTTTGAGGAAAAAGAGCTGCTCCCACCTGTAATAGCCCGGATCGCACGTAGCAATTTCCCTCGACCAGTCATACGAAAATCCCAGTTGCTTCAACTGGTTTCGCATGTAGTCTATATTGTCGTAAGTCCATTTCGCCGGGTGGGTCCCGGCCTTTATCGCGGCATTTTCTGCAGGCATTCCGAAGGCATCCCAGCCCATCGGGTGAAGCACGTTATAGCCCAGCATCCGCATGAAGCGGGCAACCACATCGCCTATGGTGTAGTTGCGCACGTGTCCCATATGTATGCGGCCCGAAGGGTATGGAAACATCTCCAGCAGATAATATTTTTCCCTGCCCCGGTCCTCATCGACCTTGAAAACCAGGGCCTTATCCCAGTATTGCTGCCATTTTTTTTCGATGGATTTGGGGGAATATTTCATAGACCACCTTTACAAGTATTATGAAACCGCCCGGCTGAAGCAACCGCAGGCTGAAGCAAAAGAAAGACTGAAGGTAAAAAATTGCAGATTGCAGATTGGAGATTGCAGATTTTAAAAATCTAAAATCTAAAATCTAAAATCAAAGCCAGTACCTAAACCCCTTCAGCCTAATAGCCTACTACGAAATCTTTCCGCCGGGCGACACATTCTGCTCGGGAACGACCAGTTTGAGGTCCTGCCCGTCACGGACGGCAAGGATCATTCCGTGAGATTCAATTCCCATCAGTTTTGCCGGCTTGAGATTTGCCACGAGCACCACCTGCTTTCCGACGAGGTCCTCGGGTGAGTGCGTTTTGGCTATTCCAGCCACGATCTGCCGCTCTTCCCCGATATCGACGATGAGTTTCACCAGTTTTTCGGATTGCGGGACTTTCTCAGCCTTTTTGATAAGACCGACCCGCAGGTCGACCTGGCGGAAAAGGTCTATATCGATCAGGCCCTCATCCATTGGCGCAGAGGGCGCAT
Organism: Syntrophobacter sp. SbD1; assembly: GCA_900290365.1. Lineage (GTDB taxonomy): Bacteria > Desulfobacterota > Syntrophobacteria > Syntrophobacterales > Syntrophobacteraceae > SbD1. Next base: position 12,190 of record OMOE01000108.1, on the reverse strand, counting down.
CGCCTTTCGATTTTATTTCCTCTTTGGGCATTGGGCTCACGTCACCGCCGGCGGACTTTCCAGCACCCTGTTTAGCTTCTTTTGGTAGCTTTTTCCCCGGCGCTTCGATCCGTGGAAACAGCGATTCTCCTTTGGATACTTTTGCGCCTTCCTGCAGAGATCCCCATACTGTATCCTCGGCAAGCCTCAGATCGGCCGCAGTTTTCCCGATAGCAAGCCGCTCCAGCATCTTTTCTGAAGTAAGAGGCATGAAAGGAGAAATCAGTACGGCAACCACCCTGTTCACCTCCAGAAGAGTTCTCACCACAGTCTGAAGCCGGGGCAGCAGCCGCTCATCTTTGGCCAGGTTCCACGGGGAGACGTAGTCGATGTATTTGTTGGCCGCACCGATACATTCCCAAATAGCCACGAGCGCTTTGTGGAACCCGAGCGCGGGGATTTCCTCTCGAAACTGAACAATCGCTTCTTCAACCCTGGCCCGCAGCTCAAGGTCCTTTTCATCGGGTTGCGACCCGAAGGGGGGAATCTTTTCGTCAAAGTAGCGCGCAGTCATTGCCAGGGTGCGGCTGAAAAGGTTCCCGAGATCGTTTGCCAGATCCGCGTTAAGGCGCTGGACCAGCGCTTCCTCGTTGAAGTTCGCATCGAGCCCGAAAACCATCTCCCGCAAAAGGAAGTACCGAAAGGCGTCGAGCCCATAAACCGGCGCAAGGTCCAAGGGGCGGACAACGGTGCCGTGGCTTTTGCTCATCTTGCCTGCGCCGGTGTTCCAGTATCCGTGGACGTTGAGGTGGCGAAACATCGGTATGCCCGCGGCCTTGAGCATGGCGGGCCAGTAGATTCCGTGCGGTTTGAGTATGTCCTTTGCTATAATGTGCTGCGCAACGGGCCAGAACTCCCTGTAGAGCTCTCCGTCGGGATATCCTATTGCGGAAACATAGTTGATGAGGGCATCGAACCAGACATAGGTCACATACTTTGCATCGAAAGGGAGCGGTATGCCCCAATTGAGGCGCTCAACCGGCCGGGAGATGCACAGGTCCTCCAGGGGCTCTCTTAGAAACGCCAGCACCTCGTTTCGGTATCTTTCCGGACGGATGCAGTCAGGATTGGATTCCAGGTGTGCTATCAGCCAATCCTGATATTTGCTCATTTTAAAAAAATAGTTTGCCTCTTCCCGTTCGATCAGCGGCTTGTCGTGGTCCGGACACTTTCCATCAACGATTTCCCGTTCGGTGTAAAACCTCTCGCACCCCACGCAGTATTGGCCTTTGTAAGAGCTGAAGTAGATTTCCCCCGCATCGAAGACCTTCTGCAATACGTATTGAACCACTTCCATGTGTTCGGAGTCGGTAGTTCGAATGAACTTGTCGTTTTCGACGCTGAGTTTTGGCCAGATTTGCCGAAAAAGCCCGCTAACCCTGTCGGCGTAAGCCTTGGGCTCGATTCCAGCCGCCTGGGCGGCCTGGGCGATCTTATCTCCGTGCTCGTCTGTCCCGGTCAGGAAGAAGGTCTTGAATCCCATCAGCTTGTGGAAGCGGTTCATTGCGTCCGCGACAATCGTCGTATAGGCATGGCCGATGTGAGGTTCGGCATTAACATAATAGATCGGCGTCGTTATATAGAATCGATTCATTTACTCTCCGCATTCGCCCTTGCAACAGCAACCCCCAAGGTCTACATCGATTTCCCGCCCATCTTCGAGCTGAACGGTATAAGACCTGCTCATGACGTTTTGCCGCACAACCTTTCCCTTGCCTTCGGGCAGCTCAACCTTCTTGCCCATTTTGGGCATGTCTTTCTTGAGTTCCTTGTAGGTTTCGTGCTCGAACTGGAGGCAACACATCAGCCTGCCGCAGGCGCCGGAAATCTTTGCCGGATTGAGACTCAGGTTTTGCTCCTTAGCCATTCTAATGGAGACAGCATGGAAGTTCTTCAAAAATGTCGCACAGCACAAAGGCCTCCCGCAACCCCCGAGGCCGCCCACCATCTTTGCCTGGTTGCGAATCCCGATCTGCCGCAATTCGACGCGGGTGCGAAGCCGCCTGACCAGGTCTTTGAGGAGTTCTCTGAAATCAACACGGCCATCCGCTGTAAAGTAGAATATTATCTTGCTCCCGTCGAAGAAATATTCCACGTCCACCAGGCTCATCGGAAGCCCGTGAGCGGCAATTTTGTCCAGGCAAAAACTCTTCGCATCCGCCTCGATTTCCGAGTTGGTGAAAAGCTGCCGGATTTCATCTTCCGAAGCCATCCGCTCGATCTTTTTTATTTCCCGCGGATGGATTCTCGGGTCCTTCGAACAAGGCGTCTCAATAACCTGCCCAAGTCCGATACCCTGTTCCGTGTTTACGATTACATATTCGTCCTTCTTTGGAGAGTATTCACCGGGATCAAAATGGTAAATCTTGCCTCCTTTTCGGAAACGAATTCCAATCACCTTTTCCATATAACGAATCCTTTATGTCCAGACAGACGTTTTCGAGCGTCAATTGCAGGTTCGCGTTAACCTTCAGACCCTGCATGGCCTGTTCAACACGGTGATATAGAAGGAAAAGACGCTCCGGCGGAACAGATCTTGCCGCCTCTTTCGTCCTGGCGTTCAATTCAAATGTCATCGGCGGNNNNAGATCTTGCCGCCTCTTTCGTCCTGGCGTTCAATTCAAATGTCATCGGCGGCGTGTCGCCGCTGACATATTGGGCGCTGCCTGCGGCGGCGCCTTCGGAACCGCCAGGCGGCGACACGCCGCAAAGGATAAGGTCCCGGACCCAAAGCTTTATTAACTCAAGGTCCTGATCGGCGGTTTCACGGCTTTTCGCCCAATTCGAAATCATCGGGAAAAAATCGAGGATGGAAATCCCATCCAGATTTTCCAATCTTTCGACAACTTTGTTCCAGCCCGCTTCCCGGTCCTGTTCGGAAAACCATCTGGCTTTCTCAAGGCTTCCCGCAGCCATACGGGCAACGCCAGCCGCATGGTCCGGTGAAAGCCCGCCTTCGCGCACAAGCCATTCGGCCACGATCTCGTCTTCAAGCGGCTGGAAACGTACCTGGCAGCACCTCGAAACGATGGTCGGCAAAAGCATCTGCGATTCGGTAGCCAGCAAAATGAAGATGTTAGCCTTCGGAGGCTCCTCCAGTATCTTCAGTATGGCGTTTGCCGCCTGCTCCATCAGCCTGTGCGCGTCCTGAATTATAACAACGCGGTATTTGCCTTCAAATGGCCGGAAGCGAAACCGCTTTATCAGTTCGCGAATTTGTTCCAGTTTGATGAAAACACCTTCGCTCCTGATATATACCACATCGGGATGCGTTCCTTCTTCCAGCTTTCGGCACGAATCGCAACCGCCGCATGAGTCATGATCGTGCGGGCAGAGACAATTCAGAGCATTCGCGAACTCTTTTGCGGCAGAAAACTTTCCTGCGCCCGCCATTCCGGGCGCCCGCCATTCCGGTAAAAAGAAACGCATGCGGAACAGCATCTTTTTTTAAGAGCTGCTTCAAAAATCGAACGGCCCTTTTCTGGCCGGCAATGTCGCTTAACACTTCAGTTTCCCGCTTCTGGTCCGGAAATCCCGTTTTCGTTTTGTTTGGGAAATCCCCGGAAAAAATGCCTGCCAAAAATAGTCTGGAAACCCGTCCATGAGCCGTCGTCTTCACCTGATTTGGCAAGGATACGGCTGATGGCGTTCATCTTCGCATCGAGATCATCGGCCAAATGCAGCGCAAAGGCTTCCCTGCTCGCCGGCAGCTTGACGGCCCCGAACTGGGCCTCGCCATGATGGCTCAGAATAAGGTGCTTCAGGAGAAGCGAAGTCTCAGCGGGAAAGTCCTCAATTCCGCAAATCTTGTCCTGGACGATCTGCGTCCCCAGGACCATATGCCCTACCAGCCGTCCCGCGTCCGAATAATCGATATGCGTATCATAGACGAACTCCTCGATTTTTCCGATATCGTGCAGAAAGGCGCCCGCTATGAGCAGCTCCCGATCGAGGTCCGGGTAATGATTGCATATTCTGTATACCAGCGTGATAACGGAAACCGTGTGTTCCAGCAGTCCACCGATATACGCATGGTGCATTGACTTGGCGGCCGGAGCCAGTTTAAAGCAGGTCATGAGGCTTGCGTCCGTCAGGATCGCTTCACACAGGAGGCGAGCGGGGCCTTCGGCCATTCCAGCCACGAGTTTTCCAAGTCTTTCGAAAAGTACTTCCCGGTCGTGAGGGCAAACCGGCAGAAAATCGGCCGGATCATATGCCCCGGCGGGAACGGGCATAATTTCGGAAATGCTGAGCTGAATCTTGTCCCTGTAAAGCTCCGTTCGCGCCTTAAGGTATACAATGTCCCCGGACTGAAAAGCCCCCGAGGCCTCATCGGCTTTTTCCCACATTTTGCCGCTTATCTCACCGGTCTTATCCAACAGCTTCAAATCGAGGAAAACAGACCCATTTCGGGCTGTCCTCAACTGCTTTTCCGCGGCGACAAAAAGGGAAGCAATTTCCAGGTTCGGTTGTTTTAGCTCCGAGATGAATTGTTGCTTGGGCACCGGACACCTGCCTTGTTGGTTGCAAAAATGGATGAGACCCGGTAAATGCAATTGGATGCCACATCGTAGTATATCCCGGCCGTACAGTCAAATCACGGAAGCAATTTATACCGATTTGCGTTCAAGTAGGGGCCTCCGGGAGGGCAAAAAGCCCTCCCGGACGAAGCGTAACAAGCCAATGACGTAGAAGAGCGGGGTTTATCCCCGCCCAATCTTGAACGCAAATTGAGTATTAGTATCTCATGTCCCCATGGGACACCCTGAAACCATGAAAAGGTGAGGGACCTCAGAGTTCGTCATTCCGGCGGGGTTTCTGGGCCGGAATCCAGTGACTTTTCGAGACAGCTATTCCGTTCATTCTGTATCGATAGTTGCTCTACTTACAGGGACTTCTCGAAATGATTTCAAATACCTTATCGCGAGTTTCCGATAAATCTCACGGGAGCTTCGGATGGTCTCGAGCTGTCCAGGGCTGAGACTTTTGACGACCCTGGCGGGGACGCCGGCGATAACACTGTTTGAAGGGACTTCCAGGCCGAAAGGGACGAAGCTGCACGCGCCCACCAGGCAACACGGATGGATTACGACGCCGTCGGCCACGGTTGCGCCCATGCCGATGAGTACATCCGGAAAGATCTCGCAGCCGTGGAGGATCGCTCCGTGCCCCACATGAGTATCGTGGTGCAGGGTCATATTCTTGTCAGGGAAAGTGTGGAGCACGCAGTTTTCCTGAATGTTCGATCCCTGCCCCACGATCACCGAACCGATGTCGCCGCGCAGTACCGCCCCGGCGCCCACGTAGCACCCCTCACCGATGCGGACGTCTCCAATGAGCACAGCCATGGGATGCACGAATGCGTCGGGGTGGATTGCAGGCCTTTGGCCTTCAAACTCGTATAGCGGCATAGCGCCATCCTCGAATATCTTCGCTGAAATACGTAATCATCTGTTATTTCAGTATATATCGAGCTATCAACAGCTTTTGGATCTCTTCGGTCCCTTCCTCGAAATGGAAGGAGCGTGCGTCGCGAAAATGCCGTTCAAGTGGATAGGCCCGGGTATAGCCGATTCCTCCATGGATGCGCAGGGCCATCTCCGAAACACGAATCAGGACCTGCTCGCCGAACATCTTGGCCATGGCAGCTTCCTTGATCATGTCTTGTCCCTGGTCGAAGAGCCAGGCGGCCTTGTAGGCCATCAGCCTTGCGGCCTCGATTTCCGTGGCCATCTGGGCCAGGTTGTTTTGAATTGCCTGCCTCTTGGACAAAGTTTTGCCGAAGGTAGACCGTTTGCGCGCGTACTCCACGGCCAGGTCAAGCATCTTCTGGGCGAGTCCCACCTCGCAGAAAGCAATGGAAACGCGGCTCAAGTGCAACATGCCGAAGGCCACATCCAGCCCCTGTCCCTTCGTCCCGAGGACATTTTCAGCCGGGACCCTGCAGTCTTGATAGAGGACATTATAGTGGCGGGGGCCGACGCATCCCATCATCTTATCCATGGGTTTGAGCACCAATCCTTCGCTGGGGACATCCGCCAGGAATGCCGTAATACCCTCTTTTGTTGAGGCGAACGCGTAAATAAGCTTGGTGTAGCCGGGAAACAGGGTGATGAGCCATTTGTGGCCGTTGAGCACATACCCGTCGCCGTCTTCGGTGGCTTTGGAATTTATGTCGGCCCCGGTCCCCGCTTCAGGCTCGGTGAGGCTGTTGGCGGCCCAGATCTCTCCGGAAGCGAGCTTCGGCAGATAACGGCGCTTCTGCTCCCCGGTGCCAAAGTAGAGCAAGGGACGCCAAAAAAGGCCGTTCATTGTATGCGCCACAAGCCTGACAGTGGCATAGGCCTTTGCCAGTTCCTCGAGCACAGTGAACCATTCTGTTACGCTCCATCCCTCGCCTCCGTATTCCTTCGGGATGGTGAGGCCGAAGAAACGCCCCCTGCGCAGTTCCTCCACCAGTTCATAGGGCAACCGCTCCTCATCTTCCAAGGGCTTGGACATGGGGTTCAGGGTTTTTTCCACCCACTCTCTGGCCTCCTGTTTGTACTGAAGGACTTTTTCCGGCAAACTGAAATCCATGCTATTTTCTCCCTCACTCCCTGCTGCGGATTTTTGACCGTGTCTTTCCACTGACCTGGCCATGAGTCCGGAATTGATGATATCTGCCCTAAACATTCCCGGTGCAAGTCAACCGATCATGGTGAGCCCGCCATCAACGCTCAACACCTGACCGGTGAGGTAGCGGGCGTCCTCGCTCACGAAAAAGGCCACCACATCCGCCACTTCCTCGGGCGTGCCCAGCCTCCTCAAGGGAATGGCGCGGGTTACTGCCTCCGTCACCTTCTCTCCCTTCTCTCCTTCGTGCAGGTTGTTCCAAAGGTCCGTGCGGACCGGGCCGGGGCTCACGCAGTTTACGCGTATATTGTACCGGGCCAGTTCCCGCGCCAGGGCCTTGGAACTGGCCATTATGGCGGCCTTCGTACCGCAGTAGAGCACCTCACCGGGGTTTCCTATCCGCCCTGCGTCCGAACCGAGACTGACGATGTTGCCGGACTTTTGCTCGATCATGTATGGGATGCATACATGACAGGCTATAAGGAAGCCCCGGTAGTTGACATCGATGATCCGGTCCCAGGAGGAATGGTCGGTCTCCACGAAAGGCTGCACCTTGTCGATGCCCGCGTTATTGACGAGGATGTCGATTGAGCCCAAGGCCCTGTGCACCTTTTCGACCCCCGCTTTCACCTGTGCGTAGTCCGTGACATCGCAGCCCAGGGCAATGACCTCAACCCCCAGCGCCTTGATTTCGGCTCCGGTCTTTTGGGCTTTATCTTCATGCAGGGCCAGGATACCGATGGAGGCCCCTTCCCTTGCAAGCCGCAAGCCGATGGCACGCCCGATACCTCTGGAGCCGCCCGTAACCACGGCGGTTTTCCCTTTCAGTTTCAGTCCCATGCGTTTTCCCTCCGACTCTTCTTCAATTTTATACTGCCTTGCCCGGCTTAGCGCGCAACCGGTTTCCAAAAAAACCGGGATTCCTTCATCACTGCTTCTGCTCCGCGTCCCGGGTCCTTTCCATAACCGCCTGCCTGAGCACCTTCTTGTCTGCTTTCCCCGCGGCTGTGAGCGGTATCTCATTTATAAATTCGAAGCGTTTTGGTTGGAAGATCTTCGACGCCCCAGTTTGGCGCAGGTGCTCGATAATGTCCGCCTCGCAAAGCCGGGCGCCGCTCACCGGTTTGATGAAGGCGCAGATCGCCTCGCCGAAGTCCGGATCAGGCATGCCCACCACCGCCACGTATTCCACCCCGGGATGGGAGGAGATGAGTTCCTCCACCTCTTCGGCGGCGATGTTTTCCCCCCCGCGAATGATAATGTCCTTGATTCGCCCAGTGATGCGGATGTTGCCGTCCTCATCGATCACTGCCAGGTCGCCGGTGCGAAACCAGCCGTCCGGGGTGAAAGCCGAGAGGTTCGCCTGCGGGTTCCTGAAGTAACCCGTGAAGACCCCCGGCCCTTTGGCCGCGAGTTCACCCTCCGTCCCACGGGGAGTAGGCCTGCCCTGGAGATCCAGGGTCCTGAATTCGTCGTACGGGCAGATCGGCCGGCCGATAGTCTGCGCGCGGACCTCGAACGGATCGAGAGGCCTAGTTTGGCAGCAGGGCCCCTCCACCATGCCGAAGGCATGGAAATAGAGGCCGCCCAGGTTGGATTCCACTTTCTGGACGAGTTCAGGAAAACTCTTGGCAGCACCCACGTAAACCTTCTGAAGAGACTCGAGGTCGAAGTCCCCGAGTTTTTCAAAGTTCGCTATGCGGCTGGCCAGTGTGGGAACCAGACCCGTGCAGGTGACCTCTTCCTCCTGGACAGTGCGGCAGAAGTCCTCAGGGTAAGTTGAGTCCAGCATTACGATCTTCGCGCCGTGGAAAACGGCCGCCGTCACGCAAACCAGCAGAGCCAGATTGTGTCCGACCGTTGTGGCCACCAGGCACACGTCCGTCACATTCATGTCCCAGGCCTTAGACTTGTACTCCACATTGCAAATGTAGTCGTTATGAGTCCGGGGAGCCCCCTTGGGAAGACCCGTGGTTCCACCGGAGGGTAGAATCTGGCAGACATCGCCCGGGTCAGGGCGGACCTCCTCCAGCATCAGGCCGAGGTCCTCCAAACGGCCGCCCTCCTCGATGAGCGCATCGAGGTCCAGGCAGTCATCCAGACCTTCGCCAGCCAGGATGACGGTTTCCAGCGCCGGGTTTTCCGCCCTGACCTGGCCGATGAGCGGAACACAGTCGGTCTTCCGGTAGCGGCGCGGCAAAATCCAGCCCCGAGGGGAAGTGAGACGGGCCAGATGGGCGATCTCGCGAGCCGTGTGGTCCACCGTCAGGAGCACCACCACGAGGCCCGCTTTTTGTAGCGCGAAATAGCTGATGACGAATTCGGGCCAGTTGGGGAGTTGGAGCAACACCCGGTCCCCGGGTTTTAGCCCATGGGCCAGCAGTGCCCCTGCAAGCTTGTCCACCTCACGTCGAAGCGCCGCGAAGGTGTAGCGCTTGCTCGCCCCGACGAGGGCTTCCTTGTTCGGATATAAGTCGCACGCCTTGTCGAACAAGTCACCCAGCGTAATCCCCAGCCACCAGCGCCGTTTCATATAAAGCGATGCTGCCTCTCGGGAGTAAGGAACGAAGCCTTCCAGAGCCATGATAAACCTCTCCTCTCAAGTTCCGGCACCGGCTTTAGGCGCCGTTGTGTTCCAGCTGGTCGATACGGGGCAGGTTTCGCGCTTCACTAAGGCGCCGGGATCTTGACGGTCCCGTCCTTGCCCCTCCATTGATAGCAGATCACCTCTTCAAAGGCGCCCTCTGCTTCACGGCATTTGTTGCAGTAGATACATTTGAGGATCTCCTTTTCACGTCCCTCCTTGAACTTTTTGGGCCAGTAAGGATCCGCCAGGATGGGACGCGCAACGGCCACCAGGTCCGCTGCGCCGCTGTCCAGAATACTCTGGGCGGCCGAGGACGTAGGGATCCTTCCAGCAGTGACGATGGGCGTAGAGAAACCAGCGGCGATTATGCTCTTGCGGATGTCTGCCGCCAGATAGACATTCACTTGCTCGGGCATCCATCGGGGTGGCATAGTGCGGTGGCCGCTATAGCCGGTGTAGGGGTCGAGGGATTCACCCTCCCTGGGAAGGGCGTCTTCGAATTTCCCGCCAGCCGAGACACTAATGTAATCGAGACCGAGTTCCGCAAGCCTCAGCGCTATAGCGCGCCCCTGTTCGAGGCTGTTCCCACCCAGGGTGAATTCGTCTCCGTTTATGCGCGCACCCAGTACGAACTCCGCCCCCACGGCCTTGCGACTGGCCTTGACAACTTCTTCGGCAAGGCGCATCCGGTTTTTGAAATTGCCTCCGTAGTCGTCCTTGCGATGGTTGTGCCGGGAGAGGAACGAAGACATGGTGTAGGCGTGGGCGAAGTGCAGTTCCACGGCGTCGAAACCGGCGCGCAGGGCGCGTTCTGCAGCCTGGGCAAACAGCGCGGGGATCCCTTGCACTTCCTCCGGGGTGAGGTCCTCAACCTTTTGGCGGTAGCCGCTGCGGGAGATCTTGAGAAAATGAATGATCTGAGGGGCGATTCTGGCGTCGGTTTCGTTGTGGACCCGCTCGGTAAGCCGTTTGAGACCAGGAATGAATGCATCGTCGTTCAACCGCAGGAGTTGACCGCTTTTTTGCTGCTTGACCGAGACCGCCTCAGTGACCACAATACCGGCGCCTCCTCTGGCGTACAAAAGATAACGGTCGATCAGAGCTTCGGTGACCTCTCCCTCGTTGGTGGCTAGCCGGGTAACGACCGGAGGCATCATGATGCGGTTTGAAAGATGGAGTTTCCCGTTCAAAACAAAGGGTTCGAATAAACGCATGGTTTCATTCCTTCCAATAGGTTTGCCTGAATATCGCTGAATTCATAGAAACCTTTTCCCGTCTTTGTGCCGAGCCATCCTCTAAACAATGGCTTTCTCTTCTCCAGGAACGCAGACAGTCCTTCTTCGGCATCTTCGAAACCGGCGACCTCATCGTAGGCCAACCAAAGGAAGGCGGTGATGTCGCGTAGAAAAGAGTACACTCTTTACGCCCCCGCATGACCCAGTTCGTGTCCGATTGTCGTTGCTGTTTCGAGGATTTCCTTTGTTAATACCTTCAGATCCTTCGCGCTGACTGAAGCCAGGAGAAAGCCGATACCTATGGCCCCGACCACGCTTCCCGAGAAATCCCGGACGGGCGCGGCGATACCGCCTATGCCTTCCAAGGCCACCCCATCTTCAGCCACAAAACCCTGCCTCCTTACTTCTTGCAGCTTTTCCTTGAAGACATGTTCCGAGGTCATTGATCGTTTCGTGAATGCGGTAAGGGGATACTTCCTTAGAAGCCTCTGGACCTCACCTTCGGAAAGGTGCGCCATGAGAACTTGGCCTAGCATTCCAAAGTGCGGAGGTCGCCGCGTTCCGATATTCGAGGCGAATCTGATTGGGTTCGCCAGATTCTCTTTTTTGTCCAGGTAGAGCAGTTCGTCGCCCTGTAGTATGCCGAGAAATACCGTTTTGCCCACCTTTTCGTGTAATAGCCGAAGGTGTCGGGAGGCCGTCTTCCTTAAGGAAAAAGAGTTATAGACGATGCTCCCTAGCTCGAAAAGCTTGACGCCGAGGGAATATTTCTTAGACTGACTGTCCTGGTTAAGGAAACCATGTTTGCAGAGCGTCGAAGCGAGTCTCAAAACGGTGGCCTTCGACAGGTTGAGTGCTTCTGACAGCTCCGTAAGACCCATCGTCGGCCTCTCACGTGTGAAGGCATTCAGTATCAGCAGCGTCCTTTCGACTGATCTATTATACTTTTCGTCACCCACGTCTTTGAACCCTTATCCGCCCGCTATTAAGCCAAAGATAGAGACCGGGTCTATTCCTCCCAAGGTCGAAGCTCTTACGCGCCTCGTCATCAAAAAACACATTAACGGTTCATTAGATAAACCAGCATTTTACTACGTGAACCTATAAATCGCTCTTACAACGCCCTTCTGAGCTTTGTCAAGAAAAAATATGTGCCCGTTGTCGATTTTTGTCTATCCTCCTTCGAATGGGCCTCATCCACTTTATGCGGGTCACCTATCTCCGAATCCGCATCGTATTGCCAGAGCTCCGTATAGACTTGACGGATGGACTTGCGCTCATGATACCGATCGAGTATCGGTTGTCGATAAAGGAGGTAGGGGCATGCAATGGCAGACGTTGTAGTTGTAGGCGAGACCGGCAAACTCGAACTGGTTGGCGGCGGGCAGCACGTAGTGGGCGAATTTCGCCGTTTCGGTCATGACCCTCAGAGCGTTGGAATCCGGCAAGGTGACCAGCGTGTTGCCGCCGGCCACAATGAAGGCCTTTAGCCCTTATGATTAGGCAATATCATCCGTTGTCAGCAGGACAATCGCCTTGCGCTTGTGCTTGCGGTAGAATGGGAAATCGGTATCGAGTGTGATAATTGATCGGAAAGGAGGCATTTTTCGTCATGGCGCGTACAACCTTGCGAGCCGCCCAATGCGATTGACCAGCGCCGCACCGTAGGTGGCAAGGAAATCGAGGGTTTGCGCGGAGGCGTACCTGGGTCGGC
>OMOE01000109.1 GCA_900290365.1 Syntrophobacter sp. SbD1 | reverse complement strand
AAGCCTGTCCCGGGGCGCTTCTTCGTGGCCGAACATCATAGTGGCGGTTGTGCGAAGGCCCTGAGCGTGCGCTTCCTCCATAACGGACAGCCATTCGGAGGTTGAACACTTGCGTGGAGATACCCGGGCCCTCACCGAGTCCACAAGAATCTCGGCGCCCCCACCCGGAATCGAATCCAGTCCGGCAACTCTTAGCCTGGAGATCACCTCAGCGATGCCGATCCCCTCCAGACGGCTGAAAAACACGATCTCCGGGGGCGAGAAGGCATGCATGTGAATCGAATACCGTGACTTTATGAAGCTCAGCATCTCTTCGTAAAAGGAGAGCGGCAGTCCGGGATGATGCCCGCCCTGTAACAGGATTTGCGTCCCGCCCAGCCTCAGTGTTTCCTCGATTTTTTCGGAAAGCTCCGCCCGGTTAAGGACAAAGGATTCACTATGGCCGGGAGGCCGGAAAAACGCGCAGAAACGGCACCCGCACACACAGACATTGGAATAATTGATGTTGCGGTCGACAATATAGGTGACAAGCGGCTGCGAATGCTTTTTCAGCCGAACCTCATGGGCCATTGTGCCGAGCGTGTGAAAATCGGCGTTACTGTAAAGATCCCATGCCTGATCGAGATCTAATCTGCCATTTTCAATCATGACTTTTTGTATGAAAACCTATACCCTTCCGTCGTCGCGTCTCAAGATCGACCGTGGCCCCTCGCACGAATTGGCGACTTGCGGCCGGGTTGTCAATCGCGTAAACAGGCTGTCCCTCTCTACAGGGTCCAAACCCGCGTCCCGAATAATCCCTTCTATTTCCCGGCGTGTCATTCCCTGCTGAGACTCGGCCCCCGCCATGTGTCCTATCTTTTCCTCAATCACCGTTCCGTCGAAATCGTCCGCGCCGAAGTATAGGGCCGCCTGGGCCAGCTTGACCGACAGCATGACCCAATAGGCTTTAATGTGCGCTATGTTGTCGAGCATCAGCCTGCTCACGGCAATCGTTTTCAGGTCGTCGACCCCGGTGGAAGGCGCAAGATGTCCAAGAGCCGTATTCGCAGGCTGGAATGTTAAGGGGATAAAGCAGACAAAGCCTCCCGTGCGGTCTTGAAGTTCCCGAAGCGCCGCCATGTGCTCCAACCGCTCCCTCACGGTCTCAATATGCCCATAGAGCATCGTGGCATTGGTCTTGATTCCTGACTCATGTGCCTGGCGCATTACATCGAGCCAGCCATTCGCGTCCAGTTTCTCAGGGCAAAGGCGCTCTCTTATTCGTGAGCTGAAGACCTCGGCCCCACCGCCCGGGAGCATCTGAAGGCCGGCCGATTTCAACCGCTCAAGGACCTCTTTGACGGACTTCCCCTCTTTTTTTGCAAAATGGGCGATTTCAACCGCTGTAAACGCTTTGATACAGGCATCGGCCTTTATTTCACGGATCTTGCGGAGCAGGTCCTCAAAGAAAGAAAGAGGCAGATCGGGGTGGCAGCCGCCCACTACATGTATCTCGGTCAGACCGTCACCGTTGGCGCGGATTTTATCGAGGATTTCATCCTCTGAGAGTTCAAAAGAAAGCGGATCGCCCTTTTTTCGGCTAAAGGCACAGAACCGGCATCCGTTCACGCATATATTTGTGTAGTTTATATGCCTGTTTACGACATAATATGCAATATTGCCGTGAAGCCTTGTCCTGACGTGGTGAGCGAGCGAACCTACGGCGTTCATGTCCGGACAGGCAAAAAGCCTCTCGCCATCTGAAATCGAGAGCCTCTGCCCTTGCGCCACCTTATTAGCGATCTCTTCCAGCCCAAGCCTTTTAAAATAGCGTGCTTCCAACATATTTTTGTCCCGCGGGTCCACCGGTACAGGCGCTCAACCTGGCGCCCATCCCCATCCTTAGCAGCTTCACGCACTCATCGACCTTGTGCTCCAGCTCCTCGGCCGGGGCCTGGTATATGCTCGCCCCCGCATCCAGAAAAGGAACGCAGTAAGCCTGGAGAAACCGGTCCATTAGTGCATCCAGCACAAAAACGGCCATTTCGACGTCCGTATCGGCCCTGAGCTCTCCCCTTTCGATTCCGGCCTCCACGACGGGCCGCAGGTATTCGGCGGAAAAAAGGTGCACCTGCTGTAAAAACTCGGTTCGAAGCGGGAAGTCTTCCTGGAAAATCATCTTGAGATATATTCGATAGACCCTTGGGTGACGTTGGATAAAACGGGTCCCTGCAAGCAAACTCTCTTTTATTCTCTCGAAAAAATCCGCACCGGCAGTCTCTTTTTTCACCTGCCGCAGCGATTGCCTTACAAGCTCAACCGCGTAGTTGAAAATAACTCTGAACAAGCCCTCTTTGGTGCCAAAATATTGAAAAAGAGACCCCTTGGCTATCCCGATCCTTTCCACCATGCGATTGACGCTCGCCTGCCGGAATCCGTGCCGTGAGAATTCATCGACGGCCGCATCCAGGATTTTGCTCTTTTTGCTTTCATCGAGCTTGTTGAAAGTATCGCGCGGAGCCATAAGTGTCCTCAAATCCGTTGAAAGTGACCGGGTGGTCATCGGCATTATAGAGAGGGCGGCCATTTTGTCAAATGGATAAAGTGACCGGCCGGTCATTTCCCGCCGTAAACCAAAAACTGATCTGTTTCGTCTCTAATTTATAGTTTCAGGCCCAATTTGAAGGCATCGGGTCCGGCTGTGCGCACGCGGCAGCTTTTTCTTTACTTATTCCCGGTTTTGGGCCATAAATAAGGTAATCCGATCAAAGGGGCAAATAAGGTTTGACCAATAAACTGGATGCACTTCATCTTGCAACCCGTCTTCCCGGGGGGGAAGAAGACAGGGTCGCGCAGGCTGCGAATTCGCATGGCAGCACTCGCCTGCGATTCCGGGGGCTGCTGCTCCGCAGGAGATGCGATTCCTGCGGGACCAGGATCAGCATCCTCGGCGAGGAAATTGACAAAGTGTTCATGAGATGCCCTGAATGCCTGCGCGAATATGTATTTTTCGAACGCCCGGAATAAGTATTGAGTTGTGAGTTGTGAGTTTTGAGTTGCGCCCTGCGCGTTTCCGCGTGACATCCCTTTCTTTTATTCCGCGCCAGCCTGCGGAAGATGACAACCAGCCCTCAAGTTCTTAAATGCATGTAAAACAAATCATGGGATGAGCAGATGGGTGAATACAGTCATGATTGGATTTGCCGCAATATCGTAGAGGGCGCCCCGGACGCAATTATCTTCGCCGATTCAGGAGGAATAATTCGTCTTTGGAACTCGGGAGCCGAGGCTATTTTCGGCCACAGCGCAAGTGAGGCCATCGGACGCAGTCTTGATATCATAATTCCCGAAAAACTAAGATCCAGGCACAACGAGGGATATCGCAAGGTGATGGGGACAGGCGTCTCCAGGTATACCAGCGAACTGCTCGCCGTTCCGGCAATGCGCAAGGACGGTGCACGGATTTCAATTGAGTTCAGTATCGTAGTTTTGAAATCCGATGAGGGCGCAGCGGTTGGATCGGCAGCCCTTATCCGCGATGTAACGGCCAGATGGGAAAGGGAAAAGGCCGCGAAAGAAGCTACAAAATCGCATGCAGCAACCGTTTAAGCCGACGAAGGAACAGGTCCGGGCGGCAAGGGGAAAGTCGGTCCCTGATGTTATCGCCCCGGCGCTGAAGGTACTTTTCTGCGGAATAAACCCCGGTCTCTACACCGCGGCGGTCGGGCATCATTTTGCACGGCCCGGAAACCGTTTTTGGCCCGCTCTCCATTTGGCCGGTTTCACTCCCAGGCAATTTTCTCCTTTTGAGGAAGACGCACTTCTAAACCACGGCTACGGTATAGTAAACATCGTGGAACATGCCACAGCCCGCGCGGACGAACTCACGGCCGAAGAACTCGTCTTGGGCGGCGCCATACTCGAGGAAAAGGTTCGAACTTTTAAGCCCCGTTTTTGCGCAATCATGGGACTGGGCGCCTACCGTCTGTCCTTCAGACGCCCCAAAGCCCTGCCCGGACTTCAGCAGGAAAGACTCGGCGGGATATCTTTTGTGTGGGTTTTGCCCAACCCGAGCGGCCTAAACGCAAGCTACCAGATCAAAGACCTGGTTCGAATGTTAAAAGAGCTTAAGGCCATGGAAGAAAGGCAAAAGTAAAAAGGCGAAATTTGCAAGGTTACGGATTTCTGCAAATTTTGCAAGTACTTTGAGCTGGAGTGAGGCCATGCGCTCACCCCATATATCTGCGTATCCGGCAGGGAATGTTTTTCAGGTTCGGCGTTCCGAACTCTTTTCCCAGCTTTTCGATGGAAGTGAGCATATTGAAATTTGATTTTCGCCACTCGAACTGCTCCGCCGCGTCTCCTTCCGGGAACCACCATCCCAGGGCTGCGCTGATCGTCAGGGGGTGAACGATATCTGTTACGCGAGCCTCCTGAATGATTTCGCCGTACTTCGTTTCGATGACAACATCCTCGCCGTCGCTTATGCCGTGTACTGCGGCGGTTTCGGGGTGGATTTCCACGACCGGACGGGGCCGTTTTTCCCTTAGCCGCTCTACCCACCGGTAGGAAGACATGAGAAAATAGCGGCTCTTGGCGCTGATGAGGATCAGGGGGTATTCGGGGTCCTCCTCTTCGGGCAGAGTTGTGAATTCGGGAAATTCTTTGAGCTTGAATTTACCGGCGGTACTCAGCTTCAGTTCCACCTTGCCGGTGGGCGTGCGAAATCCCTGTTCCCGATGCAGCCGGAAACGGTCGGGTCCCTTGAGATATCCTTTCGCAACGAATTCGGAGTAGGTGAAGCCCGACGGTCTGAGCACGTCTTCGAGAAACTCTTCGAAATCTTTATGCCAGTATTCGGGGGCAGACAAGCGGCTGCCCAGGTCGTTCATGATCCTTATGTCGGGCCGGCACTCGTCCGGTGGGTCGACCAACTTGGGCCGGGCCAGTATCATACCGTGTCCTATGCCGTAGTGGCCGATATCGTTGATCTCAAACTGGTGAGCGACCGGGAAGATGATATCGGCAAGGGATGCGGTGGGCGTCATGAAGATTTCCGATACTGCGACAAAATCCAGGTCCATGAACGCTTTATATGTCGTGGTGCTGTCGGCCCAAGCCACCAGGGGATTGGTGCACATGCCGTAGTATCCCCTTACGGGGTAAGGTGTCCCTTCGAGCACAGCCTTGCGGAAAAAGGCCGGGGGCACAGTCATCAGCCTCGGGATGACGCCGTGGTGGGCTCCGATCATCTCACGGCGCTTGTCCGGAAGGAGGTCGGCCCGAACGAATTCGCCCAGTCCCATGATCTTCGGGTCGTGGGCGTTTACGTTGCCACCGGGGACCTCGAGGTTTCCGCATATCGCCATGAGGCAGACCAGGGAGCGCGCAGCGTCGAAGGCGTTGACGTCGTGTTCGATGGCATTGCCCCACTGGAGGGCGGCCGGTTTTGCCTCGGCATAAAGGCGTGCGGCTCTGCGGATGGGCTCGGGCGGGACCCATGTGATCTCGGATACCTTTTCCGGGGTATACTGTTTCACATGCCGGGCGAGGTCTTCAAACCCGTAGGTATGTTTTTCGACAAAATCCCTGTCGTAAAGCGATTCCTCGATGATGACATTGAGAAAACCCAAAGCTAGCGCCTGCGCCGTTCCGGGCCTGAGCTGCAGCCACAGATCGGCCCTGTCGGCCAACTCGGTCCTGCGAGGATCGACGACGATCAACCGGGCGCCTTTTTTGAGCTGGTCCAGGGCAAGACTTGCTATCTGCCCTTCCTCGCTTGTGGAAAGAAGGTTGCTGGCCCAGGAGAGGATGAGTTGAGTCGGGTTGTGGAAGTCGGCAACGGGATAGAACCCGCAAGTGTGGATGCCCGTCAGCTCACGCGGGGCATGGCACACGTCCTGGGAGGCTACGATGTTTGGCGAGCCGAAAACGTTGGCCAGCCGGATCAGGACGAAATGTTCGAGTCCCTTGGGCATGCCGGCCCCGAAAGCAACCGCCCGCGCACCGTACTTTTCCTTGATCCGGAGCAGGTTTTGCGCCGTTTCGTCAAGAGCTTCATCCCAGGTGATGCGCATCCATTTGCCTTCGCCGCGCTTGCCCGCCCGCTTTAGCGGATACCGAAGACGCTCCGGGTGGGTGAGGCGATCTCCCGAGACCCTGCCCTTATAGCAGGTGTATCCCCTGTTCAAATAGCCGTGAGGATCTCCTTTGACCTGTTCGATCCGGTTGTCCTTCACGCCGACAAGCAGGGCGCAGCCGCCATGGTCCATCCGCGCGCAGTGCGTCTTTTCCCAGCGTATCTTTTCCTCTGCCATAGCGTTCAGGCTCCTTCTCCGTAAGAGACAGTCGGGGATGTCAATTCCTTTTACCACGGTTAACCAGGCGCAGCATAGCCGCAACTGGAAACCAATACCAGTGGTGTGGAACCCTGAACGGCGCAACGGGGTCTGGCCCAATGCTGTTGACTTTAGATTCTGGCGCTTTTTTGGTCACGAAGAGCGCGAAGGATAGGAGCGAACAGGCATCGGATGCCTCTTGGCGAGTGCTGTCGAAGATATCTAGCGGACGTCCATCATTGCCTTGGCCCTTTTTATCGCCAGGTCAGGCAGGGGTGTCGCCTTTCTTGCTACCGTGTCGATATACGCAATGATCAGTTCCATAGTCGCAACGTCCTCGCCGGATTCGCTGTTGCGCATGTAATGCTGATATCGAATCGTCTTGCTCTTGATTTCCAGAAGTTCCGTTTGGATGTCCAGCAAAGAGCCCACCAGGACTTCCTGCATGTACTTCGAGCGCTGCTCAAGGGCGACAAGGCCACGCTGGTTGTCCTTCAGAAATCCTGGCGTCAAGCCCAGGTTGGCAAGGAAGTGCCACGAAGCTTCATCGAAGCGCCCTGTGTAGAATTGGACATTCATGTGACCTATGTGGTCAATCGACCACGGATAGACGAAGCCACGGTAGGTTTCAATGCGTGTGGACAAGATATGGCTCCCTTCGTTTGCGTATAATTGTAATCGACAGGCGGCTGCGCACGCAATGGGAAAATGGTACGCAATGGACCATCGCTATTTGTCTGGCTGGGCACACCCCAACCGGACAACATTCTGTCCATGTAATGCAAAAGGTATTGCAGAATTCCTGGACGGTTTAAAAGGATTGCAGGGCCCTAATGTTCGATAAATTTAATCCCGGTAAAGGGTTCCAAGAAGATGAACTGGCCTTGTGGATTGACTTCCAGCCACACAAAGTTTCGAGCTTGATCAAAATTTTCATATGCAAATGAAGAGTTTGCAATGAGATTTTTGTTACATTGCGGTAACAGGGGTTGCATCCAAGAGTATCGATGAATATTATTTTGCCATCGGTGGAAGACGGCATTATCCAATTCATTTCAATTTGAGATATGTCAACCGTTTTCCAAGTGATTTCAAAACCTAATTCCGCGTTAGCCTTTGGATAGCCTTTTTCAGGTTAGTTTAGCAGCTCAAACCGTTGCGTCGGTAGTGTTGGTTGTATTCACAACTATTTTCATCATGAAAATATCGCAGGCGAAATAAGTCAGAGCGTTTCTGAACGATCGCCCGAGGGGCATGTCATTGTGTAAAGGCGTCGTCAGATGTTTCCGGTACCCGACTATCAGGCGAACGCCGGTTTACCCGTTTCCATAATCCGTTTCTGTACGCCAATGTTGGCAAGGGCGTGGTTCGTGACGTCACGGTCGGCACAAACGCCATTAATGGAGCGGCGGTAAATGGCTATAACGCGGGACCCGGATGGGATGCGTGCACAGGGCTCGGGACGCCGGATGGAACCGCAATTCTGAACAATCTGCCCTGATGAGGAACAGTTGTAGGTGGTTGCAGTCATCCCCCATCGGATGGCGGGAGAAACGTCTAGATTAAAGGAGTTTAGCAAGTTATGCCAGTTACCCTCACGTACCCAGGCGTATACATTGTCGAAGCACCTAGCGGCGTTCACACCATCACCGGAGTCGCTACCTCGATTGGGGCGTTTTTCGGCCAGGCTGCAATGGGTCCTGTCAACATTCCCGTTGAATGCTTGAGTTATTCGGATTACACGAGAAACTTTGGCGCTCCTGTCGCTGGGGCAAACCTGGCGCAGAGTGTGCAACAGTTTTTCGCCAACGGCGGCTCGGATTGTTTTGTGGTGCGCTTAGCCAGCGGGGCTCAGGCGGCGCAGATCGCGCTTCTCGATCTGAATAAAGATCCGGTCCTGCAGTTAAGCGCAGCGTCACCTGGACTTTGGGGCGCCGGCATTTCGTTTACCGTGGATTACAACACGCCGACGCCGGACAGCACCTTTAACCTCAAAGCGACGCTCACCAGCGGCGGCAACATGGTGCAGTCGGAATCGTTCGGGAATCTTTCGATGGACCCTGGATCTCCCCGTTATGCTCGCGATTTCATCAACCAATCCTCACAATTACTGACAGCTTCGACGACCGGACTTACCACTACCAGCAGCATCTCAGGCGGTAAAATTCCCCAAGCCGGGTACAGTGTAGCTCGCGGCCTTTCGCCCATATACGGTACATGGACTGATTGGAATACTGCAATCGCGGGCGGTTTTCCCAGCTCCGGGCAGGGAAGCTTTCAGATCAGCGTTGACGGAGGTCCATGGACTCCCGTCAATCTGAGCCTGACTGCACTAAAAGCAGCAAATGCATCTGATACAACCACTTTTCAGTACATCGCGGACACGATCAATAATGCGTTGGGCACAGTCTCCGGCTACCAAGTTGCTGTGAGTGCTCAAGACAATTCTGACTTTTTGGTCATTACTTCGACTGGAACGGCAAAGACCAGTGTGCAGGTAATTCCGGCCACTTCAAATGATATTGCGCAGGCTTTGATGCTGGGAGTCAACCAGGGGGGGATCGAGGTTGCGCTCTACTCTGATCTTCGCCCGGCACCGAACGGCATCTTCTTTTCAGGCACCGACTCTTCAGGCAATCCTACTAGTGAAATTATGTTCGCTATAGATCAACTGGCCCAGGCAAATCTGACCGATGTGAGCCAGGTGACCATCAACGGCGTATCGCAGTCAATCAGCCTGACAAGCGGAGGTCCACTCTTCTGGCAAGGGGCTGGAGGCACAAGTGATCACGATGGTGTTCGCGAGAACCTCCAACTTATTGTGAACCAAATCAACAAAGTCTCCGGATATCAGGCGCTCCTCGCCGGCTATCGGATTCTTGTTCAGAATCTAAATCCCAACGGGCCACAATGGACGGACAATTTCTCTCTTGCGGTGACCGGAGGATCCCATGCTGTGGACCTGAGTAAAGGCTTTCTGGCCAATGTGGCGAGTTATTCCCTGGCTGCGAGCAGTAACGGGCCCTACTGCAATGTGAAGGTGGCGCCAAGTGACGGCAACCCTCCCACTCAGGCCGATTATATCGGCAATGAACAAGCGCGCACGGGTTTCTACGCGCTCGACTCAGTCGATCTTTTCAATATCATGGTCATTCCAGGTGATGGAATCGAGACGAAAGATGACAGTGAATGGCAGGCGATAAGATCGGCTGCTGCTGTCTACTGCCAGAATAGACGCGCATTCCTGTTGCTTGATGCACCTTCGCGATGGACCACACAGGGCAATCCTCCCCTTCTGGCGGCTCAGAGTTCCGATGTGCAGACCTTTCGCAGCGCCATAGGCGCTCCGGATATCAATTGCGCGGTCTACTATCCTCGTATTCAAATCAATGACAACGGGACCCTGCGTTATATAGGGCCGTCGGGAATGATCGCCGGCGTTTATGCGGCGACCGACGCATCGCGCGGCGTGTGGAAGGCGCCGGCGGGGACCAATGCGGCCCTTACCGGAGTGACCGGTCTCGAAGTAGTCCTGACCGACAAGCAAAACGGAGTGCTCAATCCTCTGGGGGTGAACTGTCTGCGGAGCATGCCCGCCGGATACTTGGTCTGGGGAGCGCGCACCGTGGACGGATACGACAACTCAGGGTCGCAATGGACTTACATCCCGGTGCGCCGTATGGCTCTTTTTCTCGAAGAGTCGCTTTATCGGGGGACGCAGTGGGTCGTTTTCGAACCAAACGATGAGCCGCTGTGGGCGCAGATCCGTATGAACATTAACGCCTTCATGATGGGTCTTTTCAAACAGGGCGCATTTCAGGGGACCACACCCGATCAGGCGTTCTTTGTCAAGTGTGATTCGGAAACCACAACGCAGGCAGACATCGACCAGGGCATAGTCAATATAATCGTGGGCTTCGCTCCGCTGATGCCGGCAGAATTCGTAGTGATCACGATCCAGCAGATTATCGGAAACCTTAGTTAAAGAACTGGAGTGGACGATGCCTAACGGATTTCAAGTCAATGCAAATCGCATCGACCCCTATAAGACCTACAAGTTCCAATTGAAATGGGACGGCAAGACGGTGCTCGGCGTTCTGAAGACTACCGTGCTCAAACGCGCGACCAATGTGATTACTCACCATAGCGGCGCTGAGAATAGCGTGGACCACAAAACGCCCGGTCGCACGACTTACGACTCAATCACGTTGGAGCGGGGGATCACATGGGACCTGGACTTTGAAGCCTGGGCCAACAAGGTACATCCTTATGCAGGCGACACGGCGATGGACTTGGTGAACTTCCGGAAGGAATTGGCTCTGGAAGTGCTGAACGAAAAAGGCCAAGTCGCACGCCGTTATTTGCTGCATGGCTGCTGGGTGAGTGAATACCAGGCGGTTCCGGCGTTGGACTCCAGCGCAAATGCGATTGCCATCGAGTCGATCAAGATTGAGATGGAAGGCTGGGAGCGCGACCTGAGCGCTACTGAACCCAACGAATCGCATTAACCCGGATGGGCACGGGCAGGACCGTTTCAGTATAACACAACCGGAGCAGGCTTTACCTGCCGTCTGCGAGGAATAATGGCAACTGTACCGGAATTCCCATTCCTGCCGCAATGGCTTATCACTGGGAAGAATGCGGGCATTCCATGCGGTATGCGGCCGTTCGGAGTTTCAGCGGAAGATTTGACAGTCGATTTTCGACTGTCGCGACGGCCGGAGCTTATCACCGAACTGCTCGCCAAGTGTTTTCATGATGCTGAGCAGGAGCCTGTCGACCGGGACCTTTTGCTCGATATGCCGGTCGGAATGCGGATTGAGGCGCTTCTTGAGCTTGCGGCTCTGGCCGATCCCAATCCCCTCTCCTGGCAAGTGCGTTGCTCTTCCGGGGAATGCATGCAGGAGAGCGAGTTTGAATTGGCCGTGGAACAGATCGTCTCGCTGAACAGCGAACAGCGTGAACTGCAGACGGTGACTGCCTGTATCGGGAGTGTGGAGGCCTTGCTGCGCAGGCCGACAGGGCACGATCAGATTGAGTGGCTGAAGCAACCGGTCGAGTCGGAATTTGAAACCATGTTGAGTTCGATTCTCGTTCGCCCCTCGCTCGAAGAACTGCTCGCGAAGGGCGTGAGCGTGGACTCGGTTTCGGTCGCCATTGACGAAGTGATGGACAGCTTCGATCCTTTGCTCGCCTTTCATGTCAGCGTCGCTTGTCCGCACTGCGGCTTCAGTTCAAAAGTGTATCCCGACCTGGTCGGTTCGGCGCTGGAACGCTTATCCCGCTGTCAGCGAGTGCTGATCGAAGATGTGCATTGCCTGGCCTCCCGATACCACTGGAGCGAACGCGAGATTCTCGATTTACCGGAATGGCGGCGCCGGACTTATCTCGATCTCATCGAAGAAACGGTTGTCTAGCATATGCGATATCTCTCCCGCCTCTCACAGGAAACCAGGGCCAGGGTGATGCCCTCACGCAGCCCCTCCTGGCTGCCAAAAGTCGATCTGTTGGTTCAGGAAAGCGTCGTCGATTTGCCGGCGGTACCCAGTGAAGACCCGATATCCAGGGGGGAATATGAGGTCACAGCAACGGAACCGCTTGCGGAGCCGAAGTACGAGATGGAAGTGCGGCGTGCCGCACCGCATAAGATGGTTGACGAGAAAGTCGTTCCCGGTGGAACTGCCGAACCGCCACAGCGAGAATTTGAGATAGAAGAGCATCCTGAGACAATGGAGCTGGCCGCAACCCCGAAGCATACGACAGGAGCATTCCCACAGCGTGCCGCGCCGCAAGAGACGGTTCGCAGGAGAGTCGCTCCCAGTCGAACCGCCATTCTACCAAAGCGAGACTTTGAGCATCCAGATGCAGAGTTGGTGACAGCCCCCAAGCATACGGTAGGAGCACAAGAAGGGCGTGCTGCGTCACATGAAACAGTTCAGGACAAAGTCGCTTCGGGTCGAGTTGTTAGGCCGCTGCAGGCGGACTTCAATATCAAGGATCATGTTGGCGACCACCTGGCACCGACCCGCAATCAGGTGGAGAAATTGGCGCCGCCTTCCGGCAAGGCATCCGTAAAATCACAGACGGCGAGTCCTGCTTCGCCTGCGATGGAGTTCCTCGAGTCCCCCGGGCCATATGGAGCTGGTCTTGCCCGGCATTATGGCGCCGAGCTTGCCGCGCAGGCCCGCACGGAAGCGGGGGCCACTCTGAAATCGGTGTTTGCTGAAATTGCACGCCGCCAACAGGAACTCGAACTGCGGTACCAGATGGAACTACAGGCCAAGCCCGGAAAACAGTCACTCGATATGCATTCCGAGGGACGGTCCAGAGTGCAGGGGGGCAGGGACAATGATGTACGTCTTAACATCGGCTCAATCATCGTGCAGGTTGAGTCGCAGCCGGCGGCAAACGCACCGAATCGACCGGCGACTCGACTATCCCGTCCCGCCCGCGATACCGGCAATCGATGGGTGCGAAGTTTTCTGGATCGATAACCAGGGGCAGGAGAAGAGGCCGTGGCGCTCTCGCAAACAGGATTGGCAATTGGTCAGGTGAGCCGATTTATCTCGGGCATCCTGACATCTGGCCTGTCTAGGGTGCATCCCGCCCCCGTGATCACAGTGCAACGTCCACAGGTGGAAACCACCGGCACCCAAACGAGCCCTCGAATCAACTTGTTTTTGTATGAAGTCGAAATCGATGCCGCATTGCGCAACACTGCGCTCACGCCGGGCAGCCAACCGCCGCTGTGGATGGTGCTGCGCTATCTGTTGACCACCTTCGATCAAAATGGGGAAAGTGATACCACCGATAGCCATGATCTACTAGGCCAAGGCCTGCAAGTGCTCATGGGGGTCGGAGACGCACTTCCGGCCCTGGTGGGATACACGGCGCTTTCCGACAATCCCGAGCCATTGAAGCTTACGTTCGACCAGGCGACGCCTGATTTACTCTCCCGGTTGATGCAGGGCCCGGATGACAAGTATCGCTGCTCGGCTGCATTTCAGGTTCGACCCGTTTTGATAGCTCAACCCCAATTGCCTGCAGGCATGCAATTAGTGGGAGTCAATTATCAACTCGGCACCAGGATCGGATTGGCAGGAGTGCAAAATTTTGTCCTGCCGGGCAAGGGGCCTCAAATCGACGGCGTACAGCCACCGGCCGTCGAACTCGGCGATACCCTTACGCTACTGGGAGACGGCCTCGATGCAGCGGGCCTCACAGTGAACTTTGGCTCGGCCGTCCTGACACCGAATATGCAGAACCCACAGGCGCTTTCCGCCGTGGTGAGCGATATCGATCCAACGATCATGTCCGCCGGCAGTGTCTCTGTCTCGGTCAGCCAGACACTGGCAAGCGGACTCTCCATTTCCAGCGGATTGATCGGTGTTTCTCTTTTGCCGACCCTATCCGGCATGACCATCGTGTCGATTGCCGTTTCAACTAGCAATCCCCCAAATGTCTATGCGACGATCGCGCTCACGGGCAAGCTGCTGGGGAGCCAGAGAGATTATGTCGAGTTCGCATTGGTCAGAAATGGCGCTGTGGCCACACTGCTTGACTCTCCCGATCCTGCATCTATACAGGCTGATCAGAGCCGGCTGCAATTCGTCATGGCAGAGACCGACGCCGTGCCTCCCGGCGCTTGCTTTGCGATTCTAAGAGTCAACGGCCAACAGGCTAAACAGGCTTTCACATTGAACATGGTGGCTCCATGACCCAATCGATATCGATGGCTCCGGCCGACCCATTTTCGTCTGCGACAGAAGGCGCGGCGCTAATGAAGTGGTCCATGCGGCGGATTAACTCTGAACTTACTCGGCTCTGGCAAAACACGAACCGGCGTACAAACCGATGACGACACCCCCGGACAACCGCTTTTCGTCTCTGACAGAAGGCTTGGCGCCGAACGACCCATTCACGCGCATTTGGCTCGAACAGGTCATTTTTAGGATGCGCCGCGAACTGACTTGGCTCTGGCGCAGGAATGAGCCTGCAGATCGGCTGGCGGACTCGCTTGAAAGACCATCGCTCGTGGAGGCACGATTGAGGTTCTTCGCCGAGGACCCTACTGCGCGCTACCTCGACCAGCACATTCACTCCGGCGATGTACCACTCGGCGACCCTAAAGGCGAACGGGGGACTTTTCCCTGGTTGGCATACCATCTGGGACTCTCGCAGGCTGAGATTTTTGTGGTTGCGCTCGCTCTTGCCGCTGCCCGTGACGCCGTTGTCGGCAACCTCATCGCAACTTTAAACGGCAACCCGCGCCAGCAATTGCCCACCCTCGGGTTGGCTCAATGGCTGTGGGACGATCCCCGGGCATTGTTGCCTCTCACTTCGCCGGCTCATTCCATCTTTGCGCGCGGGGTCTTACGCAGAACAGAAGCCTGGCATGAATGGAATGTACCCATCTTCATGCCGTCTCTTGTCGCACAAATTCTGGAGGGCTCCCTGCAACACCCTCCTGCTGAATTAGAATGCATTGCGGAGCCGCTGCAGAACCAGTCCGGTGAGAAGCAGCAAGATCCTGAGCACAGAGACGCCAACATCGATCTCGAGTTGCTTGCCCTTCGTATGACGCACGTGCCTGAGGGGCTGCATGTCGTTCCTGTCTCTGTAGCTTTTTCGACGGACGTTCTGGACGCGAAGCGCATCGCGCCGACATTGGCCGGGATATCCGCTCTGACCGGCCGGCCCATTTACGCAATTCGGCCTGATGTTGTCACCTCCACTGCCATCCTCGAGAATGCAGGCGCCTATTGCTGGCTTCGTGGCGGTGACCTTCTGCTCCCGTCGCGTGGGATACCTGCCGAATCGAGTTGGCAGAATACGTTGCGGCCCTATCCCATCTACGTTTTTGCCGCCGCACACGAAGAAGCCGGAACGCTTGTCGCACAGACGTTACCCACCCTCAAGATACCTTCCCTCAGCTACACGGAACGGAGAGAGATTTGGTTGACCGAGCTTAAAAAGCATGGGCTCGATCTGGATCCGGAGGCGGTTCGCGAGTGCGCCTTCCGCTTCAGGCTGGATGCGGCAGGCATTGACGAAGTGGTCGCTGCTTTGAGCTGCATGGGACTGCCAATCACCCTCGAACTTATGATCGCGGCCTGTCAGCAGCAGGTCGGTTTGATGATCGGCGGGCAGGCTACGCT
Source organism: Syntrophobacter sp. SbD1 (assembly GCA_900290365.1). Lineage (GTDB taxonomy): Bacteria > Desulfobacterota > Syntrophobacteria > Syntrophobacterales > Syntrophobacteraceae > SbD1. The sequence goes on along the minus strand of OMOE01000109.1, from coordinate 41,365 downwards.
GGTCTCGCCCAGATTCCATCGCGAGGATCTGGTTCTTGACGCGGAGCGGACCGCGCAGTTCGATCAGCTACTTGCGGCGATGCGAAGTCTGTCGCGTGTCCACGCCGACTGGGGCACTGGAAAGGCTTGGGGAGATGCGGGCATTTCGGCGCTCTTTGCGGGCGCTCCGGGAACGGGAAAGACGATGGCAGCTGAGGTACTGTCCGCCGGATTGTGCCTGCCCATGTATCGCGTCGATCTGTCGCAGGTAGTGAACAAATATATCGGAGAGACTGAAAAGAATCTGCGCAAACTTTTTGATGCGGCCGAGCAGGCCGATATAGTGCTCTTCTTCGATGAAGCCGAAGCACTTTTCGGTCAACGCATGCAGGTGCGCAATTCAAACGACCGCTTCGCCAATATGGAAATCAGTTACCTTCTGGAACGGATGGAGAGGTTTCGTGGTCTTGCGATTCTTGCCACGAACCGCAGGAAGGACCTCGATGAAGCCTTTCTCAGGCGTCTGCGCTACGTAATAGAATTTCCGCTGCCTGCCGAGGAAGAGCGTCTTGCGATCTGGAAAAAGTGCATTCCGCCGCAGGTCTCAACAGAAGACATCGCCTTCCCGTTCCTCGCTCGTGAGTTTGCTCTTTCAGGTGGGAATATACGATCAATTGTCTTGAATGCCTGCTTGCAAAGCGCCTCCATTCATCAACAGCCTGTTCTGAGCATGGATACAGTGATGAGCGCCGTGGATCGAGAGTACGAAAAGATCGGTCGTCCGCTCACCCGCGAACAAAAGGCTCAGTGGCGGATGAACGCTGCTGCAATAACGCAGGCAGCCAATGCAGGAGCCAGACAATGACGAGAGAAATCAACATCGACCGCTTGCATTTGAGGTTGCCGAGCGCTCAATCTTCGCCCGGCGGTGACAAGGGGGTGAGCCTGGCGAAATCAGTTGCCGAAGGTCTGGCCAAATCTTTCAGGCGAGGCGACCTCACACAGGTGGGGGGATCGCTCGATGTGGTGCACATTTGTGTCCCCACCGAGCAGGCCAATGCCGAGGGTATAGTGCGCGCCATTCAGGCTGCGATCAGCAAAACTGCCAGGTAAGGGGAAAATAAATTATGCCTACACCTTTGCTCGGGGCCCTCATTGAGTACGGTACCGATTTTCTCGGGCCGATTCCAAACGTGGTCATCTTTCAGTTCAACCCGGAGAGCATTGCACGCACCATCGTCATCCCTCCCCGAGCGGTCGACGCCACGCAGAGGGAGACCAGCCAGGCCGGTGAGCCTGCCTACGAGCGGTTTACCATCAACACTACCTTCAGCGCCGCGGATCAGCGCAACAGCTCCAATCCAATCGGCATAGCTTTTGGAGTGGGACCGCAACTGGCTGCCCTGCAGGCGATGGTTTACCCGGTGGAGACCCCCGGTGGCATCATCGGCGCCGTGGTCGACGCCGTCGGCTCACTTCTCGGCGCTCAGGGGCCGGCGCCTACGCAGCCGATCCCCCGTCAGCAGACGCCTCGCATTCTATTCATCTGGGGGCTCACGAGGATTGTTCCGGTTATCATTGAGTCACTCACCATCACGGAGCGGATCTACGACGGCATGCTCAATCCGATAGAGGCGCAGGTGGCGATCGGTCTCGCCGTTATCACGCCCGGTGCCTGTTCGGGCGATACGATAGGCCAGGGTGCGCTTGCCTATACCAAGCTGGCGCAGGACACGATGGCCACCATCAATCTGGCAAACAGCGCCGCATCAATTACACATCTCATTCCCTTCTAGGAGCCTGGACATGTTCCTCAATACATCGCGCTACGCAAACACTCCCCGGTTGCAGTTGACGCTTGCAGACTGCACACAGGTCACCGCGGTCCAACTGCGAACTGTGCCTGTAACGCCGGGCGACCCCACACCCATTACGGCGAATGACCGGCTGGATGTGATGGCAGAACGGTTATACGGCGACGCTACGCGTTACTGGCACATAGCCGACGCCAACACTGTCCTCGATTCCAATCACCTTTTCGTTCAATGGCTCGCAAACGACCAGAATGCGCAACAACTGAGCATCCTGGTTCCGGAAAACTAAATGAGCTATGCACAATATCGGCTCTACCTCAATGACGTAATGGCGACAGCGGACCAACTCTCAAGCTTTGAGGACATCACGATCGAGCAGGAGATGGACAAGGCCTGCCAGGGAAAATTTCAAGTTCCGATTTGTGTCAGCCAGACCGGGGTCTGGGATGGCGAGACAGAGGCCTTTTTGCAGGGTATGAGCCGTATCCGCCTGGAAATCCAGATCCAAAGCGGTGCTTGGGTCCCTTTGATAGACGGCCCGATTATTAATATCGAAGGCGACAACTTCTACCAGCCGGGTCAAAGCATGCTGACCCTGGTCGTCAGCGACGACAGCTTCTACCTGCATCGCGACGAGACTGTCTCGAGCTTCCAGGGTTCTGACGATCAGATTGCCCTGCAGATTTACGACCAGGTCCCGGAGATTGCAAGCACGGATGTCGATGCCGCTCCGGCGCCGTCCAACCCCGCCTTCGACACCACGGTACTGCGGGGCACACAGATGGAGTGTCTGCAGCAACTTGCAACACGCCAGCACATGCATGCCTTTGTCAGATGCGGGGATTCGCCCGGACAGAGCGTCGGGTGCTTCAAACTCGACCCCGACCCTGCTCAGGATTTTGGACTATCTCCCATGGTGCTCGTGGGCAACGGAGCAAATATATTTTCTTTCAAAACTAAGACTACCGTCGGTCAGATGGCAACTTTCCAGTCAGAACGTGTGGATCTTAATGACCGTAGCACCGACGCGCGAACCTCCGATCTCGGGGATATTAATCTGCAAGGCACCAATCCTCCGCCCGGCCCATCCATCCAGCGTCTGCTCAAGCCGGGCCAGACCGACGCTCTCACCCTGGCGCGCGCGGTTCAGGCCGAATCCGAGCGCGCCGCCTATGCGCTGAGTGCTGACGGTGAAGTTATGAAGGGGGGCTACGGTTCGGTTTTGCAGCCCTACCAGTATGTGCAGGTCCTTGGTGCGAATGGAACGATCAGCGGAACATGGCTCATCAGGCAAGTCACGCACACGCTTACACGAAACAGTTACGGACAGAGCTTTCAGGTAATGCGGAACGCCCAATCGGCAGGCACCAACGGCCCGCTGCCGCAGGTCCCGTCGTCGGTCTTTTAATTGGAGACGGAATAGTATGGATGAACATGCTGAAAAGACACTGCAGGATATTGCCCGAGAAAGGCGCAATCTCTTCTTCGGCAAATATCGAGGCATTGTCACTGAGGCGCTGACCGGGACGGATCTCGGTAAGCTGCAGGTTTCCGTTCCGGACGTGCTCGGGACCCAGAGTGCGGTGGCATGGCCCTGCGTACCGTTTGCCGGTCCGAAACACGGGTTTGTGGCCATTCCTGAGGTTGGCGACGGCGTTTGGATCGAGTTTGAAGCCGGAAATCCCGCACAACCCATATGGGTTGGCTGCTGGTGGGGATCTGGAGACATGCCGTCACCAGGGGATGCCAAGGTGCGCTCCTGGGTAACCACCGGCGGTCTGGCGGTTGCCTTGGACGACGATCAGAACCAGATCTCCCTGCAGCACCCCGCGGGACCTAGCATTACGATAAGCTCCGACGGCATCACGCTTTCCACGGACAGCGCAACGATAACGCTCAATTCACAGGGAATCAGTCTTAAGGGAACTACGGGGGTGAGTTCATAATGCCGCAGGTTCTTACGACTGCAAGTCAGGCGCAATGCCCGCACGGGGGCCAGGTTCTTCTCACGACGGCAAATACCCTTCTATCCGTGGGAGGAAGCCCTGTACTGCTTGAATCGGACGTGCATTCGGTTGTCGGCTGCCCGTTCAGTCCCGGCGGGGTCTATACGCCATGCGTCACCGTGCAGTGGCAGGCTGCCGCCGCTGACCTGAATGTGAATGGAACAGGGGTCCTGGTGGAAACCAGCATAGGGGAGTGCCTCAATGCCGCCGAAGCACCCCAGGGCGTAGCCATAGTGAGCGGCGCGGCTTCAGAACTGGACACTATATGAGCTCGGCAGGCGGACATCTGGCGTTCCCATTCAGCATCGGCAATGACGGCCGCACTGTAACGGCCGATACTCTAGCCGACCAAGTTTTGCAGGAACTCGAACAACTGGTCCTTACCGATCCGGGCGAGAGGCTGTTTCTTCCGGACTTCGGTGGCGGCGCCGGCCGTCTGCTCTTCGAAACGACGGACGAAAACACTACATCGGTAGCCCAGGCGACGCTTACCCAGGCCATTCAAAATTGGCTCGCCGGCCGTGTTCAGTTGCAGAGTGTGAATGTGTTGGCGACCGGGTCTGCGATCAACATCACCATTGTCTATCAGGTCGCCGGAAGCCCAACAACGGTGCAGACCATTTTCCAAAGGAACAGCCCATGAGCACAAACCTCTGCGGGCCGAGCACCATGATCTATGACCAGAACGCTCTGGCCGAACGCTCCCGCAATCTCGGTACGTTGAACGGTATCGACTTCGGATTGATGCTGCTCGATCCATCGAGTCCACCTGCATTCGGGGTGTTGGAGCTGCATTTTTACAACGATCAGCACCTGGACGATCTGGTCTCCGCTGCAAACACGCCGGCCGCTATGTCGTCACTCATGCCTATCAGCGGGGGAGATCGGATCATTGCGGGAGCGCAGTCCGGCCAAGTCCAGGTTGTTAAACTCCTGCACTCGGACGTCCAGGTGCTGCAGGTTACCATCGCGCCGGTAGGGGACTATAGTAGCTATACACTCGCGATCCGGCAAACGGGATTCGACCCGGTATTTTCACAAATTGTCTTTCGCTTTCGCCCCGGATGTTTCAACAGCAATTGCAATCCGCCTTCCACCTTTCAGCCGGCCCCAGTGCAGCCTGCTATCGACTACCTGGCGAAAGATTACGATTCTTTTCGCCACGCCGTCATGTCCGCCATGATGCAGCGGCTCCCCTCATGGCAGCCCACCTCGGAAGCGGCTTTGGATGTTGTGCTTATCGATCTGTTCAGCGCTGCCGCCGATGAACTGAGCAACTACCAGGATCGGGTGATGCAGGAGACCTACCTTGCGACCGCCCGGAAGCGCATCTCGTTGCGCCGCCATGCGCGCCTGATGGACTATTACATTCACGAAGGCAACCAGTCGAGCACGATATTGGCCATGGATTTTAAGGGCCCCTCACAATTCACCGTGCAGCCGAATCAGCAGGCCTGGACCGGCCCGGATTCCACACTATCCAAAGCCGCTTCCGATCCTTCCACGGTCTGGTTTGTAACGAGCGGACCGCAATTCGTGAGCAATCCTTTCAGCAGTGTTCCGCTTTATACCTGGAGCGACGCCATCCCCTCGCTTGGAGCCGGCACAACGTGCGCGGACCTTGGTTTTTCCAGTTTCGCCGACGCGGATACCGCGGTGCAGCTCATCACCGGAGGGCAAATTACCCGTCTGCTGATACAGGAATGGCTGAATCCCGCGACCGGGTTGGCTGCGGACAGCAACCCACAGAAGAGGCAGATTCTAACTTTGACGGATGTGCAACTGCTTACCGATCCCCTGACCGATGCTCCTGTCGTTCGCGTCACCTGGAGCCGGCAGGACGCTCTCGCGTTTAACTATTGTTTCGTTGTCAACATCAACGGCACGCGCGTGCCCAACGTCTCGCTCTTCCACGGCAATTTGGTGGATATGGCGCAAGGCTATCCCCGGCAGTTCCAGTATGTTCCTTCCGGAACGCCGTTTACGCCGGGCGTTTATAACTTTGAGAAGAATGCTGCCGGTGCCTCTGAGTGCAGGCTTCCTCCTGCCTTTCCGGTGCTCTGGACGAATACCACGCCCGGAGGCCTGGAGCCATCGGTCAGCACTGTTACAGTGACGGTCGCAGCGGCCGACGGCTCTACCGAAGAATGGCAGGAGCAGCCCGACCTGATTCATAGCGAGGGGGCAGACAAACATTTCGTCGCAGAGACCGACGAGCAGGCGCGAACGCTCGTTCGCTTCGGTGATAACACGAACGGGATGAGTTTGCCCGATGACGCCAAGGTGAACGTGTCCTGGCTTAGCGGCTACGGACCGAGCGGCAACATCGGCCAGGACACCCTGGTGAATATTGACACGACGGGTATGCCTGCGGGCATAATTATCAACAAAGTATGGAACCCCTTCGATGCTACCGACGGACTGGCGCCCGAGACTCCCTACGTGATTCGCCGGAGCGTGCCGGAGGCATTCCTCTATCGGCAGTCCCGAGCGATCACTCTCGATGATTACGCCGACCGGGCCAAAGAGGTGAAAGGTGTCTCTAATGCGGTTGCTCTTTACATGTGGACCGGGAGCTGGCGCACCGTTCGTGTTGTGATCGATCCGGAAGGTACAACCACCCTGAGCGATGATCTCCGAGCCACGGTCGAGGCGCAACTGGACGCCGTCCATTTGATCGGGGAAGACGTCGAGGTGCGTGCCCCCATGTATGTGCCCCTGACCATCACAGTCGCCATCTGCATTTCCAACGACTTCTGGATTGATGATGTCGCTCCGGTCGTTGAGCAGACATTTGGCAACACCTATACCGCAAACGGCAAGCAAGCCTTTTTCAATCCCGACAATTGGACCTTCGGGCTATCGCTTTATGCGAGCCGGATCGAAGGAGTGCTAACTGAGATAGACGGTGTCGACCACGTAATCTCGATCAAGATGACGCGCTGGTGGAACCAGTCCGTAACATCGAGTGAAGTTATGCGGATAGCCCCGGAGGAGATTGTCCTTGTGACAAACGACACGAACCGGTTAGAGCTGGGAACCATCTCTTTCACCTATCAGGGAGGACGGCAATGAGCAACCCTTGTGACCCACCTCCCGTCAACCCTTGTGATGTTGCTCCCAGCAGCTCTTGTGAAGTCACCGTCAACTTTCCTGCGACGATCTGCAATCGCCCGTCGTTACCGCGCATTCAATATCGTATTGGACAATATTCCGATTTCCGGGCGCAGATCTTCAGCGAACTCGACAAGAAGGCTTTGCTGCAGGGATGGACGCATCGCAAGCCGGACGATCCGGGCATCGCGCTGCTCGAATGCGCGGCCATCCTGGGGGACATCCTCACGTTCTACCAGGAGCTTTACGCGAATGAAGCGTGGCTTCGCACGGCCGCGTGGCCGCAGAGCCCTGCAGCGATCGTCCGGCTCATAGGCTACCGGCCTGCCCCCGGGCTGGGCGGTGAAGGTTACGTCGCCTTTGAGATCAATGGCGCCTCATCGGTGACCGTACCAGCGGGATTTCCATTCAGCACGCAGATTGCCGGCATGAGCGCACCGGCAAATTTCGAAACCTCTCAAAGCATCTTGGCGTTGCCGTCGCTGAGCCGGTTCTCCCTGTATGCGCCGTCGCAGCCGGCCGGGATCGACAACGGCACATTCAAGTTCGCCGCGGCATCAACTGATCTCACCTCGGCGGGCGTCACCCTGAAAGTCAACGATCGTCTCATGCTCGAGGACGTCACAGACCCTGCAAACCGTCAGATCGCCGTCGTCAAGAGCGTCACCACTCAGCTTGACCAAACAGTAATGACAATTGCAGGCACGTGGCAGGGCAGCAGCCCGGCCGGTACCATGACGGCCTACAAGCTTGGCCGAACCTTCCGCGCCTTCGGATATAACGCACCGGCCACCCAGTTCAGTCTCGACAGCAACAATACGCTCACGAGTACTTCCGTCGACACGACGATGATGGTGGACGATATACTTCAGGGTTTTCCGCTGGAACGGCGGGTAGACGATCTTTCGGCCGGCATCACCATGCTGGTGGATCTCCAGGTGACGACCTTAACGGGCACGTACAATTTCTTCCAGGGCTTGCCCGCTTTGTCTGTGACGAGCAGTACGGACTCAGTCGGACCTATGCAGGGAGGCATCACGCGTGTCGAATTCGAAAAGAGCCTCAAGACACGCGGCCGCTATTATAAGATCTGGCAGGAAACCGACCGTCGCACCGCACTATGCCACGAGGTAATTGGCGGCTCTTTTACGGTGACCGGCGTCAGACAATTCACTTCGGGTACGGGCATAAGTCAGCTCGACTATTTCGGTGACGGCGCCACATATCAAGCGTTGGATGGGCGTTTGCTGCAGTTCGTTACTCTCAATCCCGACGACACCGCGGCGAAGGTTGAAGAGGCGGTCGCAAGCATCGTCGAAGCACAGATCGGCGATCCAGGCTCGATTGGCGTGCGCTCGCTCACAGTTAAACAGGGCCTTGCTCAATTCACATCGGACGATTTTCCGCTTTCAAATCCGACCGTCGTTGTCTTTGGCAACATTGCGCCCATGACCCAGGGAAAGACCCAGCAGGTGACAGTCCTTGGCAATGGCGACGCCCGTCAGATCTTTCAAAGTTTCCAGTTGCCCAAAGCGCCCCTTACCTGGCTCTTTAATGAAGCTCTCACGCCGCCTCGCGCACCGGAGGTTAGCATTCTTGTCAATCAGATCGAGTGGACGGAGGTCGACTCGTTCTTCCAGAACGGCCCGAAGGACCAGGTCTACATTCTGCGGGAAGACAGCTCAGGCAATACATGGGTTCAATTCGGAGACGGCGTGAACGGCGCAGCCCTGCCCTCAGGTGTCGGCAACGTGACGGCGCAATACCGCACAGGAAATGGCGCCAACGGCTGGCGGCAGTCCGGTACAAAACCGCAGGCTAACGGGCGTGTGGCCAACCTGAGTCAGGTCCGGGTCTACGAACAGGTCACTGGCGGGACGAGCGATGAAGATCCCTCGCATGTGAAGCAGGCGGCGCCCGCACGTGTGCAGGAGCTTGGCCGTGTGGTGAGCCTTAGCGATTTCGAATGTGAAGCGCTTGCCGTACCGGGTGTCGAGAAGGCGCTCGCAGTATGGGATGCTCAGGAAAACGTCCCGCTGCTCAAACTAACCGTGCTTTTGTCCAATGACACGCCAGCCCAGCTCGGCAGTGTACAGACGGCGATGACCCTGGCCAACACCAGTCGCGGCGCAAGCCGCTTTCCGGTCCTCGTGGTCGACGCAAGCTTGGAATATGTCTACCTGGGGGTGACAATCGGGCTGCTTTCCGGCTACCAGTCCGATCCGACCCTGACCGCAGTAGAGGCCGCCCTCGGTGTGGTTCCTTCCGACGGCAGTGCAGCCCCTGCGGGCGGCCTCTTTTCCCTGGACAGGCGAAGCCTCGGAGAAGAGGAGTATTCGAGCCGCATCGAAGGAACCGTTCAAAATGTCGAAGGAGTCGCGTGGGTCGAGGTGACGGCTCTGTGGTCGCTCGGGACAGCGAAAGATCCGTCCACGCTTTTCGTTCGGTTACCGATCCTGTTCCGACGCCCGCCATTCGTGATCTCCTGTCCAAACACCAGCGTGCTGGCCCTTTACGACACACACTTTTCCGCTTTAGTAGGTGACTCATGAACAATACGCCAAAGGTCCCTCTTTACGCACGTTTGCCGGAGATCTACCGGCAGCGCGACAGCGAACAGCAGCCGCCCGGTCAGCTTCAGGCTTTTCTGGCGCTGGTCGAGGATGTCTTTGGCGCCATCCATGACAACATCGGTGGACTCTATCGCGATTTTTTCATCGAGACGTGCAGTCCCTGGGTGATACCTTACATCGGAGACCTGCTCGGTGTGTCGGTGCTTTCCGGCGATCCATGGACATTACGCGCCGATGTCGCCGATACCATCGAACTGCGCAGGATGAAGGGCACAATCCACGCGATCGAACTCCTGGCATTCGATCTCACTCAATGGCCCGTTCATTGTGTCGAATTGCGCGAGGTCCTTGCCTGGTTCCAACACCTGAATCACCAGCGTCCAGATGTGCAATCCAACAATCGCGGATTGGCCGGAGTTGCGCGCGGAGGCACGGTGCCGATCAAAGACCCTGCGCTGCTCAGTCTCCTGGGGACTCCCTTCGATCCGTTCGCACGCTATCCCGATTTCAAAAAGATTGAACTGGGAACGCTCCGTCCCAACCTGCCGTCGCTCGCCATCTTCCTGTGGAGGCTCGAAGCCCACCAGGTTAAGGTGTCGATGCCCTTTGCGCGCGGCCAGGTTGCCCTGACACCTGCTACTCCCGCCGGCGCCTCATTTGCGGCGCGCTTCGATGTGGAACCCTCCGGTAAGCCCGTGGTGCTCTTTAATACCTGGCGTGCAAATCCCGACGCCGTTCCCCCGGTGCTCTCGAACATCGATCAGGTACCGGGACCCATTCCCGCAGCTCGCATCACGCAGGGATCTCCATGGGGAGTGCCGGACGAATATGTCGCTGTGAATGTGTACGACCCCACGGCTCCCGACCCGGTTGAGGTGAGTGGCGTCGGCCTGCAGTTTCATCTGCCGAAAGCGGCCTTTCCATCGGATACCTGGACGTTCCGCGGTGCTAACCTCTGTGCATGGGAAACGGACCTTCGACCGGAACTCGGCAACCGGGAAATCATCATCGACCCCAGGATCGGCCGTGTAGTCTTCGGCATCAAAACAGCGGCGGAGGCGACGGTGCTGGAAGACTCTCTTTTGGTCACCTTCACCTATGGGGCGGAAGGGGCCGTCGGCGCGCATCCAGCAGCTCTCCCGTTTCCGCCCGAAGGCTGGACGGGCCCGAGTGTCCCGACCACAACCGTGAAGTTCGGCCAGGACCCGCTGGCCTTGCAACACGCGCTCGACAACCTTAATACTGCCGGCTCGCCCGTGCTGATCGCCATTGAAGACAGCATGACGCACGAACTCGACTTGAGCGCGGTTGCTGGTTCGACAACCGAGAACGGAATCGTCACTCTCAACCTGAAGTATTCTTTGGCGATCGTCGCTACAGGCGAAAACCGGCCGTTTATACGGCTGAAAACGCCGCTCGCCTTCCGCCCCGTGGACGTGACGGCTGCAGAAAACCTGAACGTGTACCTGCAAGGGCTCTACATTACGCAGGAGAACGCAACAGTTACACCTCTCATCGCACGGGCTGCCTTGGGCCAGTTGCAAATCAACGGGTGCACTCTGGACCCGGGTTCCGAAATGCAGCTAAATGGTACGCCCGGTCCCGCGATCGTCTCTACAAAACTCGATGCCGAATTCGGCTTTGCCGGTCTTACCGACTTTCAGAACTTCAATGCCACTCCACAGATCGTGATCAACCAGTCGATCGTAGGGCCGCTTCTCATGGAGGCGGCTTATCAACTCAGCATTACGAATTCGATTGTCGACGCGGGGGCCCCGCCTGAGGCGGACGCTACGAAGGCATTCGCGATCGGCTCAGCCGCTGATCCAGTCATCGACTACGGGCCACCGCTTTCTTTTCAACAAAGCACTTTTTTCGGCCGGTGCCGTCTGCGCAGCGCGTGTGGCGCAGGGGGCATTTTCTGTCATGCCCTGGAGGCATGGAACAATCAGGTGGGATGCATCCAGCAGTCGTCCTTCTCGCTGGAGGCGAACCGGCTGCCGCAGAATTTCGCCTGCGTCACCGGCGCAGTAGCGAATTTTACCGACGGGTCCTGGAATCAGCCCGGCTATGCCCAACTGGCTCTCGATACCGATGAGCGCGTACTCGAGAATGGTCCAAATAACGACCGGATGGGTGCCTTCGGATATCTATTGGAAGCCCACAAGTGGCGGAATCTTCAAATCCGGCTGCGGGAATTCATGCCAGCCGGCTCTCGACCGGAGATTATCCCGGTCACCTAAGGGGAGGGTTTTGTGAAAGGCGATTTCTCACGGGTGCACTTTAAGCCTTACGACAACTTCAATGGAATTCTGCCGCAGCAGGGAAAGGTGCTGCTCGACAGTGACGGCATCGCTCAAACCCTCATTGAAAACAACTGGCGAGAGACAGCTGCCCGCGACTGGGTTGGAAAACTGGCAGGCGTTCCCGCCGCCGTTTCCAACAGCTTCAAGATCAGCTCCGCCTCGCTCTCAGGTGGTGTAGTCACCCTCACCGTCGATACCGGCCGACTATGGGCCGATGGTCTGCTCGTCCACCTGAAAGGCGAGTCCGGCAGCAGCACCGTCAATCGAACTGCCACGTGGCTCGAGCCGCCGATCGTCGCCACGGAAGGAAGCGCCTCCGATGTTGCCGCAGGCGTCGTGGACGCTGTTGTGCTCGAGGTCTGGCAACATGCCGTAAATGGCTTTCAGATGCCGGATATTCTCATTGAACCTGCGCTCGGCGGGCCTGACACAGCAGAGCGTCTGCGAACCTCCTTTGCCTTCAGGCTGGCTCGCCTCACCGCCGGACAGGGTTGCGGCAACCTCTCTTATAACGAAGGCGGCCGCGGCGCCCTCACCGTATCTCTCCTGCCACCCATCACCACCACGGGAGACTGTCCTGTAGTGGGGTCCGGCGGTTACAGCGGCTTCGAGCATCAGCTCTACCGCGTCGAAATTGCCGACACCAGTGCCGGACCAAGCCGGTTCAAGTGGTCGCGCACCAACGGCGGTCTGGTGGGCCGGGGATCTTTTGACCCCAGTTCACAAAGCATTGCGATTACCGCAAACCAGTCCGCCATAAGCGGCGCCAATCAAACCAGTTTTTATCTCGAAATTGAGAGTTACGATTCAACCCTCGGTTATAGCCGGGTGATTGCAGGGGCGCAGGCCACTTTGAGCGGAAGCACGCTGCAGAGTAATACGCTCGAATTCGGCGCTTATCCATCCTCTACCGGTGGTGTTTTCTTCCGTCTGTGGGATGGTCTTTCGCCTGTATCGAGCTTTCCGGTCAGCTCGACGCCAGTAGAACTCGAGAACGGAATCCTGCTGCAGTTCGACCCGGACGGCGCCGGAAAATATTACCCCGGAGACTACTGGATGTTTCCCGTACGCGCCCAGCCAGTTTCGAACCCGCAGACGCTCATCGATGCAAAGAAGCCCGAAGGCATAGTCTACTACAGGGTCCCTCTGGCCCTCATTACCTGGGCAAACGCCGGAACCGGAGTATTTTCCGGAACAATTCAAGACTGCCGCTCTATCGTGCAGCCGCTCTCACAGGTTAACAACTGCTGCACCTGCCGGGTAGGTGATGGTGTAGAGAGCTTCGGTGAGTTCACATCCATTCAGACGGCCATCGATTCTTTGCCCGCTGCGGGAGGCGAGGTCTGCATACTTCCCGGCCGTTATTACGAGAACGTCCTCATCCAAAACCGCAGCGACATAGTGATTCACGGATGCGGCTGGCGGACGCGCGTCGCTTCCACTTCACTTGGCCCGGCAGGCACCGGGGGAACAACGTCAGATGCGGGAGCTGTCAACCCTGTCAGCGCAGTTTTCAGCATCGTCGGCTCGGAGCATATCGTCCTGCGATCTTTTGCCGTAGAAGCCGCTGACGACGAAGCCGGCGTGCTGATCGACGGTACCGGTACGTCCCTTCCCACCAGCCAGGCGAGCGGTTCCGTGCCGGGCGTTGTCGACGTCACAGTGGAGGAGATGGTCCTTACCGCCGCGACTCTGCCGGCAATTCTTGCCGAAGACGTGCAACTGTTGCGCGTAGAACGCAATCGAGTGGCGATGAAGGATACCGCCTCGTCGTGGCCGGCGATTTATACAAGCGGAACTGAAATCCGTATTGAGAAGAACTGGGTCGGCATTCAATCTGCGGAGGCTAGTAGCGAATGGCTGCCGGGCTCGGTTGCAAATGACCTGGGCGGAAGTGCGGACAACCCTGTCCCTCCTCCCCCCACCGGCGTACGCCAGTTCGTCGACCTTTCCGGCCTCGAGTTGACCCAGGTGACGATTGCTCAGCATCCGGGCGGTATCCAGATTGGGGGGGCATCGACCAACGTCTGCATCCTCGACAACGATATCGACGGCGGAAGCCGTAATGGCATCACCCTCGGCAGCTTGGATCTGATCGACGCCAACGGAAACGGCACCGGTAAATGGATCGGTATTATAATCTTGACCGAAGGCGGCGACTGCTGCAACGGCACGCTGCAAATCTCGGGTACCTACCCCGGGACGACCGGAACCACAGTTGTCGCAGGCGGTATACTGACCGACATCCATATCCATCGCAATCGCATCCGCAACATGGGGATATGCGGAATCGGGCCTGTGGGTTCTTTCGACCTGTCGACGACATCTGAGATCATCACGGTCGTAAACCTCAATATCGCCGGTAACACGATTTCGCGTACGTTGCTTCGCGATTTGGAGGCTGTTACGGAATCGGCAAAGACCTTTGTGGGATACGGCGCCGTTTGTCTGCCCGATGTTCAGAACCTGGTGGTAAGCGACAATACGATTATGGATTTCGGGGCGCAGCCCGGTGTCGACGTGTGCGGGATTTTTGTACAACACGGCGAGATGATTGAGATAAGCCGCAATCGGGTGATCGAAACACGGGACTGGAGCGGTGCCGTTACGGAAACGAGCACTTCCACCGGCGGCTTGCGCGGAGGAATTTTTATCCTTCTCGGAACACCGCCGGTCTTCCCTCAACTTCTTTCCACCTTTGCGACTTCGTCGGCTGAAACGTCCGGCGGGAGTTCAATCCCAATCTATGAGCCCGGACTTCCCGCCGTGCGCGTGGAACATAACGTCGTGCGAGTGCCCCTGAATTACGCCTTGGCAATCAATGGCCAGGGACCTTTCAGCATCGTCAACAATCACCTCGGTTGCGGAGGGCTGGTCAGCAGCACCAGCGGTTCAAAGCCGGCACAAACGGTCCTGATCCTGAACCATGGCACTGCTATCGAAAATGAAACATCCGCTACAAGGGTTACTGACATGTTTCGCGTCTCGCAGGGACCATACAGCGCTATGACTTCGGCCGGCTTTCAAAACGTATCCAACGGTACTGTGCTCTTTTCCAACAATATCTGCCAGCTCGAGACGACCGCGAGCGGTCAGACTGAAGCAGCATCGGTCTGGATCTTCACGCCCGATCACCTGATATTTACCAATAACCAGTGCTGGCTCGATGGCCCGGGCCTGAGCGCCTTTGCGGATACCTGGCTCATTGCCGGTTCGCTGAACGTGGTTGGCAATCGGTTCCAGGAAACCCGCAATACGGTGGTGTTCTCAGGTATTACGGCGGGAGTTGTCAACATCACGGGACAGAATATCTCTACTTACTGTCTCATCGCGCTTGGATCATTGAATTCGGACAACAACAACCTCGCTCTGGTCCAGGGAACCAACACTAAACTCTGCACGGAGTGGTGGCGTGAGGTGATTGTCTACCTGGATTGACCTGATTACATTAAATGGCAACGAGATTGGTTCTCAGGAGGATATTGTGGCAACGACACCGAGCAGCACTACAATGGGCGGTCTCACTGCGTCGCAGGCCGCCGCCCAACTT
The DNA here is from genome assembly GCA_900290365.1 of Syntrophobacter sp. SbD1. Lineage (GTDB taxonomy): Bacteria > Desulfobacterota > Syntrophobacteria > Syntrophobacterales > Syntrophobacteraceae > SbD1. The sequence continues at coordinate 26,023 of OMOE01000109.1, read as the reverse complement.
AAGACGGCCCTCTCCTCAGCGGATGGCCAGCTGAACCAGGGGGTCAATAACCTGAAGCTTGTGCACCAGGCCCGCCTGTCCCAGGCTACCCGAACAGCGGCAGCGCTTAAGGCCCAATACGGTGCGAACGATCCCGGGGTGAAAGCCGCGGAGGCATCTGTCGCCGCGCAGAACGCCGCTATAGCCGGAATCTCGATGGTGAGTCAACAGCTCACCGTGCCGACTGTCCAGGTCGCGAAGACGGGATGGGCCCTGCAGGGCTACGTGTATCTCTCCGATGCCCAGTCGCAGCCAGCGGTCGGATTCACCGTATTCCTCGTGGATGCAGAAAAGACATACCTCCGGGATTACGGTTTCTCCTATACCGATTCGACCGGATACTTTCTGATCAACTATGCGGGCGGCAAGGAGCATGAGCATCGCGAACATGCGGAGAACAAAGAGCACGCCGAATTTGCCGAGCATGCCGCAACACAGCTTTTTGTTGAGATTACGGATACCAAAGCAAACCCGGTTTATTTGAGCTCGTCTCCTTTTCAGCCAGTGCTCGGCACAGCGTCGTTTCAAACCATCGTTCTTCCGCAAGGTGGACAGCCTATCGGAAATCCGCCCGAAGCCATTCGATCGACCGCCATGCCCGGCAAGCGCGCCAAGCCGCGCAGCAAGGCAACTCCATCGGATCCCTCGAGTTCCTGACTACAGAAGTGGGGCCGCAACGCCAGGTTCCTGGACCTGTCGAGTAGGGAGGGAGAAGAAGCAAATGTTTGCATCCCAACAGCGCCGCAGCTTGGCCCCCGCACGAATAATCCATCGTCGTCCCGAACCTGCGGCGGTCTCCGAAGCGTTGTCCGGCCCAATGCTCTCTCGCAAAGTCTGCCCCTGCGGAGGGGGGTGTCCTCGTTGTGCTTCGTTCCAGATGAAGCCGAAGATCGGCCTTCCGCAAGATCCGAGTGAAACGGAGGCCGATCGGGTAGCGGACTATTTGACAGGAAGAGCCCCGTCCACCGGGAAGTTGCCCCTCAGGCCGACTCCTGTCGCTGCAGCAACGATGCCCCTCATCCAACGGCGAAGTGAGAACCGGGACGAAGCGCGCGAAGAGCCCGAAGAGGAGCCTGAGGGTGAGTCGATTCAGGTCAAGCGACTGCCCGCCGTCGAGGGGCCTCCCCCGGATTTGCCGGTGCTTGAGCACTTGGGTCCCGGAGAACCGCTCGCCGAATCCACACGCCAGTATTTCGAGCCCCTGTTGGGCTATGATCTGGGCACGGTGCGCATACACCGCGACGGTGCTGCGCAGAAAGCGACTCAAGCCGTGAACGCCCTGGCATTCACGCGGGGGAAGGACGTCGTCTTCTCGCCAGAGCAGTATGCGCCCGACAGCGAGGCGGGCAAGCATCTCCTGGCACATGAATTGACGCACGTGGTGCAGCAGGGGCAGGCACCGGTGCAGTCGCGTCAGGACACTGGAGCTGAACGGGAAGCAGGCTGGGCCGCAAGCCGACTTGCGACGGGCGAAAGGGTTTCCGTCCGGGCCGAGCCCGACGCTCGCTTGCAGCGGCAGCAGACTGTCGCCTTTTCCCCGCACATGGATTTGGGGCAAGGATTAGTGCTCGACCAGGACATTGCGGCGGGCCAGGCGATCCTATCCTACAACGGGGAACCGTGGGTGGTATACAGTTGGACTCCTGCACCTAATCGCCAGATCCTGAACATGTCACTCAGCCGGAAGCTCGAGGACCGGAAAGGCGAAGTCGAAATCTCCGTGACCGCAGACTTCGACATTGAAGTTTCCATTGATCGTTGGGTGGAACAGTCTTTCAGCGATTACTCTCAGGTGCCGATCACGGTGAAACACGATTACCGATTTTCGGGTAGTGTCTCCATCAGCCAGGCGAATTCGAAAACCAGCACCCGGCGAGTGCCGGGTACGATAGAGAATAGCTATGATCCCAGACCTCTCCCGGGCGAGTTGGGGGAAGTGAGGCTCGGACCGATCCGTCTCGATCCCGAAAAGGAGCCCCCAGCCAAGCCGAAAGTCTTCGAACCCAGGGTGTGGACGTTCGACAGCGTGGACAAGTTCGATCAATTTGCGGCCACCCACACTCAAAGCGTCTGGGCCTGCATCATGACCTCGGACGGAAAATTCGTCGCTTTCGCCATGACCCGGGATCATCTGCGCCGCCTTTCCCAAAACATCCGTCGGGGTGATTATAGCACCGAGGTCCTCGGAGATTACCCCGGCAGCCGCCTGGTCGGCGTTTACATGGACGGCCGGCGTCTGGATTCCCTTCAGATTCTTGCGAATCGCTATTATCGTTCCGAATTCGATGCTCTAGAGGGGATTCCAGGGGACCCACAGGAATGCGAAGTCTATAATATGAACCTGGGAGATTACGGACGCAAGCCATTGACGCACGAGCAGGCTGTGGCTCGCTGGGCCGAGTTGGACACATTGTCCTATGATGAGATCCTTAAGACCGAAACCGAGATCGAAACCAAGCCCAATAAGCCGTTCGAAGCGCTTCGCGTTCGAGGATTGAGCCGGTTCAACACCTTGGATTGGCAGTATTTTCAGGCCAAGGACCGATTCTTCAAGCGGGCGGATGAGTGGAACACTCCCGACATGATTTACAAATTGGATCCCAGCGGCGAACCGATCGAAGGCACGCAGCAGGGGCCTCTGAATTTCTTTTTGACCCACTCACCGCGCATGGGCGGACTGGTCCGGGACTACCTATATATCGAGACCGACCGGCCGAATGGCGATCCGCAATTCAAGAAACTGCTGCAGGATCACAGCCATCTGGCCAACCAGGTGGCGGACGAAATCGTCCTGATGGTGGAAAACACCGGCCAGCAGATCATGTACAACTCCCTTCGCGGTTCCGTAGATCAGCTTATGGAGATGGGCAATTCCCTGGAGAAGATGAAGCAGTTCGTACTGATGCTTCCTTTGCGCACAGCCCCGGATCGGAAGAATTTGCTGCAATTTATCGGTGTCCCGGAGGACAAGAGTTCCGTGGCGGAGGCAACCCTAGGGAATGTCTCCAAAGCGGTCCTGATCGTCCAGGGTAATAAAGTCGACGATGTCACGCTCGGCCTGCTGCAGTTCTATGCGCTCCAAACGGCCGGCCAATTGGATGGAGTACTCAGGAAGCTGAACTCATGGGACATCGTGGCCACGCACCTGGAAGGGGACATCGGCGACTCAATCCGCGATCAGACCTATCGAAAATTGGGATTCAAGGTGTTGCACGGCAACACCTATCCGCATACCAAGGAGACCTCCGGATTCCTGCCCGGTCCGCTGAGCGGCGCCACCTCGGATTTCACCAATTTGGCCGAGCAGATGTACGCGAACAGGATGGCGCTATCGGACCGGACCAAAACCATCATGACCGTGGTTACTATAGGGGGGGCAGCGGTAATTTCAGTGGTTTTGATCGTGATCTCCGGCGGAGCGGGCGCGGGTATCGCGGCATGGATTTGGGGAACCACCGAAGGCGCGGCCTATGCGATCACGGAGGTTGTCGCCAGCGGATTGATCTTCACGTCTCTATCCGTGGGCAAGGACTACCTGCTGACCGGTCAAAACCCCCTCGATCCCAATGCCCCGGGCGGCCGCGCAGGCGATTTGGCCGCCCAGGCCGGGATCAACATCGCCACTTTCGGCCTCTTCCGTGGCTTGAATGCGATCTTCGGAGCGGTCTCGAAGGGCATTGCCACTGGTGTCGCGGGGGGAGAGGAAGCTTTTTTGGCGAGCAAGGGTGCACAGGCCGCGGCGGCGGGATTGAGGATTTCCCTCGTCGGCGGGTTTTTCATCGGCTTAAGCCTGGAACAGTACAAGCGCAAGACCGGCCGGTATCCGGAAGGCAAAGAGCTCTACCTTGTGCTGTATGAAAACATTCTCATGCTGACCATGCTGGAAGTGGGGGGGTTCCTGTCCCGGCCGTACACTAACCAACTCGGCATTTGGGCCAGGGGCCGTACGCTCTCGCGCCTGGAATCACGCTACTCGGAATTGGTCACGCAAACCCAGCAGGTGCAGACACGATTGTCGGGACTCCTCGATAAACCCGACGAGGCCAATCAAGCCGCTCCGGAACTGATGTCTCAGCAGCGCGAGCTGTTGGAAAAAGAAAAGGAGCTTGTGCAGGCGATCGAGGATGCCTTCAGGGGGCAGCCCGAAGAGGCCGCGGTGAAGCGGGAAGCGGCTGCCGAACGTGGCGGCATCGAGGAAGCGCTGAATTCACTCAAGGAGGCCGAATTTCTCAAGGCTGCGCACATAGTGCCGGATGTCACGAAACCGGACAGCTACTACTACGAACCGGGCAAGGAAGACAAGATCAAGGAATTCTACGGAGAGAAAAACGTTAGCAAACCCGACAAGGACGGCGTGATCCAGGTTCACTTCAGTGGCCGCGTGTTGTCCTTCCGTCCGGTGGGCACGGGCGGCGTTCCTGCGCCTCCTCCCGAGCCGGAGGGAGAGGTCGAATTGTCGGCGCGGCTCAAGGCGCAACAAGAAAAGCTGAGCCAGCGTCAGAAGGACCTCTTGGCCCGTGCGGACCGGTTGGGGTTTACGGATACCACCATTGAAAAGATCAGAAATCGCAAGCCCCTGGTCACGACCAAACCCTCCATCCTTCGAAAGCTGCGGTACGATCTGGACAACGCGGAAAAACAGATCCAGCAGGCTGAAAGTTATGAAACGCCGAAACTCGATCGACTGGCTCGAGAGGCTTTGAGACGCGTGACCAAGCGAATCGGCGGGCCCGACGAGATGAAGAAGGTTCGCGCGGGAGCGCTGTCGAGCATGACCGACGCCGAGATCGGCGAGGCTTTGCGTATCACTTACGGCGAACAAGGCTTGGGGGTGCCGGAATTGCGCGGCCTCCTTTTCGCTTCCAGACCCGGACCCAATGGAGAGCGGATTGACTTGAATATGATCTTCAACCAGGCGCGGTCGGCCGCGGAGCGTAACTTCGTGCTGCGCACGTTTGGCGAGATCATGGAGGCCAACAAGCCCGGAGGGTTCGATGTCCTGCAACCCATGACCACAGGCCGGACCAGTTGGCGGGGTGGGGTCTGGGTCATGGAGTACGCCAAGGCCGGCGTCGGGTTGGAGAATGTCCAGTCCTTTGAATCGACGGAGGTATTGCAGACGGAAACGGGCGAGAAGGTGCGGCGCTACGACATCGTCCTGAGCGACGGTACCCGGGTGGAATTGAAGGATTGGACCAACTGGTTCCCGGACTCCCTGAAAAGTCAGTTCAGCCGGGATGTGCTCCTCCGCACCAACAACTTCACTGACCCTACGGGACTGCGCAACATCCGCTGGGTCTTTCGTTCGCCGGCTCCGGTCCCCGAGGCGGAGATCCGCAGCGCCATGCAAGAAGCGCTGCAAAAAGTGCTTGAAAATCAGCCGCAGTCTGTAAGGATGGCTATATTGCAGGAATTTGCAAACGCCAACCTGCTCGAAGTTTCCAGCGCCCGAGGGATCACTTCGGGGACGCCCTGACCACTTGGGGGAGAAAAATGAGCCATTCAATGCGGTATGTGCCCCATGCCCTCGATTATGAACCGAGAGCCGTTTCATTCGGGAAGGATTTCCATCTTCGCGCCACAGTGCCCGTCCATCTTCAAACCGGCCAGAGCCGCCTGTTGATCCGGGGGGCGGGGGTCGTCTTTTACAACGGCGACGAGGGGATGGTGGAGATTTCCTCTCAACCACCGAAGATGTGGCGGCGTTTGGATCTCCATTTGGCCGGATATGGTCCCGGTTATGGCAGCGATCCGGTCCTGGTCGACCACGAAGGAGTGGTCTACCGGTGGCCGTCGGGTTCGGAGCCCATTTCAGTATTTTCAACCGGAATTCAAGGGAACTGCGTATCCGCCTGGGGCCTTCCAGAGGGCCGTCTGCTGCTGCTGCGGGAAGAGAAAGGTGCTTGGTCGACCCAAATCGTAGAGGCCGAAACGTCGCGGCCACTTTGGTCCTTGCCGGAAGCCTTCCCCATGCTGCTTCCTTTTGAGGACTGTCTGATCGTCAGGCCACGGATGACGGTCTCCAGTGTGGTTTGCCTTGATGTCGAGAGCGGTCAGGTGAGATGGAGACATGAATCCGAACACAGACTGGGGGATATTATCGCTGTCGTCGACAGGCACGTTTGGCTCAATACTCAAGAGAGTGGGCTCATTTCACTGCTCGTGGACGATGGGGTGGTTCAAGATGAGATCGCGCTGAAGAACAACCGCAATCCCCAAGGCGTACTGGATACTCAAGGATATTTACACATCTGCAATGGGTTAAACTACCAAATAATAGACATAAACGATGGAACTTCCAAACTGATTTCTTACGTGGAGTTTGAAAATCTTCCCGAAGCTCCTACTACCGCTCGAGGTATGTCGAGTGTTTTTCTTTCCGACGGTAGGCTTCTATTTCATGATGATCACGGTAAGGTGTTTGTGGTACACCCGGAGAATGGCGAGCATCCCCACTGTATTTGGGATAAATCAAGAGTATTCAACCTCGGAATTGCCGAAGATCAATTGGTACTATTGGACTGGGATGGCAAAATCACGATATTGGGGTCTGCTCACGAAACGGGCAGCGTCGGGATGTGACGTGGTGGCCTTAGGTTCTGCGTGTCAACCAACAAAAGAGGAGATATACATTAACTTCTCAGGCGATTTTGTTAGTTGAGTACAGGGGGGAGCCGGTCCGTCAGTTGAAAAGTTCATTCAAAAATGCAGTAAGCGGGCGGAAATTCCTTATCACGTAACGATGTATGATCTCAGGCACTTATTCACGAGCGTCTTGAGGCATGAGGGCGCGGTAGACAAATCTGTTGCTGATATGCTCGGCCACGGGAACGAAAATACGATGAAAAAACATTATACCCATACCATGAAAGGGGCTTTGGAGACGGCAATTTCCTTTCTGCCCTCCATAATAAAAAAGGAGATACCCACCCGCGTCGAGGAGTTCCCCTTATTCCCTTTAGGTAAATTGTTAGCCAACCTTGTTAGCCAGTGTTCTCTAAACTGAGTCGGGACGAGAGGATTTGAACCTCCGTCCTCTTGCACCCCAAGCAAGCGCGCTAACCAGGCTGCGCCACGTCCCGACAAACACCCAGATTACCATCGGGCAAATTCGTAGTCAAGTCCAATGACGGAAGGACCAGGATGAATCTGCCCCGACGTTTTCTTTTGCTTTTGCCTTTCTGCGTTTGCCTTTTTTTAATGCCTCTGGCGAGGTGTTTTTTTGGCTGGCGCTCAGTGGATACATTTTGCAATTTCCCTGCGATTTTCCGGCTTGACTTTAAGTTTGGATGGGGGTACGAACAGGCCAATCACTTAACGGATGCAACGGGATTGTTCGCAATTCCTGAAGCGATTTGTGACCAAATTCTCAAAACCCAAGTGGAGGAAAAAATGAGCTTCAAAGTAACAGTTGACAAGGACAAGTGCACTGGCGACGCTGAATGTGTAGATGTATGCCCCGTTGACGTATACGAACTGATCGATGGTAAGGCTGAAGCTGTCAACGAGGATGAGTGCCTGGGCTGCGAAAGCTGCGTTGAAGTCTGCGAGCAGGGCGCGATCACAGTCGAAGAAGTCTAGCCTGCGCTCGTCATTGTCCAGGGTTCTATTCGCACACAAGCCGCTTGACTCCATTGGAGGAAGCGGCTTTTTTTTGTTGGTTCGGTCAAAAAAGCCCAGCCGCGCTGGTTTCCATCCGGAAAGGGTCCTTTTCCGCTCTGGCGGCGTCAATCTTCGGGTTTGCTTGTGCAGCGTACACATGTACGCCTCCGCGCAACCCTCGATTTCCTGGCCAGAACGAAAAATGCCTCCTTTCCGAATTGGAAACTGCGGGGATGGGCACCAGCTGGAAACTGCAAGTGTCAAAGCCGGGGGTTTCCGGATGGACACAGTTCTATTGGGCCTTGGCCGGATGGCACCCAGCACAGGTAGTTGGGGCCTTGGACTCAGGCTTTTCCGCCTTCACCTTTTTGTGGCAGTTCTGACACCTGTTGTGGAATGCCATCTTAAGGTTGAGTTTCTTCTGATCGGGTGGGAGTTTCATTTCTCCCTGGGTTGTGGCTTCGGTGTGGCATTTCTCACATTTTTGAACCTCATCGCCCTCTTTCCAGATATTCTTGCCATCTTTAATTACATGGTGGCATTGATCGCAGGCGATCTTGTACTCCGCCGAATGCTTTTTATGGCTGAACTCCACCGGCGTCTTGGTCAGAGTGGACCAAATCGGAGGTTTGATGGTGATTGTTTCAGGCACCTGCTGCGCCGCCATTGCCAGTAACGCCGCAGAGAACATGAAAACAACCGCGATTGCAAGGCACGAGACTAACTTCCTTTTTTTCATTCCGGGCTTCCTCCTTTTGTTTATTCCATGCCTCCCGATGCTTCGAAACAGCCTATAGACGTAAGCGTGTTATTCTAGTTAAATCCTTGCCTTCACGCAAGCGATTTTGTCCCCGGGCGTTGGGACCGCCGGCCGAGTTTGCCACTCAAACCTCCGGCGGCGGCAAGAAAAATCCCCCTGCAAACCGCCGAGGTTTCTTCGGATTGCGGAATACCGTAAAATGATTAAAGTCAAACCCGAATGGGTTGAAGACACTGGAGCGTTTGAGGTTTTATCGGCAAATTTCCGCAAGGGGGCTGTGGATAACCATGCAATTTCAAAAGCTCTCTTTTAAGAACCCTGATGGAAAACGACTCTCCGCCCGCCTGGACCTGCCGCTCGATGAGAAACCTGCCGCTTTCGCCCTGTTTGCCCACTGTTTCACCTGCACCAAGAATTTCAATGCCGTCGTAAATATCAATCGGGCGTTGGCGATGCATGGAATCGCGGTCCTGAGGTTCGATTTTACCGGGCTGGGCGAAAGTGAGGGAGATTTTTCGGAAACAAATTTTTCGACCAACGTTACGGACCTCGTTGCGGCAGCCGATTTTCTCACAAAAGCCTACGAGGCGCCCAGGCTTCTCATAGGTCATTCGCTTGGCGGGGCCGCAGTGATTCAGGCGGCTCGAAGGATTACTTCCGCAGAAGCGGTTTCGACCATTGCCGCACCCACCGAACTCACGGGTCTGTTTCGTTTCATTGAAGGCCCGCTGCTTGAGGGCTTTGAAAGAGACGGCCAGACGACAATCAATATTTCCGGCAGGACCTTCAAGATAAAGAAACAGTTTCTGGACGACCTCAGGAAGGAAAACATGGAAGACGCGATTCGCGCTCTTAGAAAGCCCCTGTTGATCTTCCATTCTCCTTTAGACAAGGTTGTATCGATTAATCAGGCTGCCAGGATCTTCACGGCGGCGCGGCATCCGAAGAGTTTCATTTCTCTGGACAAAGCCGATCACCTGCTCTCCAACCGCGAAGATTCTCTCTACGTGGGCTCGGTGCTTGCCGCCTGGGTATCGAAATACCTCAAGATTTCAGAGAGAAAATATATTCAGCCGCAATTGTCCGATAACCGCATAATAGCCCGTACGGGCAATACCGGCTTCCGAACCGAGATCAATGCCAACGGGCACAGCCTTGTTGCCGATGAACCGATACCGATGGGCGGGGCAAACAGCGGGCCGACGCCATACGATCTTCTGGTATCGGCCCTTGGCGCATGTACGGGGATGACTCTCAGATTGTACGCGGACCACAAAAAAGTGCCTGTGGAAGCCATCACGGTAAGACTCAGGCACCAAAAAATACATGCGGAAGACTGTCAGGATTGCGAAGATCCGAAGAGCAAGATAGATTACATAGAAAGGGAAATTGAGCTGCATGGGGACCTTGACGAGCCTACACGGCAGAGGATGCTCGAGATCGCCAACCGGTGTCCTGTACACAGAACGCTCGAATCAAAGAGCCGGATCGCCACGAAGCTAAAGGAATAATCCCGCTGCGCTTTGGCGCCGGACAAGCAAGCGGTTGGGAGAAGGCTTATATTACGATTAGCCGCTCGTAACCTACACCGATTGACTCATAATAACAATGAGGGGAGAACTCAATGAAAGTACCGCTGGAAATCAGTGCACGCGACGTGCACATCAGTGATGAAACCGAAGGGCTTATCCGCGAGAAAGCTTTAAAACTCGACAGGCTCTACGACCAGATCATCGGTTGCCGGGTAAAAGTGGACATGCCCCACCGCAGCCAGCGTAACGGAATGATGTATAACGTCAGGATCGACATAACAGTTCCCGGTGGCGAACTGATTGTGAAAAGAGAACCTGATGAAGACATCCATGTGGCGATAGTCAATTCGTTCGAAACCGCACAACGGCGTTTGAGGGAGTATAGGGAAAAACAAAGAGGCGAGGTTAAGACTCACTTTGAAAAGCCTGTGGCAAGAGTTATCACCATATTTCCCGACGAGGGATACGGGTTTCTGGTAACACCTGAGGGCCGTGAGGTTTACTTTCATGAAAACGCCGTGCTGGACGGCAAATTCGGAGCAATAAGCGTCGGGACGGCGGTGACCTTTGTGGAGGAAACAGGCGACAAGGGAGCGCAGGCCAGTTCTGTGGCTGTGGCGTGAGGCGGTGGAACCGCCGGCCGAGTTCGCAACTCAAACCTTCGGCGGCGGCGAAACGAATCCGACAAATTATATGAAGGCCAATAAGCTGAAATTTCACACGGCGCCGCCGTGTGCCCTCCATCGAGCCTGCCGGTGGATACGCCCGTGTATCCACCGGTAGCGCCGCCTTCCACGGCGGCGTTATTCTCTGAAAACTCAAAACTCGAAACTCAAAACTCTTCGCCATTGATGAATTGCGCGAAGACATCGATGACGGAAACATATATCATAGGGTGTTGTATACGTTGATCGTCTGAAAATATTCTGCCATTCACCTCTCAGGAAGCGTACCGGAGAACAGGGAGATGTTTTGGGGTATCGTGTATGTAATCGTTGTCCTGCTGCTCATTTTAATGAACGGCTTTCTTGCAATGTCGGAACTGGCGGTGATTTCGTCGAGCAAAACGCGGCTGCAGAGCCGCGCAGAGGAAGGCGATTCTAAGGCGGGCGCTGCCCTGGATCTGGCCGGGAACCCTCATCGCTTCCTGGCGACCGTACAGATCGGAATTACGATTATTGGTGTTTTGAGCGGGGCCTTCGGGGGTGCGGCTCTTGCCGGACGGCTTGCTCGACCTCTGTCATCTTTGCCCTATATCGGAAAGTATAGCGAATCGCTTGCGCTGGTGCTGGTTATAGGCATAATTGCCTACTTATCGCTCCTGGCCGAGCTTATCCCCAAGCGGATTGCAGTATACGCTCCAGAGAAAATTGCTTCGGCTGTTGCAAGACCGATGGCAAGAATCTCCACCATAGCTTCACCCATTATTCACGTGCTAAGCGTTTCGACCGATTTTGCGCTTCGTTTGTTCAGGTTTGGGCAGATGAAGCAGGCGCCTGTAACGGAGGAAGAAATCCGTATGCTGATTGCCCAGGCCACGGTTGCCGGGATCTTTCATGAAGCCGAGCGGGAGATGGTGGAAAGAGTTTTCCGGTTAGGAGACCGTCGTGTCGGGGTGATGATGACTCCGCGTAAAAATGTTGTATGGCTTGACGTAAACGAATCTCCGGACAAGATGAGACGGAAAATTGCCAAGAGCCCTTACTCCAGGTTCCCCGTCGGCCAGAAGCCGGGAAATATACAGGGGATCGTTCATGTTAGAGACATTGCGGTACGTTGTCTGGGCGGCAAACCTCTGGACCTGAGGGAGTCGATGCACAAGCCTCTCTATGTCCATGAAAGCGCCCACGCCTGAAAAGTGCTGGAGAGCTTCAAAAGATCGGGCTTGCAAATGGCCCTGGTAGTGGACGAATATGGGACGGTAGAAGGCATTGTAACCATGACGGATATCCTGGAGGCTATAGTCGGCGACATTGCCTCGGCAGGAGAGCCTGAGGAGCCCCAGATCGTAGAGCAGGAGGAGGGCGCATGGCTGGTGGCAGGAATGCTGCCTATTGACGAATTGAAAGCGAATTTACACATTCGCAAGCTTCCCGGTGAGCGTTCGAGACGCTTTCAGACGCTGGGCGGATTTGCGATGGCTCACCTCAGGAGGATCCCGGCTGTTGGGGACCTCTTCGAGTGCTGCGGCTACAGCTTTGAGATAGTAGACATGGATGGACGCAGAGTTCGGAAGGTGCTTATAAAGAAGTTGGTGAACAGTCAATAGTGATCGGTAATTGGTCAATGGTGAACAGAATTCAGGACGGGATTTGCACCGATGCTCCAGCTTTTCAATACAATGACACGCCAAAAAGAGTCCTTTCGGCCGGCGGACAGCACAGTAAAGATGTTTACATGCGGGCCCTCGATTTACAGCCGGCCGCACATCGGAAATTACCGCACGTTCATTTGGGAAGATGTCCTTCAAAGATACCTGGGATATCTGGGCTATGAAGTAAAACGTGTCATAAACTTAACGGACTTAGAAGATAAGGCTATCGATGAAGCGAAAGAGCGCGGCCTGCCGGTGGGAGAACTTACCGAGGGCATAGCCATGCACTTTTTTGAGGAAGCCGGGCGGTTGAGGATAAAATTGCCTGAGCGGATTCCGCGTTCGTCAACAAGCATCGAACAGGCTGTTTACCTGATTCGAAAGCTGATCGAGAAGGGTTATGCTTACCGTCACAACGGCGATATCTTTTTTGATCCTCTCAAATTCAAGGGTTTCGGCAAACTGTTTCGACTGGACATGAGCAAGTGGCCGAAAACCAGGAGGCGATTCAAGCGGGACACCTACCCCGGAAAGAGATGGAACCTCGGCGATTTCATTTTGTGGCACGGGTGCAAGGAAGGGGATAAGGTTTGCTGGGACGCGGAAATAGGCAGGGGGAGGCCATCCTGGAACATTCAGGACCCTGCCATGATATCCGAAAGCCTGGGCTATTCACTGGACATATTCTGCGGAGGAATAGACAACCTCTACCGGCATCACGACTATAATATAGCAGTCATGGAATCGGTTTCCGGCCGCGAGTTGTCGCGCTATTGGATGCATGGAGAGCATGTTCTGACCGGCGGGAAAAAGATGTCGAAAAGCCTTGGCAATATAATTTACCCCGATAATCTCATCGAACACGGATTTTCCTGGGAGCAAATCCGTTTTTACCTGCTGACCAGGCAATACCGCAGAAAGATCAACCTGAGCATGGATGCAGTCCGCATTGAAGGTTCGAAACTCGAGGGTTTGAGGACGATGACGCGAGACCTTTCAATTCCCGGAAACAGTTCCACAAAGCCCGGGGACAAGGCGGTAACAAGCCTGACCGAAGCGCTCACAGGTTCATTCGAGACGGCAATGAACAACGATCTTGACACACCTTCGGCTATCGAGGGCATCTTCGAAACGGTTCAACGGCTGCACCTCCTGCACAAAGACGGTAAAATCGGCAGAGAGCAGACACGGGTAATCGAAGAGAAACTTCGGAAAGCGGACTCGGTGCTGCAGGTCTTGTATTAGGCTGAAGGGGTTGAAAAACCAGGCTGAAGGGGTTTAGGCTGAAGGGTTTTAGGTACTGCCTAACAGCCTCAGCCTTTCTTCTGCTTCAGCCTCTTATTTAAGCACTTTCCTGATGGTTTCGGTGAAGTTTGCGACCATGCAGGGCTTCATGATGAACTCGCGGATGCCTATTTCTCGAGCCTGCTTTTCATTGATAAGCTCGCTGTACCCGGTGCACAGGATGACAGGCATTCCCGGCCGAAGAGCGATGATTTCCCTGGCGAGTTCCTCACCCCTCATGCCGGGCATGGTCATGTCGGTGACTACAAGATCGAACCCGAAAGGATCGGTCCTGAAGGTCTCCAGGGCTTCGAAGCTGTTGGTTTTGATAACGACCTTGTAGCCGAGAGACTCCAGCAGTTCCTTCCCCAACTCAGCCAGGATCATCTCATCGTCAACAAAGAGTATTCGTTCGGCGCCGGCGCAAAGAGCTTGCCTTGTCGCCGCTTGATCCGGGGCCTGATTCTCCATCCCCCGCAGGAGCACCTCGAAGGTTGTTCCCTTATCCGGCTCGCTATGGACCGTTATGGCTCCGCCATACGTTCTGACTATTCCCTGGACCACAGAAAGCCCAAGCCCTGTGCCTTCACCGACTTTTTTGGTGGTGAAATAGGGATCGAAAATTCTTTCCATTACCGCAGGCTCGATCCCATGGCCCGTATCGCTCACTTCAAGACGCACATAAGGTCCGGGTTCCAGAACAGGCGTAGCACTCTGAGGCGCTCCTCCGTTCCCGGACCCCGCTGAGATCCTCGCAGACGGCTGGTTTTCCGACAGTTCACACCCGACATCCGGTACCTGGACATGGGATAATTTCACGAGCAAAACGCCGCCCTGGGCTCGCATGGCATGGGCCGCATTAGTGCAAAGATTCATCAGCACCTGGTGTATTTCGGTCGAGTCGGCAAAGACGGCCCCATCTCCGGGGACCAATGAAATTTCGTTGCGAATCTCGATGGTTGCAGGCAGAGAAGGCCGCAACAGTTTCAAGGCTTCTTTCACTACAGAGGTGATGGGCACGGGTTGACGTTTTTGTTCGGTCTGGCGGCTGAAGGCCAGGATTCGTTTGACCAGGTCCGAGGCGCGAGCGCTTGCTTTCAGCACCTGATCAAGATTGTGTCGAACCGGCTCTTCCGGCGGGAGCCTTAATCCGGCCATTTCCGTATGGCCGATTATGGCAGCCAAAATGTTATTGAAATCATGTGCGATACCGCCGGCCAGGGTGCCGATGGCCTCCATTTTCTGCGCATGGCGTAGATCTCTTTCAAGCTTTACCTGGCGGCTGATGTCCCGGTGGATGCTCACATAGTTGATGACAGCCCCCGGCTTGTTCCGCACTGGAGACGCCGAGGCCTCGGTTTCGTATAATGAGCCGTCTTTTCCCTTGTTGGTGAGCCGCCCCGACCATACCCGTCCTCCGGTGAGCGTTTCCTTGATATTCCTGTAGAATTCACGATCCTGCTTGTCGCTTTTGAGCATACTCAAGTGCCGGCCGATAGCCTCCGTGCCATCATAGCCGGACATTGCCGAAAAAGCGGGATTTACGTAATCGATGACCCACTTTGTATCGGTAATGATGATTGCATCGGCACTTTGTTCTATCGCCGTCACCAGGCGCATGCGCTCTTCGGCAGCCCGTTGACGCTCGGTGATATCCTCGTATGTACCCAGCAACCCGATTATCCTGCCCTCACGGTCAAACATCGGGACCTTGCTGGTGGTAATCAAGGCATGGCTGCCGTCGACCCTGGTCAGCGGCTCTTCGTAATCAAGCTTGGCCACTCCGGTTTGTATCACCTCCAGGTCATCGGCCAGGAAGCGTTCCACATTCTCCGAGGGGTTTAGCTCATGTATGGATTTGCCGGCCACTTCACTCGGGTCACTGTAGCCGTGTTCAAGTGCGAAAGCTTTATTGCAGCCGATATAGACCGAGTTTCGATCTCTCCAAAAAACCCTCTCCGGAATATTGTCCAGGACAGACTGAAGCATCTGGCGGGATTCGAATAACTCGTCCTGCGCCTGTTTGCGTTCGGTTATATCCCGGATAGATTCTACAGCGCCCGTGCGCCTGCCCCGCGCATCGAAGAGCGGCGCAGCGGTAAGCCGCACGTACCCTCCCTTGTTTCCATTCAGACATGTAGCGTATGTTTCGGCAAATAAAATATTGCCCTTCTTTTTTATGTAGTTGAACCTGCCTTTAAGGTCCTCTTCGCTCTTATCGAGCAGGTCCGTAAGACAGGGCTGCTTTTGGCCCCAGAATGGAACTGCATATGCATAATTGCCTTCGCCTATAATATTTTCCTTGGGCACCCCCGTCATCTCTTCAATGGCGCGGTTCCAGGCGATAACCTTGCCGTCGTTGCCCACTACATATGTTGCGTCAGGGAGAAATTCTATAATATCGTTGAGTTGCCGGTTAACATCCGTCAACGCCTTGTTGGAGGCTTTCAGCTCATGGGTGCGTTCTTCGACACGCTGTTCGAGTTCGCCCATCACTTTTCTCAGTTCACCTTCGACTTGCTGGCGTTCGAAAACCTCGTGAGTCAACTGCTGATTGATTGATTCGATCTTCATGTTCTGCTGGCAGGCGAGGCAGGAGCCTGCCAGTTTGCGGTTAAGGCGATCGAGCGACCGGACCACTAAGGGAGAGAAATCTTTGCTGCTTCTGACCAGAAGCAGGAGTCCGAATCCCGGAAGCTCCATCAGGTGGGAAAAACGGCCTTTATCGTCATGTTCGCAAACGGGCAAAGTAGACAGAAACTCTGCAACAGAGGCTTCGCTTAAATCCTTGGGGATACATTCAAGGGCGGCCAGATAGTCAAAACGCGGGTTGCGCGGGCTCGAAAACACAGGCGTAAAGCCCCGGGGGCCATCAGGCCCTTTTTGCATCTCGAAGACGATCCCCGCCGAACAGTTTAGCTTTCTAAGGTAGCAAGACAGGGCCTCTTTGAGCATCTTTCCGAGATCGAGGCTGTTTCCGATCGATATCGCTATTTCATAGAAAATCTGCGTCTGAATCGATGTTTCCATTTACGTGGCTTCCAGCACAGCTACAACTGCCGTTTTGTTATAGAACTCGAGGTATTCAGTCCCGCAGTTTCCAATTTCCCCTATGGTGCAAGCCCCGATCGTTGGTCGAGTTCCGTGGTTCACAACTTCGATCTCCTCTCTGAATCTGTCCCCCAAAAACAAAACCCTGGAAATGCAATCCATAATGATCTTCAGCCCCGGCTCGCATTTATCCGGAAAAGCCTCCAAGGCAAGGCGTCTCAATACTCCGTCGATGTTTTCCGGCACGAATCCGTTAGCGTCGAAGGCCAGAATCATAAGGCCATTCACACAGGGAAGCGAAGAGGCGCTCAAGATCATTTCCTGCAAGTTTGCCTGCGAACCGGATGGGTCAAAGAGGACAGCCATCTCAAAACCCCATTGAAGCACAAATCGGTAAACGGTAATGAAAAGATTAGCGCGATTAACGGGAGGGTGCAGATAGATAAGGCAACGGACGATCCTGGATTTACATATTCTCCTGCCATTGCAACGGATAGATCGGCGGACTCTAATAGAGAATTGCTTGCGTTAAAAGCTATATTATTTCTATTTACAGAGATCAGGAAAATGGAAACGCCTCAAATTCTCAAGCCTCTGAATCGTATCGGAATGAAATTTTTGAAGGGACTGGTTCCTTTGGAGCTGATCGCAGAGAGCCCTGTGCATAGGTTCGATACTTTCGGATTTCTGGCAAAGCAAAAAGAAGTCTGTTGAGCAGGAAAGTCCAAGGAAAGCTGATTCTTCGGGCGAATAATTCTCAGAAATCGCTGCCATGTCCAGATCGTCGGCAAAAAGGACCCCTTTGAAGCCCATTCGCTCTCTGAGCCACCTGTGGTTGATTTCATAGGAAAGGGTCGCCGGATAAATGGGGTCCACCGCTCGATATACTGCGTGCGAACTCATAACACAGTCGACCCCGGCGCTGATCGCGGACTGAAATGGGACCAGATGAGAGCGGAAATTATCTTCATTGTCATCTTCGATGACGGGGGCAAAATGGTGTGGATCCAATCGGGCGAGTCCAAGCCCGGGGAAATGCTTTGCGGTGGCCGAAATCCCGTTTGCCTGCAGATGTTCGATCCAAACAGCTCCCAGTTCGGATACTTTCGCCGGGGTTGAACCAAACGATCTGGACCCCATAAAGTGTTCGTCCCCTCCGGGAACTATATCGAGAACCGGAGCAAAGTTAATCTGAATTCCGATCTCCCTGAGGTCTGCAGCGCATACCGCAGCCCATTGGGCAACAGCCTCCTCTCCTTTCTCAGCAAGGGACCTCGCCGAGGGAATAGGACTGAAGTGGGGGGTGAGCCTCTGGACGCTGCCGCCCTCCTGATCGATTGCAAAAAACAGAGGACGCTTGAGTTCACGCACTGCAAACGCCTGAACAGCGGAAACGAGGGCCTTGAGCTGGGCGCGGCTCGTGATATTTCTTTTGAAAAGGACGATTCCGCCCGGACGGTACTCCCTGATAAGATAATTTAGCTCCTCGTCGGGGCTTACACCTCTAAAACCGATAAAAAGATGAATTCCAGCTTCGCTCATATTCTTTCTACCCCAGATGTCTGAGTGCCTCGGCTATTCGAACACGGCCGGCGCTCCAGATCGGAAGAAGCGCGGACACGATTCCAATGCCGAAGCTGATGGAAGTGCACAGGCAAATTAATTTCCAAAAATGTATCTGGAAAACCGGCAATAATGATCCGGTGTTGCTGGAAAATATATTTGCCACCGGATAGGCAAGAGCCATCCCGCACACCGCGCCAAGCATGGAAATGAACACCGATTCCCCCGCGATCAGGAACCACAGATGTTTGCTCCCGAAACCCATTGTCTTCAGGATAGCATACTCCGGCGTACGCTCCCGCGAAGTCATCGCCATGGTATTTACCAGCACAATAAGGATAACCCCGATGACCACATAGGAGACAATCCGCACCGCTATTACGATCGCTTCTGTCATAGATAGAAACCCGGCTTGGAAAGCCTTCTCTGTCTCGGTCAGGGTTTCCGCCGAGGAGTTTTTGAAAAGAGCGTCCACAGATTCCGAAATCTGCCCGGCATCGGCAGGGTTGCGTACCTGAATCACATACCAGCCGACCTGCCCTGCCCTGGCGGGCATCTTCTGCTTCAGTGCCTCATCGAGATAATCCCAATGAAAGAAAAACACTGTCTCGTCGGTTGTTTTGGTCGCCCCGGTGTAGACTCCGCTCAGCACGAAATTCCATTCCCCCGGGTAAATGTTGCCTGTAAGAGTGATGGTATCTCCTGTTTTCCATCCAAAGCGTTCTGCTGTCCTGCGCCCGGCGATGCACGCGTTTCGCTGCTTCCAAAACGCCTTGAGTTCGTCTTTGGGAACGAGGAATTCAGGAAAGACGTCGAAATAATTCTCAGGCCCCACAGCTATTCTCGGGAAAAAATGCCGTTCGTCGATGAAAACTCCTCCGAACCAGTTGGCGTATACAACATGATCCACTCCTGGAACCGTTTGTATCCTGGACCTGTAGCTCAGGGGAAGCGAGAAAATCAGAGAAACGGAATTGCGGGATACGAGCCGATTTGGTGAGGCGGAGTTCACCCCTACATACCAGGCTTCGACAACCGTATCGAGCAGGCAGAAAGCAAGGATTGCAACCGCCATCCCAAAAACGGTGAGTGTGGTTCGAAGTTTTTGCCTGAATGTATTTCGGATGAAGAGTTTAAAAAATTCCATAAGGATTCATTCATTTTCGTATGACAACCTGCTGCGTTTCTACTCCATCTTGCGAATTCGGACCTCTGTTTCCGGCTGGTCCTTCAGTAACTCCTTGAGTTCGTTGATGTCAGTGTCGCCGTAACGATATGGATAAAAAATCTTGGGCTTTATCGCTTTCACCGTGTCCGCCGCCATTTCCACCGTCATCGTATCCGGGGGCTCGACCGGAAGAAATGCTATGTCGATTTCGCTAAGCTCGTCCATCTCGGGTATCTTCTCCGTATCGCCCGCAATGTATACACGCTTGTCTCCGAAGGTAATAACATAGCCGTTTCCAATCCCCTTTAGATGATATGGAAACCCGGAGGCGCGTTTCTCTACGATGTTATACGCAGGGACACCCTCGATCTTCAGGCCCTGGATTATCTTAACGTCCTCGTTTTTCATTATTATGCCCTCCCCGTATTTAGCGGCGCAGATTTCGGGCATGACAACGAGCGTGTTCTCGCTGCAAAGCTCCTTGAGGGCCTCCAAATCGAAATGATCGCTGTGTTCGTGGGTGAAAAGGATGATATCCGCCTTGGGCATTTTGGAAAAATCCGCCACATGGCTCCATGGATCTATATAGATGTGTTTGTCGTGGAAATCCATCATAAGGGATGCGTGTCCCAGGAAACTGATCCGGAGACTTCCGTCAGAGGTCCTGAAAACGTCGGTTTCGAACTGGTCCGCACCCGAGGCCGCCAGCGGCAACAACAGAATGCATGCATATAAAATCCAAAATTTCACTACCCTGCTCATAAGATTCCTGAAACCTATTTGGATTCGGCTCTCCGGATGCAGTTGACTAGACTACCCCTGAACCCTTGAGCTCTTCGATGCCGGCCGAAGAATAGCCCAGCTGCTCAAGGATCTGGCGTGTGTGTTCTCCGAGTTCGGGTGCATGAGATTTGATGGAACCCGGTGTAAGGGAAAACTTTGGCGCTATTCCGAGCTGCTTATAGGCGCCCCAGGATTCGTGGATCAGATCGACGACCATTGCCCGGCGCCTGGTCAACTCGGTATCCATTGCTTCATCGAGGTTCAGCAACGGTTCGCAGCAGCAATCCGCATCCTTGAAATGCTCAACCCATTGTGCAAGGCTTTTTTGCCGGAAAAATTCCGCTATGCTCTCGATCAGCTCCTTTTGATGCGCTCCCGGTTCGAAATATAGAGGCGTAATCCACTGGGGCCGTCCGGCTGTTTGACAAAAAGATTTCCAAAACTGGGGCTCGAGTGCTCCCAGACTCATGTACCGCCCGTCCCGTGTCTGATAGATGTTGTAGCAGGCCACTCCCTGGTTCAAAAAATCATCTCCGGGAGTGGGAACCTTTGCATCAGCGATGAATTTTCCCAGCCGCAGGCAGTTCCAGGCGAAGGCCCCGTCGGTCATCGAAATATCGAGGAACTGCCCTCTGCCCAGCCTCTCGCGCGCAAACAGCGCAGCCATGATCGAGAAGGCGGCCAGAAGAGCGCCGCCGCCAATGTCCGCTATCTGGACCCCCGGCACCGCAGGCGAGTCTTTGCCGTTGTAGGAAAGCACCCCGGCCCTGGCCAGGTAGTTTATATCATGGCCTGATTTATTGGCGAGAATCTCGTCGGCGCCGTAGCCGCTTATGGCACAGTAAACCAGGCGAGGGTTTATCTGCTCCAGGCTTTCGAAGTCCAATCCCAATTTTGCCATAACACCGGGGCGAAAGCCTTCCAGCACCACATCGGCATCCGCCGCAAGCTTTTCAAATATTGCCTTCCCCTCGGGGCTTTTAAGGTTAAGAGTGAGGGAGCGTTTATTGCGGTTTAGCACAACGTGAAATCCGCTGTTACCACCTAATTTGGGAGTCCACCACCGAAAGTAGTCGCCCCCTTTAGGGTCTTCGACCTTGATTACATCGGCGCCCAGGTCCGCTAAGAGCATGGAGCAAAACGGCCCGGGCAAGAGCCTCGATAGATCCAGCACCTTTAATCCCGAAAGAGCATCCTGCATAAATACTCCTTGATCGATTCCTCAATTAGTTTTTAAAATAGGAAACAATCGAATCGACAAGCCCCCGGATCGTGTACTCAGAGGGCATAATGGATGTATGGAGCCCGAACTTTTCGGCTGTTTGGGCTGTTACCGGACCGATACAGGCAACAGCCATCTTCTCTTTGCAGTATCGGAGGTCCTCGTTTGCGATCAGGCTAAAGAAGTTAGAAACAGTGGATGAAGATGTGAAAGTGAGGCAATCTATCTCGCAATTGGCCAAAAGTTCCCGAATCTTGAGCGCATCCTGTTCAGGGAGAACAGTCTGGTAAGCCGGGACGACATCGACAAAGGCGCCCCATTGCCTGAGTTTTTCCGGCAAAACCTCGCGAGCTTCCAGCGCACGAGGCATGAGAAAACGCCTTTCGCTCACGTTTTGCCCGGAAAAGACTTCCAGTAAGCCTTCTGCGCGGTATTCTGTTGGCACCAGGTCAGGGCGCAACAGTACCGATTCGAGCGCCTGGGCGGTTTTTGGCCCAATTGCGGCGAGTCGAAGGCCCTTTAGGTCGCGAGCATCCCTTCCGGCGGCAAGAAGCCTTTCTATAAAGAACCTGACGCCGTTAACGCTTGTAAAAATGGCCCAGTCGTATTGTGAAAGATTGCGTATCGCGTTGTCCAGCGGGTCCCATGTTGGCGGAGGAGCGATGGCGATGGTGGGAAACTCGATGCACTTGGCCCCGAGTTCTTCCAGTTCCACCTTGAAATCGCTTGCCTGCTCCCTTGCCCTTGTAATCAGAATCTTTCGGCCGAACAGGGGCCGGCGCTCAAACCAGTTCAGTTCTTCCCGGCACTTGACGACTTCTCCTACGACTATCATAGCAGGCGGCTGCAAATTGGCTTCTTTGACCTTTGCCACGATATCGGAAAGCGTGCCGGCAACGGTTTTCTGCATCGGAGTGGTCCCCCAGCGAATGAGAGCCACAGGCGTATCGGCCGGCCGGCCGTTTTGAATCAGGTTCCGGCAGATTTCAGGCAGACTTTTGACTCCCATAAAAAAGACGAGCGTTCCGGCTCCAGTCGAAATCTTGTCCCAGGCGATCTTGGATTTGTGCTCCTCTTTATCGGCTCTCTCGTGTCCGGTGATGAAGGCAATGGTAGACGTAAAGTCCCTGTGTGAAAGCGGTATGCCGGCATAGGCCGGAACTGCGGCGGCGGCGGAAATCCCGGGAACGGCTTCGAAGGCGATACCGTTTTCTACCAATGCCTGTGCCTCCTCGCCGCCTCGGCCGAAGATGAAAGGGTCGCCGCCTTTGAGCCGCACGACCACGTTTTCACGTCCTTTTTCCACCAACAGCGCGTTTATCGCCTCCTGGCCAAGGGTGTGGTTGCCGCCCTTTTTACCGACGTATATGCGCTCAGCGCCGGGCGGGGCAAATTTGAGAAGCTCCTCGTTGGCCAGGTAATCGAATATGACCACCTCAGCCCTCTGTAGGACTTCCTTGCCTCTGAGCGTAAAAAGACCGGGATCCCCGGGGCCGGCGCCCACAAGATAGACTTTGCCTCGTTTCACGTTTTTTCACACCCCGCCCGGTTCGGATGAAGCCGACTTGTAAACCTCATCGAGTATTTTTTTTGCGCCAAGGCCTCGCAATTCGGCAGCAACCCTTTTGCCCAGCGCCATTGCATCATGAATCGGCGCGGTTCGCACTGCGCGGAACAATTGAGTGCCGTCCAGCGAAGCCACGATACCGGAAAGCTCCACTATTTTTCCTGCAATGCGCGCGTGACCGCCAATCGGGACCTGGCAGCCCCCTTCGAGTTCCTTTAAAAGGCTGCGCTCCGCGCTGACGGCGACCGCTGTTTCGGAATGGTCGAGAGGTGCAAGAAAGCCGCGCACCTCGTGATCGTCAAGCCTCGCCTCAATCGCCAGTGCGCCCTGCCCTATAGCCGGTATGAATTCCGCAGGGTCCATATACACAGTAATCCTCTCCTGCCAGCCCATCCGCTTGAGGCCGGCCGCAGCAAGGATGATTGCATCGAATTGCCCCTCATCGAGCTTTCGAAGACGCGTGTCCAGGTTCCCGCGAAGATCGCGAACTTCAAAATCCGGGCGCATGGCTCGTATCTGTGCCCCCCGGCGCAGACTGCTCGTCCCGATCACGGCCCCCTTACACAGGTCGCCTATCGTCTTGCCTTCCCTGATGATCATGGCATCGCGCGGGTCTTCACGCTGGGGCACTGCGACTATTTCCAGGCCCGCGGGCAAAACGGCGGGAACATCCTTCATGCTGTGGACCGCCAGGTCCGCAGACCGGTCCAGCAGGGCATCCTCTATTTCCTTTACGAAAAGCCCCTTACCGCCGACCTTTGCCAGTGGCACGCCGGTTATTTTGTCACCAGTCGTCTTTATTATTTGAAGTTCAAACCGGGTTTCAGGCCAGAGCTTCTCCAGGGCCGTCTTTATGATCCCGCTCTGTTGAAGAGCGAGCATACTGCCCCGGGTCGCAATCCGGATCGGTTTCTTTGTCAAAAATGATTCCCCTCTTCTCGGATCTACCTAAATTGAGTTTTGCAAGAGGCCCCTTAGTGACAGGTGCTGCAGCTTCCGCCCGCACATCCCGAACAGCCTGAGGACGAAGCGCCGGCGCGGCTGCTTGCCGCCCCTTTGTCCCCGCCGCTCTTGAATCCAAAAACGGACATCTTCTTATTTACATTCGATGATTCGCACTTCGGGCAACTTATCGCCTCATCGCTTCTGAACACAATCACTTCGAAATGTTCACAGCAATTGCAACACTCGTATTCGAATATCGGCATTTCACACTCCAAATCAGCTAATTCAAGGCTTATTAGAATAACATGTCAGCGGGCAAGGTCCAACGCTATCTCATCGAGGACCGCAGCTATCAAAAGCGGGAACATTATTTCATGGTGGCCGGTCAGATTAATGCCCGTTCCACCATCCATAACAGGCCTTTGCACCACATTTGTCATTGGCCTGTAGTGACGTATGAAGTCCATATTTATTGCGGTGAGGCCATCGAGGGGAAACCCAAGGTTTCTGGCCACGCTGACGGCCTTGAGAAAAACCTCCGGGATAACCACAGCCGAGCCCAGATTTATAAAAACCCCGTGCTGCAAGGTGGTGACCATCGAGCAAAAAATGCGGAAGTCCAGATGACTTAGCGCGCCCATAGCTGCGCCGTCCATTTCCGGGTGCATGTGTATGATGTCGGTCCCAATTGCCACGTGTACGGTTACCGGCAAATCGCATCGGGCGGCAGTGGCCAGCAGGCTCGAATCGGCATAAGGCGCACTTTCCATGAGCAGCGCCTCGCCCACCGCTTTTCCAAGCCCTTCACCACGCTCGTGGTACGCTTTCGAAACAACCCTGTGGATGAATTCAGAAGTTTCGCGGGCCATTCCGAATTCGCCGCTGCCAAGATGCGCCGCGACGTCTTCAGATGTCTTGCCCGCAAGGGCTATTTCGACGTCGTGAATGATTCCCGCACCGTTCATTGCTATTCCGGACAGAATACCACGTTCGATTGCATTGATGATAACGGGATTGAGGCCCACTTTTATGGGATGAGCGCCCATTCCAAGCAGTACGGTCTTTTCGTTTCCAACCGCTTTCGATATGGCGCCGGCAGCCTTGCGAAGTTCGTCGGCAGCATGCATCGAGGGCAGGCTGTCCAAAAACTGCCGAAAAGTGGGCCGAACCTGCACCGGACGAGCGAAATCGGCCATAGACACCTTGCTTTGCCGGTCCTTGAGGCTGGACATTTTAAGCCTGCCAAGATCGATTGGCATCCAGCCGGATTTACGAGCTCCCATTGGTTGTCCCCTTTTTTCTGGTCACTGATGGGCACGGATAAAATCTAAATCACTGGGCACTATAGAGGTTATTTCTTAATCCTGTAAATCCTGTTAATCCTGTCTAAAAAGGTTTTTCGTTACCCGCTCACCCGCTCGATTTTTGCTCCCACGGCAGACAGTTTCTTTTCAATGGCCTCATAGCCCCTGTCCAGGTGGTAAATTCTTGTTATCTCACTGGTTCCTTCGGCCGCCAGGGCGCCGAGGACAAGTGAGGCCGAAGCCCGCAGGTCCGTTGCCATAACCGGGGCCCCGGAAAGTTTTCTGACCCCCCGCACGATGGCCGTCCTGCCGTCGAGCTCAATATCGGCGCCCATGCGCTCCAATTCGAGTACATGCATGAAGCGGTTTTCGAATATGCGCTCCTTTATCAGGCTGACCCCGCTTCCAAGAACCATCAGGGCCATGAACTGGGCCTGCATGTCGGTCGGAAAGCCCGGGAAAGGGTACGTTTCAATATTGACGCTTCGTATCTTATCCTTGCAGCAGGCCTTGACCGTGGCTCCATTACTCTCTATCGAAAGCCCGGCATCGCTCAGTTTCCGGATTATCGCCTGAAGATGGTCTGTCCTGCACCCTTTGAGCGTAAGCTCGCCTCCCGTAATTGCGGCCGCGACCAGGTAGGTCCCGGCTTCAATCCTGTCGGGAATCACCTCGCAACTCGACGGAGTAAGTTCGTCAACTCCCGTGATGGTGATTTCATCCGTTCCGGCCCCCTCGATCTGTGCTCCCATCAGATTCAGATATTCTGCAAGCGACACGACCTCCGGCTCCCGGGCCGAGTTTTTCAAGACCGTGACTCCATCGGCCAGGCAGGCGGCCATCATGATGTTTTCGGTCCCGGTCACCGTTACCTGGTCGAAAGTGATAT